>CAYQMV010000001.1:0-10625 GCA_964418705.1 uncultured Sangeribacter sp.
GCCACCGCCACGGTGAAACATCCCGCGCCGTGACCCGCCTTCACACCCAAAGGGGCGTTCTCTATCACCATCGCCTCATGCGGCTGCACCCCCGCTTTCGCGAGACCGCGGAGATAAGGCTCCGGATCCGGCTTACCGCGGGTCACATCATGGGCGGTCACAACATCCCCCGGAAGGAAAATCCCCGGATAATCATGCGCTATGGAGTCGAGCAGCGACGCTTGTCCCGAGCCGGTGACAAGCACACATCGGATACCCCTCTTGCGGAGGGTGGCGAGCATACGGTCAGCTCCCGGCATCATCTCCTTCTTGCCGCACTCCACGAAAAGCTCCGTTTTACGTTTGTAAAGCTCCGTCATCTCCTCCGCCGTCGCGGGACGGTGAAACTCCCGACGGAAGATAAGGTCTATGGTATGCCGTCCCGTCATCCCCTCGTAGTAGTAGAACTCATCGGGGTCGAGGTTCAGCCCCACCTCCGCCATCATTTTATGCCATGAGAGGGCATGATACTTCATGGAGTCGTAAAGCACCCCGTCCATGTCAATCAGCGCCGCCTTAGGATTAAAACGCGCGCCGCGGCTGTTGTAGGCGGCTATCGCCGCATCTATATCTGTGGTATTCATAGTCATTTCTTAGTCGCCGCGGAGGTGTCGGACTTGCGTGAGTCCAGCATCTTTTGCAGCAGATCCTGATTCTGGAGCAGGACACGTATAGGCGCAGATAGCTTCTCCTCCTCTTCGGGGGCGTTGAGCATATTCAAGTTGGGGCTTCCCGTGTCGGAAAGAGCCGCCTTCTTAATAAACTTACGCACGAATTGATGCATCTCCTGCACAAGATTGATGCGACGTTCATCCACGAGGTCTATCAGGCGCGTGGCTTGGTCGCTATGGTATTTAGCACCGCCGAAGCGAATCTTATACTTATCGAAATTACCCTTGATGTTTATGCCGAAGCGGAACGGTATCGGCGATTTGAGGATTGAAACATGATAGTACATATTCCCGTCGAAATCATTCTCGCCGAGGAGTCCGAGCTTATATCTGTCGAACTCGAAAATGAAGGGATAAAGCTCCAGCAGATTATCATGGATCGACACCTGCACGAGCATATCCTTGATATTAATGTCGTGGTTACCTATGAAAAGGAGCCTTGCCACCTTACGTATCATCTCATCCTGATGCACCTTGAGGTCGTTGCCGCGCACGTCGAGCACCGCCCTTACGGAGGGGAAATCAAGATCCATGTTGGGCAACAGGCGCATACTCCCCGCCACCTTCGCCGAGACGAAACCGCTGAGATTATCCATAATCGGCATCATCTCCTTGAACTGCGAGAAGCGGTTGAAAAACATATTCACGTCAATCTTCTCGAAGCCCACGTCGAGGCTCATCATAATATCATTGAGGTCGCGGGTGGAATATAGGAGGTTGAGATACGCACTGCCGAAATCTGTGTGTCCCCGGAGGTTGTCGATATTGAACGCACCGTCCTGCATCATCAGGCGCGTGGAGATATCATAGACATTGAGGTCGGTGTAAATCACGTTTTTGGCGAGGAAAGAGATCTCCGCGTCCACATTCCTCGGGACAATCACCGTGAGTGAATCGGTGTCGTTCTTAGGCTCCACACTCCCGGCGAGACGCTCCAGATCCTCCTCGCTCTCGGGGATAATCTTGCCCTCCGCCACAAGTTTCTTCTGTAGCAGCTCACCCTTCTCGTAGGTGGAGGCTATCTGATTGACGTTGATGGTGTCAGCCACGGCGTTGAGACGTATCTTCACCGGGGTGCGCTTGCTCCCCATCATCATCTGCCTTAGATTGGTGATTTTGCCGGTGAGGTTGAAGATGTTTGACTGTGATTTCAGCGTCAGGCTATGGAGGGCTATGGAATCGAAGGAGAAGTCCATATTGAGGTTCTCCAGGCGGTTTTTGGTGGGATAATAGTACGCGGCGAACACGCCCCCCCTCGCTTTCACGGAGCCGGAGACGTTCCATTGCTTGATAAGGTCGCGGAACCCCTTGTCGAGGTCCATGCTCACCACCTCATTATCGTTGAAGCGGCGGTGGCGGCGTGCGAGGACGGCGATGGAGTCGGCGTCGAGGTTGGGGTTCGCCTTGGCGATGGAGTCGTAGCGCGCCTGATAGCGTGAGGCTGTCTTCTTACGCGCCGGATTGAGGTGTACCTGCAAGTTCGCGTCGAGATTGCGCAGGCGCGCGAACATCGTCGGGTCACGGTACGCCACCCTGTCGGCACTGAGCGCCGCGCGGAAGAGGGGTGAGGATTTCTTATTTTGGTATCTCTCCACGGAACCGGAGAGCTTGAGATTGCGGCTTGATATTTTGGAGGAGTCGGCATCGGAGACCGCGCGCACGCTGTTGGCGATGAACGCCAACCCCATGGGGATTATCTCGTTGGTGTCGGTGCGTTGCAGCATCGCCGGGGTGGTTCCTCCGAGGAGACGCGCGCCACCCACGGCGGCATCATAGCCCGGCATCACCACGCGCATAGTGTCAACATCGGCACTGAAAGCGAGCATACCCTTGTTGCTCACGAAGTTGCCGAGTTGCTTGACGTTGTTGCCGAAATTGAACTCGGCGTTGCGGCTCTCCACCGCCAATTGCGCGTCGGGGTACTTGAAAGTGAGGGCGCGCATGGAGGCGGTGCCGTTGATTTCCATCTTATTGTACTTCTCCGCCATAAGCTCGTCAAGATTGAAGAGCATATCCACGTCGCAGGTGAGGAGACCGCGCAGGGTCATTCCGTTGAGCGCCGCCACATAGCGCGACACCTCCCCGAAATCGGCGTTTCCGACCACACAGGCTTTCACGTCGGGGGATTTCAGCAGGTTGGTGGCGGAGCCGGAGATGTCGAGGGTTACACCGTCGCCGGCGAGAGTGAACGCCGGGATGGTGAAGACGCTCTTCTCGGGATGCGCGCCGTCGAACTCGAGGGTGGCGCTCATGCCGATGTTGTGTATATGGTAGGTGCCAACGCCGGCGAGGGTGTAGGAGACATAGGAGTCCGGCACCGAGAATTTCAAGTCGAAGCTCGGGAGGGTCTCGGCGGAGAACTTATATGGCGCGGTGAGACGCAGCGACGCCTGCACCTGCATATCCGATTTCACTCCCGTGAGGTCGGGAAGGAGTCCCGCCGGGAGGTATTGGAAGAGCTTCATCAGAGTGAAAGGGCTGACATCATAGTTGAAACTCTTCAGTTGGGAGTCGTCGCTGATCTCCATGGCGAGGTCCATCCTCGTTTTCATATTCCCGAGGTCGATGCCGTACTGCTTGAAAGTGATCAGGAAAGGATCGAAGTCGAAGGCGAGTTTGCCGTTGAAGCCGAAGGGGAATTTATCAAGGACAGTGAGACGCTCCACTTGGAATCCGGCGTCACCCTTTATGGTGAGGTCGTATTCGTTGGAGGTGTCGGTGTCGTTGAGAGTGAGGGTGTTGAGGTTCAGCAGCGCCGATGCTTTGGTGGCGGCGCTGAAATATTTGATATACTTTGTGTTGGTGACTTTAAGCTCACGCACGGAGAAGTGCGGCACGCTCACAGGTGATTCCTCCTCTTCCTCCTCCGATTTGGAGATGAGATAGTTAGCCACGGAGTCGTTCACCGCCACGAGGTTGAGGGCGAGGCCGTCGAGGGCGACGTCGCGCACGGAGATTTTGCCAAGAATCAGGGGCCAGGGGTTCATCGACGCGCGCAAGGATCGGAACGAGCCGAGGGTGTCACAGTCGGAGGGGATGGAATCGCGCATTTGCGGGGGAAGGTCGCGCAGGGCGTGCGACACCACCGTGGCGCGTTCCACAGAGAGTCCCACGTATGGAAAGCTGCTCCAGATACTATAGTCGATGCTCTCTATCTTCAGGTCGGCATCCACGAACTCGCCGGAGTATTTGGTGACCAACTCCCCCAGGCGTTCCGGGGTGAGGAAGATGGTGATGCTAACCATGAGGAGCAGGAGAAGCCCCGCGAGGGTGCCTACACACCACGCCCCTATTTTGAGCGCGCGGCGCCATAAAGGCTTCTTAGTGACTATAATATCTTTGTTTTCCATTATACCGTTCTGACTACAGAGATCTATTTAGCGAGGAGAGATCTATTTAGCGAGGAGAAATTATTTAGCGAGTGGCGTTCTCAAAGGGTTTATGCCTACCGGCTCACTGAATCACAGTGATATGGAAGCATGGCGACTTGCACTCATACTTGACCATGCAGCGGTTGCGGCTACGGAGGTCGTATAGCACCTCGGCGAGGGCCATCTTATATCGGGGGTTGTTGTCCAACGTGAGATCCCCGGAGGGGGAATAGAAGGCGTTGTAAGCGATGTCGAAGGTGGTGGCGAACTGATGCGTGGAGGAGTCTGTGGCGTTTCCGTTGATGCGGCGCAGTTTCTTCACGGAGGCTGGGGTGCGCAGCAGGCTTGTGACGCGCAGACGGCACTTGGGTAGGTCGCGCCGCGCGATGGTGTCGCGGAAACCCCTGCCGATATCCTCCAGCAGCCGCTTCGCCTCCGGCACTAAGAAGGGCACCGAATGGGTGAGGCTGTCAAGCTTATATAGCTCCGTGTCACTGACTTTCAGCAGCGGACGCGTGGTGTTGTACGCCATATCCACGCTCACAATAGGGTCTATCCCCATATAACGGGCGTGGGCATACTGATACATATTGCTGTCGTTGAACACCTCGCGCAGATGGCGCGACAGAGTGCCGCGATACTCCGACATATCATCGGGCATCTTATAGTTCTGAGGCTTCTCACGGTGGGAAAGCTCACGATGGGTCTCCTCCTCTTGGCGGAGGATCGTCTCCGCGTCGGTTTTTCCACCACAGGATGTAAGGGTTAGTGCGCTGAGCAAAAATGCCGCTATCTTTAGTATATGCATCACGTAATATTTTTCCGTATAATCCTTCGCGTACTGTCGTACGCGTATTACTTGGCGCGGAGTATCAACCGCGCACTGTATTCACTATGCAAAAATAATAAAGATTGCGGAGATATCAAAATCTATCGAAATCTATTGCAACAGACGCTCCACCGATGGGTCCTTGAGCAGCACATGCTTGGAGGCGTCGAGAAGATAGAACGTGGGCATCGCCGTGAAATGATATAGTTCGGCGTCCTCCACTCCGGTGACGTCGAAACCTACGGTCCAGGTGGCGGGGAAACGGCTGAGGCTCTTCTTCCACGCCTTCCGGTCGTCGGTGGTGGAGACTGCCAACACTGTGACCTCGTTATCCTCTATCCTTGAGTTAAGCCGCTCATCCTTAAACATATCCGAGAGTATTCTCTCGCAATTCTCACACTCCGGGTCGTAGAAGACCACCAGCAGTTGGTTCAGACATGGAGTCTGGAGGAGTTTATGCTTTCCCCCGTCGGGAGTCTCATACATGAAGTCGGCGGCGAGGCTCCCCGGGCGGTTCATATTGATACACTCCAGGCGGTAGCGCGGGGTGGCGCGGTGGTCTTCATCCACGAACGGTGCGTCGATGAGGGCGCGCAGGAAGTGGGCGTAGTAATCATCGTTGCGCATCGGCGAATTGGGGTCGTAGAGATACTTCTCCGCCACGTCGTCGACCCTCTTCAACGCCCTACCCTTGTACGCCTTTTCGATAAGGATTCTCACGCTCTGCGCCACCACGGCGGAGTCGGCGGCGACGAATACGCTCTGATAGTCGGAGAACGCTTGTTCAAACTTCTCCGGGTTATTGAGCGCGGCGGTGTCGGTGAAGTCAAAATTGTCCCAATAATGAAATAGGAGATAGCGCGCGCGTTCCTCCGGTGTCTTTAGGTTGGAGGGTATCTGCGGGAGCTCTATCGCCGTGGATGTAATCGGCGCGGACGTGGTGGAATCGCCGCGCGCTTCTGTGGCGGAGCTGTTGCCGCAGGAGAATGCCATCGCACTGACACCCAACGTCCACAGAAGTTTCTGTAAGTTTTTTCGCATAATCATATATATCTATTATCTAAAAAGCCCCTTTCCAGTCCCAAAGGGTAGGGTGTTGATACAAATGCTATCTGCTTTCCAGCCCCCTCTCCTTCAGGAGAGGGATGGGGAGAGGCTTTACAAGAAAGACAAACTCTCTGTCAGCATAATTGACGCGGTATTGCGGCAGCGCCGGGGCGTTCCATGAGCTCCAGCTGTCGACACCGCCGACGCCGGTATGTGCGCCGTCAAGAAGCAGATTGGTGTAGTCCACCGGAGCCACCTCCTGGAAGTGACCCTGATGCTTCGCGTCCCCCTCGTCGAGGGATTCTATCGAGTAGTGCAACGCCGAAGCGTAGAAAGGCTCTTCGGCGATGAAGCGCAAGCCCGCGCCGTCGCTGTAGCATTGAGTCCACCAACGCATATCGCTCTTGGTGCCGGTCTCCTGGGGTCGGATGTAGGGGTACGCCTGATCATCGGCTGTCTGCTCATAGATGCCAAGGAAGGCACCGCTCTTGCGGTCGGCGTAGTTCTCCACGGGCCCTCTGCCGTAGTAGCGGCTATATTCCATCTCACGAGGGAGCTGCAACTGCACTCCGAAGCGGTACATATCCGACACCTCCGCGCCGGGGGTAGTGGTCATGCTCTCATTGACGAGGATCGCGCCGTCGCCCATGATGGAGTAGGTCATCATCAGGGTCGCGTTCACCCCCTCCATCGCATATTCGGCATGTACGACAGCCATGGAGTCCTCCATCTTATAGGTGAAGGAGCGTAGTTTGGTGATGGGGTCGCGCCATGCGGCGTAGCTGCGGTTTATCGCCCCGCCGAAATCGTTGTCGGTGCCGGCGCGCCAGAAGTTGGGGGTGAGGGAACCACCCTCCTTAAGCATCCGCCTCCCCGCCACATCGTAGCGGCAGAGGTATCCGTTGGCGCGGTCTAACTCCATGGTGAAGTCCTTGCCCGTCACCCTCAAGCGTGCGGTGTCGCTATCGTCGATTCCCGGGGCGGGGGTATCATCAAACACCATCTCGGCGGCGGCAGCCACCAACGCGGTGTGGGGATTCTCACTAAGGGCTAACTGCGCGCGCGCCACCACATACCCCGCCGGGAGCAATCCCTCCGCGCTCTTGCGGTGGAAGGAGATGTTGAGCAGCAGCTCTTTATCCTCGTAGGGCGTGAGGTCGTAGGGGATATGGTAGGTGGCGGTGGCTTGCGGAGCTACGTCAAGGTTCTCCACCGCGCCCCTCTCCACCTCCGCGCCGTCGGCGAGGAGTGTCCACTCCATGCTCAGGTCGCTCAAGTCGCGGAAGAAGTTCTCATTGCGCACCGCGACGGTGCCGGAGGGGGCATCCTTAAGCTCCGCCCACACGTTCTGGTAGAAATACCCCACCTCGTAGGCGTGGGGGTTGGGCACGCGGTCCGGCGACATAAGTCCATTGTCGCAGAAGTTCTGGTCCGACGGGTCGGTGGTGTTGTAGTCACCCCCGTAAGTGTAAATCATCGCGCCGTTCTTGCCGGTGCCGCGGAGTCCCTGGTCCACGAAGTCCCAGATGAAGCCCCCTTGATAGTTGGGATACTTGCGTATCAGATCCCAATACTCCTTGAAAGCGCCGCCGGAGTTGCCCATGGCGTGGGCGTACTCACACTGTATAAGCGGCTTGGTGGGATTGTTGAGGCAATACGCCTCACAATCCTTATGCGCCATATACATGGGGCAGAATATGTCGGTGGTCTCCCCCATCTCGGCGCGTTCATACTGCACCGGGCGCGAGGGATCCTCATGCTTGATCCATTCGTAGGCTTTGTCGAAGTTCACGCCGTTTCCCGCCTCGTTGCCCATCGACCAAATGATTATGGAGGGATGGTTGAAATTGCGCTCCACATGGCGGCGGTTGCGCTCGAGATGTGGCATCTCAAACTCCGGACGCTTGGCGAGCGACTCCGCGCCGTAGCCCATGCCGTGGGTCTCCACGTCCGCCTCAGAGACCACGTAGATGCCATATTCGTCGCAGAGGTCGTACCATACATTGTCGTCGGGATAATGGGAGGTGCGCACGGCGTTGATGTTAAACTCCTTCATGCGTGTGATGTCTTGAATCATGCGCTCACGGGAGACCACGTATCCCCCGTCGGGGTCAAGTTCATGGCGGTCCACACCCTTTATGAGTATGGGGGCTCCGTTCACGAGGAGCTGCGCGTCATTGATTTCCACCTTGCGGAAGCCTACGCGCTGGGGAATCACCTCCACCACCTTTCCGCCTCGGCTGACGGTGGCGTAGAGGGTATAGAGGTATGGTGTCTCGGCGCTCCATTTCTTGGGGTCGGCGAGGGTGAGCGTGGCGGTGGCGGAGCCGCGTAGGCGCGAGGATGCCACCTCAGCGCCGGTGGCGTCGCACAACGACAGATCCACCGTGGGATCACCCTCCGCGGTGACCGCCACCGTGAGAGTGCCCTCGCTGTAATTCTTTGTCAGGTCGGGGATGACGCGCAGGTCGGTGACGTGCGCACTCTTATCGCGTGAGTAGAGATAGCTGTCGCGGGCGACGCCGCTGAGACGCCAGAAATCCTGATCCTCGAAGTAGGTGCCGTCGCACCAGCGGAAGCTCTGGAATGCGATGAGGTTGCGTCCCGGCTTCACATATTTGGTGATGTCGAACTCCGCCTCGAGCTTGCTGTCTTCGCTATACCCCACATAATGTCCGTTCACCCATAGATAGAGGTTGGAGGTGACGGAGCCGAAGTGGATGATCACCTCCCTGCCGCGCCATGACGCGGGGATGGTGACCTCGCGCCGGTAGGAGCCCACATGGTTGTTGACCACCGGAACCTCCGGAGGGTTCGACTTGAAGTCGTTGTTCCATGGATAAATCACGTTCACATACACCGGATCCCCGTAGCCGTTAAGCTCCCAGATACCGGGGAGCGGCATCGCGCCCCACGCTTTGTCGTCGAAGCCCACGCGGTAGAAGTCCGTTGGGCGTTGGTCGGCATCCTTCACCCAATTGAACTTCCACGTGCCGTGGAGGGTGATGAAATTGGAGGACTCGGCGATTACGCCGCGCCGCGCCTCCGCGGCGTCGCGGTAAGGGAAAAACGACGTGTGCATCGCCATGCGGTTCACCGCGTTCACGTTCTGGTCGTGCCATTCCGTGAACGTCTGCGCATGGAGCGTCAGTCCAAGCAGGGGGAGGAGGTAGCTGATGTGTCTATGCTTCATGATACTGTGATTTCTTTCCACGCCCCAAAGTTACAAAATTTTTTCAAAAAAAAGGGCGAACCGCCCGGTCCGCCCTTTTCCCAATTAAACTTAATCTATTATTTTACCACAATTTTCTTAGTAGCGTTGCCTACGCGGACGATGTAAATGCCGTTGTTGACAGCCATGCGGCAGTTGCCGTTGGCGGTGCCTACCAACTTACCATCCACGGAGTAAACAGCAACTTTCTCATTACCGTTGAAGATAATTTCGCCGTTAACAACCTCCAAAGCCTTGTCAGCCACGCGTGCCACCATGGATTCGGAAGCGTCAACCTTAAGGTTGCTGATATAGAAAGTACCCTTCTCATCGCTCACGGCGCGTACACCTACGTAGTAGAGACCTGCCTCGGGAACGGTGAATTTGGGAGTCACTGTAGTTGTGTTCTCAGTCCAAGAAACCTCAGTGGCTTCAAGCACTTTAGTTGTCATACCATCCACAGTTGCGGCGGTACCCAACCAAACCTCAAATTTCTCGTTGACATCGGTGATAGCCTTGCGGGTATCCACGGAAACGGTGTAATTCTTCTCAGTCACCATGTTCAATGCGGGAGTGATCAACCAGTCATCCTTGGGAGCGCCGGAAGTTTTGAGGATCATAGTGGTGTAGAGGTCGCTATGATAGAACCAACCACCGTCGTTGTTAACGTCGATAGCGGTACATTCGTTGAAGAGGTCATAAGAGTTGAGGGCGTTGGAGTAAGGCACATCCTTCACGATGAGCTCGCGCTCGATGGTGAATGAGTTGGACTCCACGTAATCAGAAACTTGATCCTGATATTTAGCCATCACTTTATATGAGTAAGTGCCGTAGTCGGTCACGTTGTCAGTGCAAGTGTTGTCGGAGATTTCAGTAGCGACAGTTCTGTTGTCGGAACGAACGACGTTGTAAACCACGCCTTCAATAGTGTTACCATTGGTGTCGGTAGTTACAGCAGACCAAGTCACAGTAGCCACGCCGTCGGCATATTCCACCTTAACGTCTGTGGGGTTGGAGGGTACGGAAGTCTCCTCAGTAGGTTTCACAAACTCATAGACAATTTCATGATAGGGATATGCGTTGTTGTCACTATCATAAACCATATCCGCAGCGATTTGCACAACAACCTTATAACCATAAGCTTTGGGGTTCTCATTAACCTTAGCAAAGTCACTGAAAGTGATATAAGCACCGGGGGTTGATCTGCTGAGCTTGTAGTCACCTATCTTATTGCCGTTACCATCATATACAGGCACATTACCTTGAGTGAAATTAGAGGAGGAAACACTCTTTTCATAATACCACCAAAGATATGCATCACCAAAAGCTTCAATGCCGGTGAAAGAATCGGGCTTATGAGGAATAAGGCCTACAGACTCGATATAGGGGTTCACAGAGTTGTCATCGCCACCTTGCTCGCCACCTTGGTTGCCGTTGTCTTCACCACCTTGGTTGTC
>CAYQMV010000001.1:10725-161912 GCA_964418705.1 uncultured Sangeribacter sp.
CATCGCCACCTTGCTCGCCACCTTGGTTGCCGTTGTCTTCACCACCTTGGTTGTCGCCATTGTCGCCATTGTCGCCATTATCAACGTTGCCGTTGTCTTCGCCACCTTGGTTGTCGCCATTGTCGCCGTTGTCAACGTTGCCGTTGTCTTCGCCACCTTGGTTGTCGCCATTGTCGCCGTTGTCAACGTTGCCGTTGTCTTCGCCACCTTGGTTGTCGCCATTGTCGCCATTATCAACGTTGCCGTTGTCTTCGCCACCCTGGTTGTCGCCATTGTCGCCGTTGTCAACGTTTTCGCCATTTTCATCGCCACCTTGTTCACCGCCATTGTCAACGTTGCCGTTGTCTTCGCCGCCTTGGGTGGGATAATAGTAAATGATGGTGTGTTCATCATATTCATTGCCGTTGGAATCTTGGTATGCACCGGCAGGAACAGTGAATTTGATAGAACCTGTGCTGGCCAATTTTTCATTTACGGCGTCTAAGCAATTTCTTAATTCGATATAGCCTTTTCCACTGCTTCTACCGATTCGCACCTCAGTCGCCACCTTATCGCCGTTTCCATCATAAACATCCACACTCGTATTTGGATTCTTCTGATTTAGACTGCCTTCATAAGTCCAATAAGCGTAATTAGAGAGCGTCTCAGTTGTGAAAGAAGCGGGATCGGATGCCTGCACCACCGGAGTGACGGCGTAGCCCAAGACGAAAGAGAGAGAGCAACATAGCGTGAGAGCCAGTCGCTTAAATGATGTCGAAATGTTCATAGAGTTCATTTATTTAAGTTCCTATTTTTGATTTTTAAAAAGAGATTTGCAGAGTGCCGCGGCGTTGCCGCCGGCGGATGTCGGGTCAGTTCAAGAAACAGAGTTTCTTCGTGGTAATACGGATACTGCCGCGACGGCGGCAATAAGGGTCTTGGATGTCCTTGCGGACCGCGTCGCCCATGGTGCGGCGCACCGCGCCATAAGCCTGTAGGAAGGAGCATCGACGACGCTCCCGGATCGTTGCACTATTTTATCTTCTTATTTTCGTTTGTCGGCAATTAAGTTAATTTTCCATATCCTTAATTTCCCACATTCGAGCCGCGGCGGCTTCGCCCCACGACCACAATCATTTATTTTGCAAATATATGCCTTTTCGCAATCCCCACCAACTGAAATTAAGAAATTTAACAAAATTTAAGAGCGTCGGAGCCACTCAACCATCATTACGTAATTTACGTTACGCAAATTACGTAATGCGAAATTACACTTTTCAATAGGATTCACACCTTAAAATTTACACTTTTCAATATGTTTTTATCTTCAAAATCTACACTTTTCAATAGATGCCGCATCGCTTCCCTTGTCTTTCAAGGGTGGAGGTTGATGCTTACTAAAACATAACTGATTCCGCCACGTATGGTTGAATAAACATTATATAGTAGATGGGGAAATAACGGATTCCATGCTCCACACGCACCTCACGGGCGTTGGAGAGAACACAACCCTCATGGACATGATAATCCTCCGTCTTCATGAAATTGGTGAGCGCGCTGTGGATGGTGTAGTCACGCCCCGACTTCACCTCTATTGGAAAGATGCACAAATGGCGGAAATCATCAACTATGAAATCCACCTCTCCTTTATGCCGGTTATCGTAGTAAAAGAGCCGGAAACCATGACTCTTCAGCTCCTGAGCCACAACACTCTCATAGACAGCTCCGAGGTTCACACTCCTCTCATCCTCAAGCACCGGCTGCAAATTGTATTGATAGAGCTGTGATGTGAGCATTCCGACATCATTGAGATAAAGCTTCACCAAATTCTTATGTACCGACTCCGCCAACGGGAACTTCGGATTACTCACAGCCATCACTCCGTTGGCGATACCCGAAGAGAGAAGATACTCAAATTCATTCACATAACGGCTGAATCGATCCCCATGCACACCTTGGATATCCTTAGCCACAATGCGTTTCTTTTTATTCTCCATCTGGGAGGGTATCATCTCGTAGATGCGACGAATCATCAAATTTTTGTTAGTGTCGGACTCATACTTTGAGGCATCGGCGGTGTACATTATCCGAACGGACTCCTGCACCTCACGCACGCGCACGATATTGTGGGAGCTTATATATTCATTCACAGCATCGGGCATCCCCCCCACCAACAGATAACGGCGAAAATAATCAAGAAGGAAAGCATGGGTGGCGGCATCCAACGATTCCCCACGGAGATAACAGCCGCGCCACTCCTCCACCGCCGACGCACCTACTCCGTTGGCCCACAGGAACTCCTCAAAATCAAGCTGGCACATCTCTTTCCTTATCACGCTGCCCACAGGAATGGAGGTGGTGGAACGAAGAGTGACCCCAAGAAGACTCCCGCTGGCAATAAAACGGAAACGGCGTTCCTGACGCAGGAACTTAAGGAGTGTGAGATATTGGGGATAGTGCTGAACCTCGTCAAGGAATATTAAGGTGTTGTCGAAATTGTCAAGATTATTGCCGGCAACCATACTCAACTTCATATAAAAATCATCAGTACCACGCACAGACTTAAACACTTGCGCATTTTCATCGTCAAGCACAAAGTTAATCTCCACGAAATGGGGGAATAGACGTTTCCCCACCTCACGGATGATATATGATTTTCCTATCTGCCGCGCTCCCTCCACGATAAGAATCTTATCGTTGTTGCCGGTGAGATGTTCCTCTATATATGCGGCGATTTTGCGTTTCAGCATGATTTTAAAGCTTTTACAGATTAATCAACAGCGCAAAATTACACTTTTCAATAGGATTTTGCAAGCAAAATCTACACTTTTCAATAGAATTCAACTCTCAAAATCTACACTTTTCAATAAAAACTCGCGCTGCTCCACCTTATCTCGAATCCGCCATCGGAGACGGCCTCCTCGGTGAGGATGCCGACGGAGCCGTCGGGGAGCACAGTCAAGGCGGAGTAGGAGGAGGCGTCGGCGCACACCGTGCGCACGCGGCGCCAGCTAACCCCCTCGTCGTCGCTGGCGAAGAGCGTCACATTGCGGCGGTCAACGCTGTCGTTGGGGATGGTGTGCAGCAGTAGCGAACGGTCGCCGTGGCGGTAGCGGATCATGTCGCCGTTGCACGCCGGCTCAATGAGGTCGCTATTATAATAAGGTGCGCTCCAGTGGATTCCGCCGTCGGCGGAGGTGGAGAACTTACGCGCCCCCTTGTGGCGGTTGCGGATGCTCATCAGCAGGGTGCCGTCGGCGCGCTGCGCGATCTTCGACTCATCCCCGTCGTAGTCGGCGGCGTTCTCCGAAAGGGTCCAGGTGTAGCCCCCGTCGTCGGAATAACACGCGTAGACCTCCAGGGGGGAGTACCACTCCGCATGACGGCGCACCACGAGGGCGAACATTAGTCTGCCATCCTCGAGCTGCACGGCGGCGCCGGAGCTTGCGAAGGCGCTGATCCAGTCGGCGTGCGCCGTGGCGGCGCCGAAGAGCTGCGGCGTGATATCCAGCGCCACGGACCACGTGCGCCCCCCGTCGGCACTGCGCGCCACCATGATATGGGCGTGGTCCTCGGGAGTCGACTCCCAGAGTCCGTTGCCGTGGGTGAAGATGCACAGCACCTCGCCGGAACGCCTGTCGACCACCGCCGCGGGATCGCCGCAACCACCGAGGGAGTCGGTGGCAGCCACCGTCACCGGGGCTTCCCATGTCCTGCCGCCGTCGGTGGAGCGGCGGCACACCACGTCTATGTGTCCGGGGAGGTCGTGGAGCGCCTCCCAGCGCTTGTCGGCGAAGGCGAGGAGCGTCCCGTCGGGGAGCGTCGCCAACGCCGGGATGCGGTAGTAGGCGGAGCCGCCGTCACCCTTGCTGAACACCGCCACGCCCTCAAAGGGGGCGGCTTCCTCCTGTGCCGAGGGGGAGGCGGTCTCTTGTTTGGATGGGGGCGCCGGGGATTCCTCCACCTGTTCGGAGGCACCGGTGCGCGCGTCGGCGTGGCGGTGCGCCGTCGCGATAGTTGTCGCGGTAGTCAGCGCCGGGGGCGCGATAAGCGCCGCCAACGTCAGTATTGTCGCTATTAATTTTCTTTCCATAAGGCTATTTATCTTTTATTCTTCACGGGGCTTTTTCCATGATCAGACAAAGATACGCAAAAAAACGCAGCGGAAAAGAGGCGCGGAGAGAAAAATTTTGCTAAATTCGCAGCGGAAACTCCGGCACGGAGCCCGGCAGCGGCGCGGGCAACGGCACAATCTCCGGGAGGCGGAGCTCCGCTCCGCCGCAGGAACAAGAGCGAAGCACAGCTCCGCTCCGCAGGAACAGGAGCGAGGCACGGCTCCGCTCCGCAAGAACAAGAACAAACTAAAAAAACAAGAATCTAATGGGCGGTTTTTTCGGCACCATAGCGAAAGAGGCATGCGTAGCTGACCTCTTCTATGGCACAGACTACCATTCCCACCTCGGCACGCGCCGCGGCGGCATGGCTACCTACGACAGCGCGACAAAGAGCTTCGCGCGCTCAATCCATAACTTGGAGAACACTTACTTCCGCACTAAGTTCGAGGGGGACCTCGGCAAGTTCGCGGGAAACTCCGGCATCGGCATCATCAGCGACACCGACGCGCAGCCGATCATCATCAACTCCCACCTCGGGCGCTTCGCCATAGTGACGGTGGCGAAGATATGCAACATCGACGAGCTCGAGCGCGACCTTCTCGCGGAGAACATGCACTTCGCGGAACTCAGCTCCGGCAAAACCAACCAAACGGAGCTGGTGGCGATGCTGATCACGCAAGCCCCCACGTTCGTGGAGGGCATCAAAAACGTTTATAATAAGGTGAAGGGCTCATGCTCGATGCTCCTGCTGACCACCGACGGCATCATCGCGGCGCGCGACCGCCTCGGACGCACCCCGATAGTGATCGGCAAGAAAGAGGGGGCTTACGCCGCGGCGAGCGAGAGCAGCGCGTTCCCCAACCTCGACTACGAGATAGAACGCTTCCTCGGCCCCGGCGAGATCGTGCGCCTCACCGCCGAGGGGATGGAGACGCTGAACCCCGCCGGCGAGGAGATGCAGATATGCTCTTTCCTATGGGTCTACTACGGTTTCCCGACCTCTTGCTACGAGGGACGCAACGTGGAGGACACGCGCTTCCGCTTCGGCAAGGAGATGGGTGAGCAGGATGAGTCGGAGGTGGACAGCTGCTGCGGAATCCCCGACTCGGGCGTGGGCATGGCTTTGGGCTACGCCTGCGGCAAGGGCGTCCCCTACTGCCGTGCGATAGCGAAGTACACCCCCACATGGCCGCGTAGCTTCACCCCCTCACGCCAGGAACTGCGCAATCTCGTGGCTAAGATGAAGCTCATCCCCAACCGCGCGATACTCAAGGGGAACCGCGTGCTGCTGTGCGACGACTCGATAGTGCGCGGCACGCAGCTGCGCGACAACACTAAGGTGCTGTTCGACTACGGCGCCAAGGAGGTGCATATACGCATCGCGTGTCCGCCGCTGATCTACGGTTGCCCCTTCATCGCGTTCACGTCGTCGAAGAGCGACATGGAGCTGATCACGCGCCGCGTGATCGAGGAGCTGGAGGGGGACCCCAACAAGAACTTGGAGCGCTACGCCACCGCCGGCACTCCGGAATACAACCGCATGGTCGACATCATCCGCGAACGCTTCGGCCTCACCTCGCTGAAGTTCAACACCATCGAGACTCTGCTCAAAGCCATCGGCTTGCCCAAGTGCAAGGTCTGCACCCACTGCTTCGACGGCTCATCGCATTTTTAAAGCCTCTCCCCCTCCTATCAATCCTATCAATTCCATCCCTCCTATCCCTCCCCCATCTATCCCGTCCCCTCTCTTTCAGGAGAGGGGATGAGGTGGTGAGGCTGTTGGCGGTTTTTTATTTCCTCAGTTGGCGGTTTTTTATTTCCTCAGTTGGCGAAATTGGAAATTATCATTACCTTTGCAGTGAATTAAACTGCTGAGACATGGAAAATTACAGAGAGCGCGTCGCCGACGCGATGCTGCGCCGCCGCTTGGCGGGAGTGGGAGCGGTGCTCATCGAAGGCCCGAAATGGTGCGGCAAGACCACCACGGCGGCACAGCACGCCCACACCACCATATACATGGATGAGCCGGAAATGGTGAACCAATATCTCCACATGGCGGACATCAACCCCAAGGGACTGCTCGCCGGGGATCCGCCGGTGCTGCTCGATGAGTGGCAGATAGCGCCGAAACTATGGGACGCCATACGCTTCACGGTAGACCGCCGCGGCATCCCGGGACAATTCATCCTCACCGGCTCGGCGGTGCCCGCCTCCACCGACGACATACGCCATTCCGGCACCGGACGCTTCGCATGGCTCACCATGCGCCCCATGTCTCTTTTCGAGTCCGGTGAATCCAACGGCAGCGTGAGTCTGACCCACCTGTTCAGCTCCCCCACGATGATAGAAGGGACAAGCGCCCTCACCCTCGACGACATAGCCTACCTTATATGCCGCGGCGGATGGCCCTACGCCACAAACCTCAACAAGGAGCTGGCGCTCGACCAAGCGAAGTACTACTTCGACGCGGTGGTGCGCTCCGACGTGTCGCGTGTGGACGGAGTGAAGCGCAACCCCACGCTGACGGCACACATCATGCGCTCCTACGCGCGGCATCAAGGGGCGCAGGTGCCTATCACCACCATCTACGACGACATCAGCGCCCACGACACCAACGCCGACCCGAAGACAATATCCGCCTACATCGAAGCCCTGCGCAAAATATTCGTGATCGAGGACGCCGCGGCGTGGAACCCCAACATCCGCTCGAAAACAGCGATACGCACCTCCGACACGCGCTACTTCGTGGATCCGTCGGTGGCGGTGGCTGCCCTCGGTGTGGGACCCAACGACCTTATAAACGACCTCAACACCATGGGATTGCTTTTTGAGACCATGTGCGTGAGGGATCTACGTGTCTTCGCCGATGCCGCCGACGGGCACGTCTACCATTACCGCGACAAATCGGGACTTGAATGTGACGCGGTGGTGCATCTGCGCAATGGAAGCTATGGTCTGGTGGAGATAAAACTCGGCGGAGACAAGCTTATCGAAGAGGGCGCGGCATCGCTCCGCCGTCTCGCGGCGAAGATAGACACGGGAAAGATGAAAGCCCCGGCGTTCATGATGGTGCTCACCGCCGTCGGCAGGTTCGCATACCGCCGCGACGACGACGTGTACGTGGTCCCAATCGGCTGCCTGAAAGGATAGAGGGGGTGAGGCTTTTCCATTTTTCTATTTCTCTCTTTATTTTTCTATTTCACCTATTTTCTGTGAAAATGGAATTTTTTGGCGATTTTTCTTGGCGAATCGGAGATTTGTGACTACATTTGCACACGGAAACAAAAAAAAAAAAAACAAAAAGATAATTTACTGAAAACCAAACTCTATTACTTGTGAGCGGCGCCCCGCGGTGCCGCTATAGACCCCAGAGCTTGAAGCTCCCCACTACCATGGCGCCGTTATCGGCGCGACTCCACGGATGCCCCCGCGGGCATCAACCCCACTTCCAGCGGACGCGCCCCATGCGAGGCGCCCCACACTATTACCTCCACACAGCTATGTCCACACATTAGAACGCTTCCTCTCTCCCGTCGGGAGACTCTCCCCGAAGCAGCCTCTCTCATCCCACCGCGCCCTGACAAGCGCCGGTCGGTCTCTCCATAGCTCCCTCCTCAATCGGTCGAAACTCTCTTCTTGGAGTTCTCCACCTATTCACACACATTATCCGCACATAGCACAACCGAGGACGCGATGCCCGAAAGGGCATGAAAAAGAAAAAAAGCCTCACCCCCCTCACCCCCTCCCCTGAAAGGAAGGGGGAACAACGAAAGATTATAAGGGAATGGCGAAACAAACTCTATTGCGCGGAGGCGGCAACGCCTCAAAAAAGAATGAAAGCCTCAGTAAACTGCAGGGATGCGCCCCGGTGCGTCCACTCCACGTTGTTGAGGTATCCTGTTATTTTTTCAAACTAATTTAAAAACTGATTTAAAATCAAATTCATTAATCAAAAAAACAACATTATGAACGTTTTAACATCATTAAAACGGTTAAGCTTAACATTGTGTTGCGTTCTGTTGTCTGTCCTCGCCGCGAATGCGGATCTTGTACCTTCACCGGTCACTCCAAAGACATTCGAGACCCTTGATTTCTCCAGTGCTGCTGGATATATTACCTGGGGTTATGAAGGAGATGAGGTCAAAAGCTATACTGCTGGCAAGACATTTACCGCTACCGATGCGAATGGCAACGAGATAGCGACAAGTACTAACTACAGAAGAAGCGGCACAAACGTTTACGTTTACTTCACGCCCTCAACCCTCGAAAATGCAAAAAGCACATGTGGAGGCAAGATAATTATAAACGTCCCCGCAGGTGCTATTACATTAAAAAATGCAGGATCTTGTCCCGCTCACCAAATCATTTTCTCCGAGCCCGTAGTTGTTGCCGGTGAGGCAAAGACTACCACTTGGGTATATGAAGGCAAGAACGAGTGCGAGAACGGCACTGCCACTCTCGCTTCTATTCCTGAGAACCCCAACTCAAGCACGACACTCCATTACTATCCAATTGATAAAAATACAGTGACTGTCGCTGACGGCACTTACGTGGAGGTCTACAAAGGAACTAAAGATAGCGGCACCTACGTTGGTGAATATGCTGTCAGCAGCGATAACGGCGGCATTGCATTCAATGTCTCCCAAACTATCACCGAACAGGGTGAATATCACTTCTACATCGCCGATGAAAAACTTGGCATCGCCAACTCCAACGACTATTACACTGACGTTCACTTCGTAATCACAGTGGCTGAGCCTGAGGCCCCCGCGCAAAAAGTGACTGCCACTTGGACATGCAACGGCAAGGAGGTTCCCGAAGTTGCAAAATTCGATAGCGTCGTATTCACCACTCAAGATTATAAACTCAATGTAACTGAAGGCACACTCGCTTCTGTCTACAAAGATAACTACGAAAACGAGATTACAAGCAAAGCAACTTGCACACTTGATGGCGACAATGGTGTGAAAATCACTGTTCCTGACGCTATCACCGAACCCGGCAATTACTTCATCTACATCGGCACCGGTATCACCGTAGCCGATTCGAAAGATTACTTCCAGAATCTTGAGTTCCAAGTGAATGTGGTTTACCAACCCCAAGCCTTGGATATGAGCGCCGCTTACACTCCCGGCGAGAACGCAGCCGAGAATGCGGAGGTTGAATCTCTCTCCAGCATTGAACTCACATTCAATCAAGATGTGACTGTCAAAGAGGGAACCAAAGCAACCTGCACCAAGGCTGCCGCTGAACTTAAAGGCATGAAAGCCGCTGTCGCCGCCAATGAATATCCCGTGGTGGCTAATGGCAAGGTGGTTACCATCCAAATCGAGGATGCCATCACCGAAGCCGGCACCTACACTTTCAGCATCCCGGCAGAATCTATCCTTTATGCCAACGGCGACTACAACAACGCTGCCATCACAGTCACTTCCACAGTGAAAGCAGCCGACGTTGAGGAACCGACCAAAACAGTAAACTTCACTGTAGATCCCGACTATTCAACAGCAGTCACTGCATTGCCTGACAAAATCACCGTGACCTACAATGATATTCAATATGTTGAATGGGGCAATACCAGACCGACAGTCACCATTACAAGCGACTGTGGCTACAGCCATACAGCCGCTTCAGGCGATTTGACCAAAACTGATAAAAAAATCATCATCCGCAATATTCCTACCAGCACAACAGCTGGCAATTACACGGTATCTATCGGCGCATTCGAAGATACTTACGATCATATAGGCAGTTCAGATGCAATCTCCTTCACCTACACAGTTGAAGGCAGCACTTATGAGCCTAAGGCTGTCACTTCCACTCCGGTTTACGCATCAGATGAAAGCCACACTGACCTCAGCAAAAATCTTCAGTCACTTGAAGGCACCGTTAAGGTTACATTCGCTGACTTCACTATCAAAAACATCGCGAAGAATGCCACTTTCTACAAATTGTCACTCAAAGACAAAGACAACAATGAGGTGGCAACTCCTTATGCAATCCTTGACAATGGTGGATTCAACTTCACCATCAACGATGCTATCACCACTCCCGGCACTTACACCATCACTATCCCCGAGAAGGTATTCTTCAACGAGCAAGGTGATTGGTTGAGCGAACTCACACTTACCGCAACCGTGGTTTATACTCCGGTAGCACGCACTATCGCTCCCACCGTAAGCATGGCTGAAGAGGTAGAGTCCATCTCCGGCGACTACACTTTGACATTCGCCGACACAGAGACAGTAACCCTCAGCAATGGCGCAGTGGTCACTTGCGGCGACAAGAGCTATGCATTGGAAGCTGTGGCAGACGTTGCCAACACATTCAAATTCAACGTAGCTGACGCTATCACATCAGCCGGCACTTATGAATTTGTAATCGAAGGCTACGCATTCACATTCGAGAACGGCGATTGGAGCAGCAGATTCACTTTCTCCACTACTATCAAAGAGAAAGAGGTCGTTACCGAAACCGCTGATGTCACCGTAGAGAAATACGTCAACGAAATGACGCAAGGTCTCTACTACATGGTTACATTCAATAACACTGATGCCAAAGTGTCCATCAACACCAACGAGCTTTCCGTTGTTAAGAAAGATGCCGATGAGGAAGCATTCACAGTAGCTGTAACCTCCCCGGAAGGTGATCCCACCAACCAACTCGTTATTATGTTCGGTGAAAAGAACTATACGGATGGCACTTACACTGTTTCCTTCCCCGCAAACACCGTAAAAAACGAGACTACAGGCAACTACTTCGACGCATTTACAGTAGATGTTGTGATCGCAACAGAGCAACAAGGCGGCGGCGATGAGAACGAAACAAAGAAAGACTTCTCAGTCAATCCCGACTACGCTACTGAGCTTGAGTCTCTCAGCGGCAAAGTTATCGTAACAATAACTTCCGTAGACGCAAATACCGAAATTCGTGTTGCATACGATGCTGTCGCCACAATCACCAAAGAGGGCGCAGAGGAAGGCACAACATACACATTGACACAATCCAGTGACTCTCCGACAAATGGATTTGAATTTAATGTTAATCCAGCAATTGAGGAGGCAGGCAAATACACAGTATCTATCCCGGCAGACTACGTTTATTACGTAGACGAAGACTACAATAAAGTCACTATACCTGTTGAGTTCACTTACACTATCACAGGCAAAGAGAATCCTGAGACTCCCGACACTCCTGTGACTCCCGGTGAAGAGTATGTAACTCCCGAGTTCACTCTTGGTGGCGACTACTCCGCAGAACCTGTGGACAAAATCATGGGTTACTACATGGTCACATTCGACAAAGCTGTTAATCTTGTAGTGGCTGATAATATGACACGCTACGCTACTGTTAACGTAACTGACAAAGATGGAGAGACTGTCACAAGCTACTCCGCAGCAGTTCGTCCTACTAAATATGAGCTTGCATTCAACGTCACTAGCGAAACAGCAATCACCACTCCCGGCACTTACACATTCACTATCGCCAAGGGCGCTCTCAAAGACGAGGCTAACAATAACGCTCTCTTTGATGAAATCTCCTTCACTATGACAGTGAAAGAGCCGGAACCTGAAATGCTTACTAATGACTTCTATGTTACTGCCGACGGCGTGACATTCACAGGAAATGAAGGCGTTGCCGAGGCTATCTCCGGAATGTACTTCATCAAATCTGCAACCGAAGACGCTCAGCTCTCTCTTAAGGCTGAAAACGCAGAGGTTTACGTAACTAAGGATGGTGACGAGGAGTTCAGCAAGACTTACGCACTCACACCTAATTACGATGAAGATACCGATACTTATCCCAACTTCGTAGTATTCAACATCGACCGCGGCGGCATCACTGATCCCGGCACATACCACTTCAATGTTCCCGCAGGAACTGTTAAGAACAATGTTAGTGGACTCTACTACAACGAGTTCAACTTCACCGTTACTATCAAGGGTGAAGAGCCCGCAGCAGAAACTCTCAGCACTGAAGAGTTCAGCGTTTCCAGCGAAAGATGGTATGAAGACGATGTGGTTGCCAAGATCGAGGGTAAATATAATGTATGCTCCAACGATTACGACGGACAACTCGCATTGAAGGGTGAAAACAAGGTTGTCATCGTCACTAAAGAGGGTGATGAGACATTCTCCAAGACATTCGTACTTGAAGATCATCCCGACTATGGTAAAGATACCGATGGCGAAGATGGCTATGACTACGACAAGAAACGCTACGCTGAAGATGAGAATGGTGAACCTACCAGCTACGCAACCAATGTAACATTCATTGTTGAAGAGGCTATCACCGAAGCCGGTGTTTACCACTTCACTATCCCCGCAGGAACTCTCCAAAACTTCCTCAATGGCAAGTTCTACGATGAGTACTCATTCACCTACACCATCAAGGGTGAAGAGCCCGCAGCAGAAACTCTCAGCACTAAAGACTTCACCGTCTACAGCGAAACCGCTGGTGACGCAACTGAGGTTAAAGAAATCAGCAGCTACTACTACATCGAATCCAACGATTACGATGCTCAACTCGCATTGATGGGTGAGAACAAGGTAGTAACTGTCACCAGAGAGGGCGATGAGACATTCTCCATGACATTCGCACTCGAAGATCATCCCAACGACGAAGGTGATGGCGAAGGTGATGACGAAGACGGCTACGGCTACGACAAGAAACGCTATGACAGCTATGACGAGGAAGATGAAGACGCTGAGCCCGCATACGGCGCATACTTGACCTTCACTGTTGAAGAGGCTATCACCGAAGCCGGTGTTTACCACTTCACTATCCCCGCAGGAACTATCCAAAACTTCGCCAACGGCAAGTTCTACGATGAGTTCTCATTCACTTACACTATCAAGGATGAGGAGGTTGTTCCGCCGTCAGGCGACGCAAGAAATCTCCCATACGAGAATGACTTCACAACAGAAGAGAAATTCAACGAGCTTAGCCTCTACACCGGCAACGATCACAACTGGAGCTGGACCAACAGCGGCTCAAGCCATGGATACGCACGCTTAGAGAGCGATTACAGCGGCGGCACCGACAAGGACGCTTGGATGTTCACTCCCGCGTTGAACTTCACCGACGCTGATTCCGAGTACTCAGTATTGATCGAAGTATCCGCTTCTGATTCTACAGAGAAAGTTGAGATCTGCTTGGGCGAAAACGCGACAGTAGAAGCAATGACCACCAAAGTTATGAAACCGACCGAGGTAACTTCCGACGACTACGTTCAACACTACGGCGTATTCAAAGTTCCTGAGGCAGGTGTTTACTATGTAGGTGTTCACGCACTCTCAGCAGCAGAGAATGACAACATCATCCGTGTACGCGCTCTCAAGGTTGTGGCAGGAGATGTTTATGTAAGCACAGTTCTTGGCGACAGCGACCTTTACGTAGACAACCGCGAGATCGTGGTTAACAACGCTGAGGGAGCCGAGGTATCTGTCTTCACCGTAGACGGTAAGGTAGTGGCTCGCGCCAATGGCAATGATTCTTATCGCTTCGCCGTCAACAACGGCATCTACATCGTTCGCGTAGGCAACGCCACCGCGAAGGTAGTGGTAAGATAAAAAAGGAAAGCCTCACCCCCTCGCCCCCTCTCCTAAAAGAGAGGGGAGCAGCGAAGGGAGAGAATATTAAGGCGGACGCTTAACGCGTCCGCCTTTTTTTATTCCTATCTATCCTATTAATCCTATCTTTTTAGCCATCTCTTCCCGATCAGGAACCAGGAGATGGAAGCGAGAAGGAGAATTGCGGCAAAGGAGAAGATGAAGAGGGCGCACAGCCCCGCCGTGCCGGAGGCACTAAGCCCAAAGGCAGAGAGAATCCCCGGCGCGAAGCAAGCCACCACCTGAATCACCGGGAGATGGACAAGGTAAATGTCATAGGAGATGTTGTCGATGTTGAAGCGCTGAAAAAAGGAGCTTAAGCGCGAAGCGCCGGTGCCGGCGAGCGAGAACCAGAGGACAAGGATGGAGACGGCGATGGGTCCGAGAGTGTAGTCGTAGCAGGGGATGTAGTCGCCGAGGAGCGTGAGCAGCAACGCCGCCGCGAGGAGTTGCCAACGATAGCGCATGAACGCCGCAAGGCGGAAATAAATCGCCACCCCCGTGTAGAAATACATCAGCTGCCCGAAAACCTGGCGGCTGAGGATGTTCCATATCTCACTCCCGTGCGTCTCATAAAGATAAAGGAACCCAAGGCGGTAGAGCATCGAAAAGATATATATCGCGGCGAAAGTGAGCAGCGCGGGACGGCGCAGGCGCCGTATCAGCAAAGCCACCAAAGGGACGGAGAGATAGAGCATCCACTCTACCTTGATCGTCCATAGGGAGCCGTTGACGGCGGTGGAGACATGGTCGGTGAAGACCCCCGGCAAATCCGGACCGAGGAAGTTCATAAACGTCAGGTTCGCAAGGAGATAGCGCCACCATTGCGGGGAGGAGAAATACTCCGCCGGAGAGAGCGAGGATAGCGCCGCGAGGAGGAACGCGCACAGCAGCACGATGAAGAGATAAGGGGGGAGAATACGCCTTGCGCGCCGCGCCACATAAGCGTGCAGGGACCCGGCACGGAGGTAGCTGCCATAGACGAGGAAACCGCTGAGGGCGAAGAAGCCCCCGACGGCGTTGTAGCTCGAGGTGGGCCAGGGGATATCCACCCCCATCACCGTGGAGAAATGTGCCACCACCACCGCTAGGGCGAGGTAATAGCGCACAGCCCCCATATTGTTGGAACGTGATAATTTAGGCAGTTCGCCGTAGTATGACGCGTCGCTGTTCATAAATGATAGAATTTTCTTGCAAAGTTATAAAACTATTTAAGAAGTTATTTTAATACGCCGAATTTTAGCTACCTTTCCGAATTTTAGTTACCTTTGCACTAACTTAGCGGTGTTGCAGCATTACGGCACCGCGGAAAACGAAGAAAAATATTTTTTCAAGCATGGAATATAATCATAAAGAGATCGAACAGAGGTGGCAGGAGTATTGGCGCCGCAACCACACGTATAAGACAACCGAGGATTCATCGCGCAAGAAATTTTATGTTCTGGACATGTTCCCCTACCCCTCCGGGGCGGGTTTGCACGTAGGACACCCGTTAGGGTATATCGCGAGCGACATCTACTCCCGTTTTAAACGTCAGCAGGGCTACAACGTATTGCACCCGATGGGTTATGACGCATACGGACTCCCGGCGGAGCAATACGCCATCCAGACCGGGCAGCATCCGGAGAAGACGACGGAGACAAACATCCGCCGCTACCGCGAGCAGCTCGACAAAATAGGACTCTCTTATGATTGGGACCGCGAGATACGCACCTGCACTCCGGAGTACTATAAATGGACACAATGGGCATTCATGCAGATGTTCAATTCATGGTACGACGCGGCAGCCGGAAAAGCGCGTCCTATCGCGGAACTTGAGAAGCATTTCGCCGCCACCGGCACCGAGGGCGTGAAGGCGGCGCAGAGCGCGGAGCTCAGCTTCAGCGCCGCGGAGTGGAACGCCATGGACGAGGCACAGAGGAGCAAGACCCTGATGAACTACCGCATCGCCTTCCAAGCGGAGACGATGGTGAACTGGTGCGCCGAACTCGGAACCGTCCTCGCCAACGACGAGGTGAGCGAGGGCGTGAGCGTGCGCGGCGGATACCCGGTGGAGCAGAAAAGGATGATGCAATGGTGTCTGCGCGTCTCCGCCTACGCGGAGCGTCTGCTCACCGACCTCGACACTCTCGACTGGAGCGATTCACTGAAAGAGACACAACGCAATTGGATAGGACGCAGCGAGGGCGCGGAGATGCGCTTCGCCGTGGCTGACTCCGACATAGAATTAGAGATATTCACCACCCGCGCCGACACTATCTTCGGAGTGACATTCATGGTTCTCGCCCCGGAGTCGAAATATGTGGCGATGCTGACCACCGCGGAGCAGAAAGCCGCCGTGGAGAGCTACCTCGAGGAGGTGAAACATAAAACGGAGCGTGAGCGCCAGATAGACAAACGAGTGTCGGGAGTATTCACCGGAAGCTACGCGGTGAACCCCCTCACCGGAGAGAAAATCCCCGTATGGGTGAGCGACTACGTTCTCGCGGGCTACGGCACGGGGGCCATCATGGCGGTGCCGGCGCACGACTCACGCGACTACGCCTTCGCGCGCCACTTCTCACTCCCGATCATCCCCTTGATCGAGGGCGCCGACGTGAGCGAGGAGAGCTTCGACGCCAAAGAGGGCGTGATGATCAACTCCAAAGGTCCGAAGCTCGACCTCAACGGGCTGCAGGTGAAAGAGGCGATCGCCAAAACAAAAGAATTCATAGAGAAAGAGGGCTTGGGCAAAGTGAAGGTGAACTACCGCCTACGCGACGCCATCTTCAGCCGTCAAAGATATTGGGGCGAACCCTTCCCGGTGTACTATAAGGATGGAATCCCCCACCTCATCGACGAGAGCGCGCTGCCGCTGCGCCTCCCCGCCGTAGACAGCTACCTTCCCACCGCGGAGGGTGAGCCTCCGTTGGCACGCGCCAACAACTGGCACACCGCCGAGGGTTATCCGCTGGAGGTATGCACCATGCCCGGCTTCGCCGGAAGTTCCGCCTACTATCTCCGCTTCATGGACCCCCACAACGACAAAGCCCTTGTGGATAAAGCCAAGGATGAATATTGGAGAAACGTGGACCTCTATATCGGAGGAACGGAGCACGCCACCGGACACCTCATCTACTCACGCTTCTGGAACAAGTTCCTCTACGACCTCGGCGTGGTGGTGGAGCCGGAGCCGTTCAAGAAACTGGTGAACCAAGGAATGATCCAGGGACGCAGCAATTTCGTCTACCGCATCAAAGACACCAACACCTTCGTGAGCAAGGGCTTGAAGGGTGACTACCAAGTGACCCCCATCCGCGTGGATATCAACCTCGTAAGCAACGACGAGCTTGACACGGAGCGTTTCCGCCAATGGCGACCCGACTACGCCAACGCCGAGTTCATCCTCGAAGATGGCAGATACCATTGCGGCGCGGCGGTGGAGAAGATGTCGAAATCAATGTTCAACGTGGTGAACCCCGACGATATCGTGGAGCACTACGGCGCCGACACATTGCGTCTGTATGAGATGTTCCTCGGGCCCTTGCAGCAGAGCAAGCCCTGGGACACCAACGGCATCGACGGCGTTAGCCGCTTCATCAAAAAGCTATGGGCGGCGATGGACCGTGTGGACACGCACTCCGACGCAGCCCCGAGCGATGCCGAGCTTAAGTGTATGCACAAGCTCATCAAGAAAGTGACCGGCGACATAGAGAACTTCTCGTTCAACACCTCGGTGGCGGCGTTCATGATCGCCCTCAACGAGCTGACACAGCTCAAGAGCAGCAACGCCGCGGTGATGGACTTGTTCACAAGAGTGATTGCTCCCTTCGCACCCCACATCGCGGAGGAGTTCTGGCACCGTCTCGGACATGAGGAGAGCGTCAACGACGCCGCATGGCCGGCATGGGACGAGAAATACCTTGTGGAAGCCACAGTGAAATATGCGATAAGCTTCAACGGAAAGACACGCTTCACCCTCGACATCCCGGCGGACGCCGACAAAGAGGAGGTGGAGAAAATCGCCCTCGCAGCCCCCGAGGCTCAGAAATGGATCGAGGGGAAAACTCCGCGCAAGATTATCGTGGTGCCTAAGAAGATTGTCAATATCGTATTATAATAAATTCGTTAATACAATATTACAATAAATTCGTATAATACGCGCTAACGTAAGAACGTTATGAAAGAGATAGTATTCGCGACCAACAATCCTCACAAGCTGGAGGAAGCGCGCCGCATCGCCGGAGCGTCGATAAGGATCATCAGCCTTGCGGAGCTTGGTTGCCACGAAGATATACCGGAGACCGCCGCGACACTGGAGGGTAACGCCCTCCAGAAAGCGCGGTGGGTGAAAGAACGCTACGGCTACGACTGCTTCGCCGACGACACCGGCTTGATGGTGGACGCCCTCGACGGGGCCCCCGGAGTCTACAGCGCACGCTACGCCGGGGAACATTGCTCCCCCGACGACAATATGGACCTGCTGCTGGCGCGCATGGAGGGGGTGACTAACCGCCACGCGCGCTTCGCCACGGTGATCGCCTACCTCGAGGGTGACGCGGAGCACTGCTTCACCGGCGAGGTGGAGGGGGAAATCGCAACACACCGCGACGGCACCGCCGGATTCGGCTACGACCCCATTTTCATCGCCGCGGAGTCCGGCAAAAGCTTCGCCTCCATGAGCGCCGACGAGAAAAACGCAATCTCACACCGCGGAAGGGCGATGCGACGTTTTATGGAGTACCTCCTGAACGACAACAAAGCATAGCCCCGCCACAGCACATAACAGAAATCGACTAATCGACATTTATATGATAAAGAAACTCACAATCGCAGCAGCCCTGATGATGGGCGCGTGTGGCGTCGCAAAAAGCGCCACCGATGGTGATTGGAAAGTGTACCCCACGTTCGACAATTATTTCAATCAAGTGGTGGTAACTCCCTCAAAAACCTATATTGTGGCATTGTCGCAGTACTACAACACGCAAATATCACAATATTCAACTCTCCTCGGAAATCTCTTCGTCTACGACAAAGAGGGGGATGAGTTTAAAGCCTATACCAACAGAGACAAACTCACAGAACCGATAGTCGCGAAAATCGCCTACAACGAAAAGAGCAACTATCTATTGGTGGTCTACGACAACGGGAACATCGACCTTATCTACGACAACGGAAAGATCAAGAATATCCCGGGACTGAAGAATGTGACGCTGACCACCGGTAAAGGTGTGAACGACATCGTTTTCTGCCCCGAATACAATGAAGCATACATCGCGACGGAGTTCGGCTTCCTGATAATCAACGACCGCAGCGGCGTGATCACCAAATCGCGCAACTTCGGAGCGTCGGTGAACTCGGCGTGCCGCGTGGGTGATTTCATATACTTCCTCAGCGGGGGCACGTGCTACTACGGATCGGTGAACGACAACAGTTTCGCCCTCAGCGACTACTCCCGCGTGGAGGACAACTACCTCAACGGAAGTAAATATCTCCTCCCCCTTGGAGGCACTGAACGCTTCGCGGCGGCGGACGGAGTTGACCTCTACATCTGCTACCGCACCGACGAGAACAGCGGCAGCATCAGAAAGGTCGTCAATAAGGGCTACAACCCCCTGCGCCGCGTGCAACGCACCGACAAAGGGTATGTGCTCTACTGCGCCAACGGTTCAACAGTGTACTATTCCCTTTTGGAATACGACAACGCTAACGTCACACGCATAACGCCCCCGGAGGGCATCACCGCCTACGCCTCCTCATGGGACTTCAAAGAGTTCTGGATGGCGTTGCCGCGCCAGGGTGTCGGCACATATAAATACAGCGACGAAGGAACATGGAGCGTCACACGCGAGCCGGCGATGCCCAACGCCCCCACGGCATACTTGAGCGTAGGCGACAATATGGGCTACTCCTCGAAATATGGAGTGCTGATGACCAACCACGGCGCCACAAGGGCGTATCCGGCGTATGAGAACCCCACCACTCCGAACCTCCTCTGCGGCGTGAAAAACGGCGAATGGACCACATACGCCCCCATCTACCGCAACCCAACCTACGGCACAGCCCTCAACAACCCCTACGGACTCGCCATTGACCCCGACAACAGCGACTATGTCTATTTCGGATCATGGTACAACGGCATCATACGCCTGAACCTCGCCGACGCCGACGATGTGCTACACATGACGCACCCCACCGACCCGGCGGCATCACTCCCCTCCTATCGGAAACTCGACGACGACGACCCCACATGGACTCAATTCTTCCTCTTCTCAGCCCCCAAGTTCGACAGCTACGGAAACCTCTGGGCATGCCGCTCAGTGGGATTCCCCTCCAGCTTCCCCGACTACAAGCCCATCTACGTGTGGCCCGCAGAGAAGAAAAAAGCCGGCGACGTGGATGGTTGGGCGAAAATAAGCTTCCCCGACTTCACCTACACGTTCTCGGGATCGATCCTCCCCCTCACCGCGTCGGGACATAAGAACCTCGTGGTGATAGACGACGGAGTCTTCGGCGGCACCATCTACGTGCTCGACACCAACGGCACCCCCACCGACCCCTCCGACGACAAATACGCCACCATAAGCAAGATTTACGACCAAGACGGCAACTCACTCGACCGCCAATACACCCAGACCCTCTATGAGGATCCAAGCACCGGCAAGGTATGGGTGGGACACACCGGCGGTCTCTATATGTTCGACCCCGTGAGCGTGTTCAGCGACCCTATGAGCGTGGAACGCGTGAAGGTGTCGCGCAACGACGGCTCATCCCTCGCGGACTATCTCCTCGACGGCGTGACCGTGACTAAAATCGTCGCCGACAAGAGCGGCAATAAATGGTATGCCACAAACGGGGGCGGTATCATCGAAACCTCCTCAAGCGGTAAAACAGTGATGCGTCAGCTATTGGCGGACGAGACATACCTCCCCTCCGACGAGGTGCTCGACCTATGCTATAACCCCGACAACAATTCACTGCTCATCTCCACCACCAAGGGGTACGCGGAGTACTTCATCCCCGGATCCGCCGGAGGCACCACCTACGATAACGTGAAGGCATACCCCAACCCCGTGCGCCCCGACTACACCGGATGGATCACCATCGAGGGCCTCGCGGAGAACAGCCTCGTGAAAATCGTCAACGCGCAAGGCTCCGTGGTCAAGGAACTCGGCATCGCCACCGGAGGCTCCATACAATGGGACGGCACCAACATGAACAGAACAAAGGTGAACTCCGGAGTCTACTACGTGTTCGTTTCATCCTCGGATGAACTCAACACTGAAGCTAACGTCACTAAAATAGTAGTGGTGAAATAGGATGAAAAGTATGATTAAACTCTAATGAAAACTCTGATTAAGAATCTAATGGCGGGGATGGGGATGGCGCTGATTCCCGTCGCCGCCAACGCGATAGAAGTGGAGGATTGCCTTCCCGGCACCCTCCGCGAAAAGATATCTGATGAATACGCCAGCGCGACGACACTGAAAGTGAGCGGCGCGGTGAACGTCAACGACCTCATGGCGATCAAGGAGATGCCACGTCTGCGGGAGCTGGACCTCGGCGACGCATACGTGGACGAATATGTCTCACGCGAGGAGCTGCTATTGGGACGCAAAGCGTTCGCCGCCAATGAGTTGCCGGCATATATCTTCGCTTTCTCCACGCTGGAGAGCGTAATCCTCCCCAAAGAGCTTGAATCGATAGGTGAGGGTGCGTTCACCAATAGCGCCGTCGCAAGCGTGGAGATACCCTCCACGGTGAGATGGATCGGGGATTGGGCGTTCTACAGCAGCCCCCTTGAGAGCGCCACCCTCCCGGAGGCGTTGGAGAGCGTGGGCAAAGGCGCGTTCGCACAATGCGCCGCGCTGCGCTCCGTGGCGTTCCCCACAAGCCATGGCTACAGCATCGGCGACGAGGCGTTTTTAGGTTCCTCCGTAGGCTCGCTGATAGTCAACACCACCACCATCGGCGACTATGCGTTCAGCCAAATGCCGGAGCTGCAAAGCGCCACCATCACCAACATCTCCAATGGCGACGGAATGCTGTTCAACAACCCCGCGCTGGAGTATGTGGACGGGAAAATCACGATGTTGGGCAACTACGGCGCGGCGGAGTGTCCGGAGCTGGAGTTGGAGAACGTGAAAGGTTCCACGTTCATGGAGAGGATACTCACCTTAGGGGACTACGCCCTCGCCGACAACGGCACCGCGACTATGGTCTTCGACAAGCTCGAGGGTGTGGGGTCGCACGTGTTCGACGGCATGACCTCCCTGACGGGGATGAATGTCTATAACCTTGAGGGACGCGTCGCCGCGCGCGAGGAGGACTCTTTCGAAGGGATAAACCCCGCGACCGTGGGACTATACGTGAACGAAAACAACCTCACTCCATGGATGGCGGACACGCAATGGAGCAAGTTCCATATCGTATCCATCGACACCGGCGTGGTGGATGAAATCTCCGGAAACGAGAATGGTATCATCTACGAGAGAACCGGCGACATGGTGCGCATAAGCAGCGGCGACATCCTCACAGGCATCATTATCTACGACGCTTCGGGAAAGACTCTCTCCGTAAGCGCCCCCAACGACAATGAGGCGGAGATAAACCTCCGCGAACTCAACGCCGACGTGATGATAATCAAGGCTATGACAAAAGAGGGAAACCTCTGCAAGACAGTTATTAGATATTAGATAGTAGAAGCCTCTCCCCGGTCCTCTTCTGAAGGAGAGGGGACCGGACAACAGAGCATATTTGTTTCAACACCCTACCCTTTTAGGGGAGGGAGGGGGTGGGGCTTCTTAGAAAATAGATATTAAATGGGTAAGAATAAGCTTAAGAAGTTTGCCGAGATGGAGACATTCTCATGCGTGTTCCAATATCCGTTCGGGAAGCTGAAGGAGGAATCCTTCCCCCTGAAGGGACGTTGGGGCGCGGAGTATTTCGGCAATGAAAACCCCATAGTTTTGGAATTGGGTTGCGGAAAGGGTGAATACACCGTAGGCTTGGCGGCAAGCAACAGGGATAAGAATTTCATAGGCATCGACATCAAGGGCGCGCGCATCTGGAAGGGTGCGAAAGAGGCGACCATGGCGGAGATGAAGAATGTGGCGTTCGTGCGCACAGGGATAGAACTTCTCCCCTCTTTCTTCGCCGCCGACGAGGTGAGCGAGATATGGATTACATTCCCCGATCCACAGATGCAGAAGGTGCGCAAACGTCTTGTGTCGGCGCGCTTCCTGGTGCTATACCAACAGGTGCTGAAGGATGGCGGCGAGATACACTTGAAAACGGACTCCCCCTTCCTCTATGAGTTCTCATGCCGTCTTGTGGACAGCAATAACCTCCCCACCGAGGAACGCAGCGACGACCTCTACGGCTCCGGGATGGTGGACGAGGCGAAGGCGATTAAGACTTTCTACGAGCAGCAATGGCTCTCACGAGGTAAAAAGATAAAACTCCTCTCTTTCCGTCTGCCGAAGACAGCGGCGTTGACAGATCCCGAGGAGGAGGATATCCGGCGCGACGACTACCACAGCTATCCACGCGGTATCGTCCAGGAGATGCCCGACCAAATAGCGAAATTACTTAAGAAATAATCGCACAAAACAGATACTCTAAGATATGACTTTATATCCGGCATTAATACTTGACGCGCTGAAGCAGGTGCGTTACCCCGGCAATGGCAAAAATTTGGTGGAAAACGAGATGGTGGAGGATGATATCCGCATCGAAGGCAACAAAGTGAGCTTCTCACTGATTTTCGACAAGAGCACCGACCCGTTCATCAAAAGCGTGGTGCGCGCGGCGGAGACTGCGATCCTCACCTACGTCTCGCCGGAGGTGGAAATCAAAGGTAACATCGCGGTGAAATCACGCCGCCCCGCCGCCCCGGCGGCTGCCCCGATACTCCCGGGAGTGAAAAACATCATCGGCGTATCCTCCGGAAAGGGGGGTGTGGGCAAATCCACGGTGGCGTCGAACCTCGCGGTGGCGTTGGCGCGCAAAGGCTACAAAGTGGGACTCCTCGACGCGGATATCTTCGGACCATCGGTGCCCAAGATGTTCGGAGTGGAGGATGAACAGATTTACATAGAGAACATCAACGGGAAGGATATGATTCTCCCCGTGGAGAAATATGGCGTGAAACTCCTCTCCATAGGTTTCATGGTCGACAAAAACAGTCCGGTGCTATGGCGCGGCGGCATGGCGAGCAACGCCCTGAAACAGCTGATCACAGAGGCTAATTGGGGTGAATTGGATTACTTCCTGATAGATATGCCCCCCGGAACCTCCGACATACACCTGACGCTTGTGCAGACACTCGACATCACCGGCGTGGTGGTGGTTTCCACACCACAGGAGGTGGCTCTCGCCGACGCAAGAAAGGGTATTGAGATGTTCCGCGACGCACGCGTAAACGTTCCCGTGCTGGGACTTGTGGAGAATATGGCATGGTTCACCCCGGCGCGCCACCCCGAAGAGAAATACTATATCTTCGGCAACGGCGGTGGCGTGAAGCTTTGCGAAGAGATTGGAATCGAAATCCTCGGCAGAATACCATTGGTGGCTGACGTTTGCGAGGCCGGCGACGCCGGTGCCCCCGTGGCTGTGGCAGACGCGGACAGCACGGAGGAGGAACGTCCCGACAAAGCGGCGTTCAGCATGCTCGCCGCCACCGTGGACGCCGCGGTGGCGAAGCGCAACGCCACTCTCCCTCCGAGTCAGCACATACGAATAAACAAATAAAACTACGAATAAATAAGGACCAAATCAATAGACTTGATTTGGTCCTTATTAGATGGGATCAAGCACATATCAAATCCTATTTGATCTTCCGGAGCCGGGGGATGAGAAGCTGTTGCTTCCTCCGCCGAAGGGGGATGAATCCTCCTCATCCTCCTCTTCTTCGTCAAGTTCCTCCTTAGCCTTCTTACGCTTGTCGTTAGAGGGCTTATTCTTTTTAATCTTGTCAGGTTTCTGACGGTCGACGGGGAGGGCGTTCACATCCCATGTCAGCTCCAAATCCCAATTCTTCTTCAAATCAATCTTCTTGGGATAATAGCTTGTGGACTCCGGCTGTAGGCGCAGGTCGTAGTCGCCGGTGTCGTAAACGCCGTTGCCGTTCACATCCTCATAGAGACGGGCGAAATAGGTGCCGGCGGAGAGATAACTGAACACCGCTTTCCCTTTGACGCGCGCCACCGCACGCACCGGAGTGTCGGAGGAGTTGAGCAGCTCCACCATCACCGGGATAGTGTCGCGGATGCCGACGATATCGAAAGTGAGCTGACAATAATCCTCCTCGGAGCGCGTCTTAAACTCAAGGTCGACAGGTTTGTTGAAGAGTCCGTAGATATCCACCACGGCGATGGAATCAAGGCTCAGCCGATAGCTGGTGCCGTAATCCCATTTATGCTCCACCTTATAGCGCCGCGGATTGAGCGTGTCGGCACGCTCCACCACGACACCATCAATGGGTGTCCACACAGTGTCTTTCTTGTATTGCAGATGGAACTTCGCCGGATCAAAGGACTCCAACGGAGTGTCAAACTCCAAATACTTCGGAAGATAGACCTCCTGTGTACCACCACCTTTGTCGTTGACGGCGAGGAACTTAATCTCCGGAGCGGCTACGGAGTCATTCTCGTTTTTCTTCTTTTTAGGCTTCTCCCCTTTCATTTTCTTGATAATGAAAGGGATGGTGTCCGTGGCCTCCTCAAAGACGCCCATAGCCTTATTGCGCAGATACTTCACCTCCATGGTGAGAGTGTCGGCGCGGAGCAGATTCTTGTCGCGGAGCCAATAAGTGACAGAGTCGTTGTTGGCGGAGCGTTCCACCACCGCCCAATCGGAGGCTGTGGGATGGTCGATGATCCTCACCTCGGGGAGTGTGGGGGCTTTGGCGTTGAAAAAGAGATTCAAACGCGTGGAGTCCACGCGCGCGGAGGTGGCGAGATACTGCGGTTTATATCCTACATTGAAGCTGGAGAGGAGTATGTCGTTGGGGAGGAAGACGGAGCTGACACGCGACACCACCGAGTCGGGGGTGGCGGTGACGAGATTGAAGATAGTGTCGGCGACGATGGTGGAGTGCGCCGAGGGCACCACAGCCTCCTCACGGAAAGCGATATCCTCCTCGGGATTATCCCAGCGGTAATCGTTGTTGATGTCGGCGAGGGCGAAGATATGATACGACCCCTCTTTCACGCCGCGGATGGAGAAACGGCCGCGGTCGTCGGTCTTGGCGATGCGCATCAACCGCGTGGTGCGGAAAGTGGTGTCCGCCACCTCGGAGTGAATACCCACGACGATATGCTGCTGCGGCTCCAGAGTGCGCGAATCAAGCACGATGCCCGAGATGCGGAGGGTGTCGATCTCCGGTCCGGTGGCGAAGGTGTATGTGAAATTCTCCAAGGCGTTACCCTCGTTGTTGTCCTGGATGGAGTTGGCGAAGTCGATACTGTAGGTGGTGTTCTCCATGAGCGTGTCGGTGAAGGAGACCGTGACCTTACGTCCCATTGAAGTGACACGCGGCGTGGAGGCAGAGGTGGGAGAGACCACCACGTTGGAGAAGGCATCCTTGACGTTCACAATCTCGTCGAACTCGAGGACGATACTCTTTTTGTCGACATTCACCGCGCCCGGGACGGGGTTCGCCTTGACCAAACGCGGGGGAGTCTCATCGCGCGGGCCTCCGGTGGGTGTGCCTATGGAAGCGCAGGCAGCCATAATGAGCAAGGTTGCCGCGGCGAGGAGAGAATATAGTGAGAGTCGATAAGATTTCATGTTATGTCGTTCATTCTGAAATATCCGTCGTTCAAATATCCACCACCGGGATATCCGTCGTTCAAATATCCGTCAAAGGTAGTGAAAAAAGAGCATTATCACAAATGATGTGCTTAAAAATGGGGCAAAATGGTGATTGAAAGGCATGAGTAAGGGCTAAAACTGAAATTTTGAACAGATTAATAGGGGCTACTCAAAAAAAAAGCACTATATTTGCAAGCTGAAAACTAAAAACAATTGAATATAAGAAAAATAAAACATAAACTAACCAACTAAAATGCAGAACAAAGGTTTTATAAGCACGATTGCCGTCCTTCTAATCCTTATCTGCGGCTTTTATATTTCCTTTTCGTTTGTAACTTCTCACTACGAGACAAAGGCAGAGGAATACGCCGCGGCGAGGGCAGGGACAACCGATGCAACCAATGATGCTTACAAGAAGAGTTTGAAACAGTTCAACGACTCTATCGACCGTGAAAAAGTCTATCTTGGTTACACCTACAACCAGGTGCGTAAGATGGAGATCGGCATGGGTCTCGACCTGAAGGGTGGTATGAACGTGGTATTGGAAATCTCGGTTCCCGATATGCTGCGTCAGTACGCTTCCGGTGACGAACAATTGAAGCAAATCAACACCGCGATCAAGAAAGCGGAGGATAATGGTGCAAAGGGTTCGGATAAGAACTTTATCGAAAAATTCGCATCTTATATCCAACCGGGAGTAATGTCGGGTCTGTTTACTCATGAGGGTGAGTACCTTTCCACACTGAAAGCGAACGCCTCGAATGAGCAAGTGGTTGACGCACTCGCAAAACAAGTGAATGCGCAAGTTGACGCCGCGTTCAACATCTTCCGCACACGTATCGACCAATTCGGTGTGGTTGCCCCCAATATTCAAAAACTTCAAGACAAGAACGGTCAGATCCTTCTTGAGCTTCCGGGCGTGAAAGAGCCGGAGCGCGTGACCGACCTTCTTAAATCCTCCGCCAACCTTGAGTTCTACGAGGTTTATCTTGGAAGTGAAATCGGCGCCGACCTCGGTGCCTTCGAAGCGGCATACAACGCACTCGACACCGTGGGCCACGGCGTAGACTTCCGCGCCCTCGGAATCGGAGCATCCTCCAACTCTCCGGTGATCGCCACAGTGACACCCGACAAGAAAGCGTTGGTGGACTCTATCTTCGCCAGCGACGTGGCTAAAGCGAAACTCCCCTCCGACTTCACCGCCGTATGGGAAGTGAAAGCCACTGAATATCCCGTGCTCGGCAAAGATGGCAAACCCCAAATGAAATCCAACGGCGAGCAAGTGACAACACCCTACTGGAACCTCATCGCTCTTAAGGGCGACGCACAACTCGAGGGCGACGTAGTGGTCGGCGCAAGCTCCGAATACGACAAGATGCGCGGTAACGTGGTCAACATGACCATGAACGACCGCGGCGCTCAGGAATGGGCGACCATCACCCGCAACAACATCAACCGCCCCGTGGCGATTGTGCTCGACAACAATGTCTACTCCTACCCCAACGTCAACAATGAAATCACAGGCGGACGCAGCGAAATCACAGGTCGTTTCTCCCCCGAGGAGGCTAACGACTTGGCTAACGTCCTCAAATCCGGTAAGATGTCGGCGAAAGTGGAGGTGGTGAGCAACAACGTTATCGGTCCCTCTTTGGGTGCCGAGGCGGTGCAACAAGGTTTCATCTCCTTCGTGGTGGCTATCATCCTTCTGATGATCTTCATGATTCTTATCTACGGCGTAGTCCCCGGCTTGGTGGCTAACGTAGGTTTGATTCTCAACTTATACTTCACTCTCGGTATCCTCGCGTCGCTGCAAGCGGTGTTGACCCTCTCGGGTATCGCCGGTATCGTATTGGCTTTGGGTATGGCTGTGGACGCGAACGTGCTTATCTTCGAGCGTATCAAAGAGGAGCTCGCCGCCGGCAAGAAATTGCGCCAAGCTATCTCCGAGGGCTACAGCAACGCTTTCTCAGCGATCTTTGACTCCAACCTCACCTCCGTGATCACAGGTATCATCCTCCTCGCGTTCGGTTCAGGTCCTATCAAAGGTTTCGCAACTACGCTTATCATCGGTCTTGTATGCTCATTCTTCACAGCGATCTTCCTCACTCGTATCGCTATGGACCTCCTCACCAAGAATGGCAGAAACGCCAACATGAGCTTCACAACAAAGGCTTCACGCAACTTCCTCGCACACACTAAATACAACTTCATCGGCTCTTCGAAGAAATCCTTCACCGTATGGGGCATCTTGATCATCGTGTCGATAGCATCCCTCTTCGTACGCGGTCTTAACCAAGGTATCGACTTCTCCGGCGGTCGTAACTATGTGGTGCAATTCGAGAAAGACGTGAACGCTTCCGAGGTGGGCAACAAACTCAATCAGTTCTTCCAAGAGAAAGCGGGCGACAAGACTGTCAGCACCTCCGCGATTTCCATCGACTCGAACTCCAAATTGAGAATCTCCACCAACTATAAGATCGACGAAAAGGATGTGGACAACGAAGTTACCGACCTCCTCTACGAAGGCTTGAAAGATGAGCTCACCGTCAACGGCAAATTGATGGACAAAGAGACATTCGCCATCGCCGATGAGTCTCACGGTATCATCTCCATCCAAAAGGTAGGTCCTTCGGTGGCAGACGATATGCGCCGCGACGCTTACTGGGCAGTGGGATTGGCAGTGATCTGTATGTTCCTCTACATCCTCTTGCGTTTCCGCAACGTGGCGTTCTCCTTCGGTGCCGTGTCGGCGGTAGCCCTCACAGCATTCCTCATCATCGGTTTCTACTCCATCTGCTGGGGTCTCTTCCCCTTCTCCATGGAGATTGACCAATCATTCATCGCGGCGGTGTTGACCATGATCGGTTATCAAATCAATGATACCGTGGTGGTATTCGACCGCGTGCGTGAGATGATGAAGCTCTACCCGAAAGAGGATAGAAAAGACACATTCAACAAAGCCCTCAACACTACGTTGACCCGTACATTCATGACCTCTCTCTCCACTTTGTTGGTATTGCTCTGCATCTTCTTCCTCGGTGGCGACACCATCCGTTCATTCACATTCGCAATGATCTTCGGTGTGATCGTGGGTACTTTCTGCTCACTCTTCTGCGCCGCTCCGGTGGCTTACGCTATCCTCAAACGCAATATGAAGAAGCATACAGTTGTTAACGGCGAGACTGAAGTCCTCCAAGGCAACCGCAGATTCAAATAGTCATTCACATACTCAACTATCTTGAGGCTCAACTATCTTGAGGCTTGATAAATGATAAGGGACGCAATTTAAAAGTTGCGTCCCTTTTTTAGTTATTTCGTAGTTTATTAGTATCTTTGCGAAGCTTTTGCCTTAATCAGGGCTAAAACGTAGCAAAAATGGAGAATAACGCTAACAATAACACAGAAACCTCTGACCTCGCCGAAAATAAAACGACGCTGAAGAAGCGTCTGGGCGCATACGCCGTGAAATACCTACTTCCGCTGGCGCTGACAGTGGCGTTGGTGTGGTATATGCTCGCCAATATCGACATCAATGAGATGATAGACATCCTACGCCACGGAGTGGACTACCGCTGGATCCTGCTCGCCATGGGAGTGAGCGTGGTCAGCCACGTGGTGCGCGCCCTGCGCTGGCGCATCCAACTACGCGCGCTCGGCATCAACCCGCCGCTCATGGCCCTCTCATGCTCCATATTCGGCACCTACGCCCTGAACCTCGTGTTCCCACGGTTGGGCGAGGTGTGGCGCTGCTCCTACATCGCCAACAGGCAAAAGACATCATTCACCACCGTTCTCGGCTCAATGGTCGCCGACCGCCTATCCGACACGGTGATGGTGCTGTTGATCACCATATTCACCTTTATCGTGGCGCAAAAGGGTCTCACCGATTTCATCACCAAATACAAAATCGGTCAAGATATAATCACCACAGCCATGTCACCCTCTTTCTGGGGGATAGTGGTGGCGGCGATTGCCGCGATATGGGCACTGTTCCACTTCGGCAAAGGGAACAAAGTCATTGACAAAATCCGCGGTCTCGCCATGAACCTATGGCAAGGATTCAGCGGCGTGGCGCACATCAAAGGTAAATGGCTCTTCATAGCCCTCACTTTCGCACTCTGGGGCTGCTATTTCCTACAGCTCTACGCGGCGTTCTTCGCATTCAGCTTCACCACGGAGCTATGCTCTCAGCCGGGATTGGCGTTCGGACTAACCCCCTGCCTTGTGGCATTCGTGCTCAGCTCAATAGGTATGGCGATACCCTCCAACGGGGGACTTGGACCATGGAACATCGCCGTGATGTTCGGACTCGCCGTCTACGGCATCTCCGAAACAGAGGGCACCAGCTTCTCCTTGCTCGTATGGAGCGCACAAACGGTGATGCTGATAATCCTCGGCATCTTCACGATGATTTATATCACTTACAATAAACCGGATCTAAAAACTCATGCATCATGACATTCGACGATGACAAACCCGACTTCTTCGATGGAGAAGACCTCCCGGAAACGGAGAAAGAGAAAAAAGATAAGTACCTACCGGATGATCCGCGCTACTGGCTGGAGCCGGAGAGCAGATGGGAACACCTGCGTCCGCTGTTGAAACTGCGTCTATGGGGTATAATCATAGGCTCCGTGGCGGTGGTAGCGCTGATATGGTGGGGATGCGTAAGATTCCTACGCCCCTACGCGGAGGGATGCGTGCAATACGGCTACGTGGATAAACTCGAACGCCGCGGATCCGTATTCAAAACCGTGGAGGGACGACTAATCCCCTACCAAAGCGTGGTGGACACGACAAAAGCATACACCGGGGATTTCTACTTCTCGGTGACGGACAACAAGGTGGCTAAAGCCATTGATGAAATGATGGTGAACCACAAGCCCATGAAGATATACTACAAGGAGTATTCCGCCGGCACTCCATGGCGCGGCGAGACTAAATATCTTGTGGTGTCGGCAGACTCCGTGTCGGAGCGCGAGATTCAAGCGGTCAATTTTTAACGCCGGAGAGACGCACCTGATCCACCGGAACACGGGGGTCGTTGGTGATAATCTCCACGATAACGCCGTAGGCGGAGGTGGCGATTTTGCCAAGGTCTATCTCCCCTTCGACGTATGCGCTCTTGCCGGACTTAAGTTTGGTGGGCATCTTGGTTATTTTCACCGCTTCAGAGCGCGAATAAACGCGCTGTACGAGCAAATCCTCCACTCCCTGATTCTCTATAGGGAATTTGAATTTCACCCTCTTATCGGCGGTGGGAAGCTCCACACGCGTCTCCGCGAGATAGAGCTTGGGGGCTTTAGCGAGCTGCTCATCGGTGAGCTTGGCGGCATGGGGCACAACCTCCGTAAGCACCTGCACATCTATGCGCTCGCTCTTGTCGGCATCGGAATAAACAGCCACCGGAACCACCGATGCCCCCAACTGTCCATCCAACCGTGAATTAAAATAGAAACTTATGGAGAAGATATCCCCCGGGGGGACACTCTCCGACGACATGACCGCGCTGAGAACGCGCGAATCCAACTCCGCGAAGGGATGGATGGTGTCGGCGGATTGATTATACCCTTTGAGGAACTCATACGTGGAGAATCCATGCTCCACCCTCCCCATGTCCAACTTATCGGAAGAGAGACGCATACGCCCGTTCTCCACGGGATAATCCTGCGACAGCGACGCCGGAGCGCCGATCACGGTGCCGCAAATGCCGATGCTGTGAAGCTCGTTGCGCTCCCCGACATAGACTTTCACCGTCTTTTCAAAGCGTCCGGGACGTCCGGCGGGGTTGTATGTGAAGCTTATTGTGGCGGTGTCGCCGGGGGCTATGAGGTCGTCGGTGTACTCCGCCGAGGTGCAACCGCAGCTGGGACGGACTTTGTTAATCACGGTGGTGTCGGGACCGTGGTTCACAAAGCGGGCATAGCCCGTGCGCGGTCCGGCGATCTCCTTCATCAAGCCGAAGTCATAATCCTTCTCCAGCCATTCTATGTCGGCGCTCGCCACGAACACGGCCATGGCTCCGACAATCAGCATCCCTTTGCGTAAGCTTCTCATCTCTCCTTAGTTTAAGTTTATTTAGGCAGCACTGTCCCTTTGATCTTCAGCGTCATCTTCTTCTTATTGCAGTTGTAGAGATAGACGGTGATGGTCTTGGTGAAGGCACCGGGGCGGTTAGTGGGGTTGTACGTCACCTTGATCTTGTTCTTCTTCCCCGGCTTAACGGGCGCGGTGGGATAAGTGGGACGCGTGCAGCCGCACTGCGCCTTGGCCTCGGTGATGGAGAGGTTGCCGTTGCCCACGTTCACAAACTCAAACTCACAGGTCACCGGCCCGTCAGATTCCTTGATGGTACCGAAATCATGGGTAGTGGTCTCAAACTTCATCTCACCCTTGCCGTCACCCTTGGCATACACCAACATGCCCGTCATAAGCAGGAGCATGGCGACAAGCACATATTTTCCCGTTTTGTTTAGTATTCTTTCCATTGCTATATCGATTATAGGTCTATATATTCTACGTTATTACACTCTAACTTATTACATTTCACCTTGTCTTTATTTGACACGTTTACACGCCAAAGGTTAAATGCGGCAAAGTATTTTTGTGCAATCCACGTGCGTTTTTAGTACGATCTACGTACGATTTGCACTGCGTCTTTAGTGCGATTTACGTTGCCAGGTGAAGTTTTTCACGCCGCGGCTATGGTATTTCACATTAAAAGCGATGTCCGCGAAGGGGCGGTAGAGATAGAGTATCGGGGCTGTGGACCAACGTTTTTTGTCGCCGAAGATCGCCGCCACGCCATTATACGCGGCACCCTGCCACAACCAATACACCACCAGCACCACAGCTGCCGAAATCGCCGGAATCAACGAGGGGAGACCGCACAAGGCCGCCGCCACAAGGAGGAGCACCGCCATCCAATTCATAATATGCCCTATGCGGTAGCGCTTGCGCGGATAGCGTTTGAGGTAATGCGAGGTGAAACCGTAGCTCTCCTTGTGATCCACCCACATACGCGAGGTGGCTCCGCCGCACTCCACCACCGCCTGCGAGGGGAGTCCCATTTCCACAGCGGTGTTAGCGGAGGTGGCTATGTCGCTTACAAAGAGGTCATCGTCGCCGGTATGGAGGAAGTAGGATTTGCCGTAGCCATTGTTTTCAAAGAAAAGGGACTTGCGGAACGCGAGGTTGGCGCGGTAGCCGCGATAGGGATTACCGTTCACCGCCTCCGACACCCACTCCATATTTGACACGAGGGAGGAGAAATGGCGGTAGCCGCGACGCGCACGGCTAATATTGCCGTAGTTGAAATCGGCGTAACCCAACACCACCCCGATCTCCGGATTCTCAAAATGCCTCATCATGCGGCTGAGCCACCGCTCCGACGCATAACGGCACTCCGGCAGGGAAGTGACTATCACTTCGCTGTCGGTGGACTTCACACCGAGGGTATAGGCAAGCTTCTTCAAGCTGAGATTATGCGACTCCGGGGGTATGAAAGAGAATTTGGCGCGTGGGAAACGCTCCCTATATGAATCATGAAGGGCCTCCGCCTGACGCGCGTTACCCTTTATGACGATGAACACGTCAAAATTGGGATAATCCTGACGTTCCATCTCTTCGAGATACGCCTCCATCTCATCATCGGGGGAGTTGAAGAAGGCTATCACCGTGGCTTTGGGCATAGTTTCCGGCTCAGTCTCCTGCGCAGACTCTTCAGCAGACTCTTCAGCAGACTCTTCAGCAGACTTAGGTTCCGCTGCCGGTTCTGACTCTGATGCTGATTCCGGCTCCGTATCCGGCTCATTATCCTTTATATAGTCGCACACTCTGCCGAGGGGTGTGAAGAGTATTCCGTATGCAATCACCGCACACACTATCGCGGCTCCGAGAATGCACCATATCCAAATGTCAATATCTAACGAAAACATATATTGCTACCTTTTAATTTCTATATTATCGGATTCTTGGTCCCGTATTGTTAGATTTTTAGTTCCGTAATTTGGTTTAACCATGACCAAATAAATTCCGCGACTAAAAATCGGAGAAGAAGCGGGGTTTGATCACTAATCCGATTCGTATCATTGATTGGAATTTATTATAGTCGAGCAAAGACTCCCCATATCCGTTGTAGTATTGGATATAGAAGTATTGGTTGGCTTTGTTCCACATACGCCAGCTGAAATCCACCGTGGTGTTGAAATTGAAGATTTTTCCCTTACGCTTAGTGAGGGTAATGCCCCAGATGAATTGTTTGTTGGGGGTGGAGAGCACCACTCCGTTCTGCCACAATCCCGTATAACGGAGAATGTCGCGGTTGTTCTCGCCATCCACTATGGGAATCCACGCTTTGCCATGCACCATGATCCAATCATCTATGATGATGGAGGCACCGAGCGACACGCGGTTCCATGAACGCGACTGCTCCTCATCCCTGCCGTTGCTCTCATGCTCCACCAAAAGGGTGGCTTTCCCCACGTAGCGATCTTTGTTGAACAGGGGCTTGGAGATACCTAAGCCGGGATTGAATGAGAGATCATGCATGGGCATGGAGCGTTTAAACACATCCCAAAACACTTTCTGCGTGTACATCAGAAAGATATATGTGTTCCACGGAAGTGTGGACTTGGTGAGTCGCTGCGAAATGCTTATCTGAAACTTCACATCGCTGTTGTCTGACGTAGGCTTCTTCCCGAGGGTGGAGCCGACAAGGAAATAGTTGTCCTTATACAGCGTAAAGTAGGGCCCTTTGTCAAATTCCTTACGCAAGGAGTCGGTATAACTCTTTTGATGCTCCACCGGTACTATCTGCGCCACCGCGTCGTAGCTTATCAGAGAGAGGATTACAACAGAGATTATAGCAAGAAGTCGTTTCATATATTGAACGTTCGTAATTTCCTGCAAAATTAATAAATCCATTTCATATACGCACCTCTTCCCGATTCCCATCTATGTTGAAAAACATCACATAATACACCGGGATATGGAGGATATCACCCACCCTCTCCACTTCACGTTGATTGCCAAGCACATATCCACGCTTGATATTGTAATCGGGGGTACACACGAAGCGGTCAAGAGCGGAATGGACTTTATAATCCTTGCCGGACTTCACCTCAATGGGCAAAACAGAGAGGGAATCGTAGTCATCTATGAGAAAATCCACCTCGCCGTGGGTCTTGTTGTCGTAGTAGAAGAGATTATGCCCGTGCGCCCTAAGCTCCGACGCCACCACAGTCTCATACACCGACCCGAGGTTCACACTCCGTTCGTCATCAAGGATGCTATAGATATTGTTGCGGTAGAGGATGCCGGTGAGTATCCCGACATCATTGAGATAGAGCTTCAGCAGGTTCTTTCGCATGGATTCCACAAGGGGGAAAGTGGGGTTTGTTATCGCCTTCACCTCCAACGCGATGCCGGAATAGGTGAGATAATCAACCTCCTCAATATAATCCGTAGCGCGCTTCCCTTTCTTCGCCTCAATATCCTTATAGACAAGCCGTTTCTTCTTATTCTCCATATTCGACGGCACCATATCGTAGATGCTCTTTATCTTCAACCGATGCTCCGAATCATACTTCGACGCGTCGGCGGAATAGAGATTATGTATTTGAAGCTGCACCTTACGCACAAGTCCCACATTGCGTGTCTCCAGATAGACATTGACGGCATCAGGCAATCCACCCACAATGAGATACTTTCTGAAGTGATCCATCATCAAATCATGGATATTCTCCTCCATAGGCTCATCACGGAGAAAACGTTCACGCATCTTCTCAATCACCGTATCCCCCACCCCGTTGGCTATCAGGAACTCCTCGAAGTCCAAAGGATACATTTGAAGTATTGATATGCTCCCGATGGGAATGGATGTGGTGTCGCGCAAGGAGAGTCCCAACAGGGAACCGCTCGCCACAAAACGATAACGCTTCTCCTGATTGAGAAACTTAAGCATGGTGAGCAGGTGGGGATACTGCTGTATCTCGTCAAGGAAGACTACGGTGTCGTCGTAGTCACCGAGCTTATCGCCGAAAGTGGCTCCCAACAGCATATACAAATCCTCCGTGGTACGCACACGCTCAAAGAGGCGGCGGCGGTCGTAATCCTCCACAAGGTTCACCTCCGCCACGTGCTTAAAGAGCTGGCGCGCGATATGGCGCACAATATACGACTTCCCTATCTGACGCGCCCCACTGACCACAAGAATCTTATCCTTGTCGTTCAGCAGATGCTCCCGAATCTTGGTTGAAATCTTCCTATACAGCATAGCTTTTTTGTCGTTTTATACTTCGTCCTCACTCTACGTTTTGCTCTACGTTTTATTCAACGTTTTACTCCACGTTTAGTTGCATATCATCTTTACTCATGCAAAATTACTAATAATCAACGAAATAAACAACAGAAAACACACTTTTCCGAGTTTTTAGACCCCTAAAAACTACACTTTTCCGAGTTTTAAGACCACCAAAAACTACACTTTTCCGAATTTTTGAGGGGTCAAAAACTACACTTTTCCGAAAAAATGGATTTGCGTAGTGAGGGAATAAGAGCTAAATTTGCAGAAAAGACACTGAACTAAAGACACTAAACAAAAGATAGTAACCAAAAGACAGTTAACTAAAGATACTAAAAAAGATATTTGACCATGGAGATAAAAGAAGCACAAAAGATAGTGGATGAATGGATCCGCTCCACCGGGAAAGGATACTTCTCACCATTGACGAATATGGCGCTGCTCACCGAGGAGGTCGGGGAGGTGGCGCGCGTAATCTCACGCACCTACGGCGACCAAGTGGCTAAGGAATCCGACAAAAAAGTGAAACTCAGCGAGGAACTCGCCGACGCGTTGTGGGTGATAATATGTCTCGCCAACCAAACGGGCATAAACTTAGAGGAGGCCCTTATGCAGAGCCTCCACAAAAAAAGCGTACGCGACGCCAATAGATTTTAAATATTAACGGCGTAGATATATTAGACGAGAGCTAATTAGATAAGCGTCACCACCACAAAGCTCGCCACGCCGATAACTATCCATAGCAAAACGGCTTGGAGCAACGGACGCACACCCACCTGCTTAATCACCTTCAGCGACAATGACGCGCCGATGGCAAAAAGCACCAGCACCAACGCCTGTTTAGCCACTGCCACAATGCCGCCATAGACAGGTGCCATGACACTCTGAACACTCTCCGGAGTGTAGGTGTTGATAACCATAGCCACCACAAAGTAAACTATGAACCAGGGGATGGAGACTTTGGTCTTGCCACCCTCAGCCTTGTTGCCCTTGCGGAAATAGAAGATCGTGGCGAACGCCAACGGTATAATCCACAACGCGCGTGTACATTTGATGAGCGTGGCTATCTCGCAAGCCTTATCACTATACGCCGCTCCGGCACCCACCACGGAGGATGTGTCGTGGATAGCTATCGCCGCCCATGTGCCGAACTGAGTGTCGTTAAGTCCGAAATAATGTCCCAACGGGGGGAAAATGAAGAGCGCTATGGCGTTCAATATGAATATCACGCCCAACGACACCGCCATCTCATTCTCATTCGCCTTAATCACACCCCCGACAGCAGCAATGGCGCTTCCACCGCAAATAGCAGTGCCCGAGGATATCAAATAGGAGGTCTTGGCATCTATCTTCATCATCTTTCCAACCAAAACACCTATCACCATCACCCCTACCACAGAAACTATGGTGAAAGTCATTCCCTCAGCTCCGGACTGGAGCGATTTTTCCAAATTCATACCGAATCCCAATCCCACAACAGAGGCTTGAAGCAGATACTTCGACAGCTTCTTATTGAATTTAGGATACGGGATGCCGAAAATCAGCGCGAACACCAAGCCCATAAAGAGAGCCACCGGCGACGTAATCTTGAAATCGACCCCGAAAAGAGCGTCGAAAGGGAGAATCATCGCCACAAGAAGCACCCAATATAGCACTTTCGCCACGCGTTGCATTGCTGTAAGATCCTTTTCCATTTTTATCTTTTATTCCTTTATTTATCTTGTTCCTTTATTTATCTTTTGTTCCTCTACTTATCTTATTATTTTAAATTCTATTCCTTCATACCATCATAGGATATAATTCTCTACCTCATTTCTTCCGATTAAACCGCCCGAAAAGATACGTTTTCGCATCGCGGAGCACCACCGAGCCTAAGAGGGCAAGCACTCCGTAATACACCAAACCGGCAACCACCAAACCTACGGAGATCACCAACGACGGGCGCGTGAGCCATACAGAGATAAGAGCCGCCAACCCCATGCACGCCCCAGTGAGAAGCATATACGGAAGATTGTCGGTCAAAATGCGCCACCAACGATAACCTGACGCACAGCACATTATCACCAACGAGAGAAGGAACGTGGCGAGAGAGGCATAAAACTGTCCCCACACCAACGCCTCAATGCTCCACAATGGGAGAGTGACGAATATCGCCGCCACAATGAGGATATCCTTGACCACCTCCACCGCCACAAGCAGCTTCGACTTGCCCAAAGAGAGGATATAGTTGGAATAGAGCGATATCAACACCACCAATATTCCACGCCCCACGAGGATTTGAAAGAGGGGCACCGCCTCATCCCATTTGGTTCCGAAAAGGAGATGAAAGATAGGCTCCGCAAGGATTATCAACGCACCCATGAAAGGGAACGTCAAGAACGCCACCATCCTATTCACTTTCCCCACCATGGTACAAAATTCCTCGGTTTTATCCTGGAATTTCGACAACAACGGCACGAAAGTGGCAGTGTAAATCTGCGACAGCGACGCACTACCCATCTTACTCCATTTATCCGCCTGAGTATAGACGCCCAACGCCGAAAGACGATAGTAGAATCCTATTATGAAATTGTAGATATTAAGGCAGATGGTGTTGAGCAGCGAGGTCACGAACACTCCGGCTCCGACTCCGGCGATACCGCGCAACGAGGCGAAGCTGAAACGCACGCGGGGCCGCCAACGCACCACAAGCCACAGCCATCCCGTCTTTATCAACGACAAAGCTATCGCCTGCCACACCAACGCCCATGCCCCGTAACCATCCAGCGACAGATATATCGCCAAAGCTCCGGAGAGAGTCTGACCCACGATGTTAGCCACCGCGATCTGCTTCACCTCCATACGCTTCATCAACCTGTTGGTCTGAACTATTCCAAGGGCGGTGAAGATAAACGAGAGAAACATCACCCGCGACATATCCGTGAGTTCGTCGGAGTGAAAAACCTCCGATATCATCGGAGAAAATAGCCACAGCAGAAGGTAAACGACAACCGCCACCGTGAGATTGAACCAGAACACAGTGTCGTAGTCCTCCTCCGTGGGATTCTTCTTCTGAAGGAGGGCGGCACCGAAGCCGCTGTCCACAAAAATCACAGCGAAGGATTGAAACACAAGAATCGCCCCCACAAGCCCGAAGTCGGATTTCGACAACAAGTTCGCGAGAACGATACCAACCACCCCATACAACACCTGGCTGCTGAAGCGGTCGATACTATTCCATTTCAAGGTGCGCGCCGTGCGCAATTTCAATCCCGGCTCATCCACCTAACGCTAATTCTGCAAATTAATCAGTTTACCGCCACCCTTCTTGACGATGGTGGGCGCACCCTTATAATAGATTTTAGTGGTGCCGACACCCTTCACCGACAGCGACACCATAGGGTTGCAATAGATGCTGCCGGTGCCGAGGATGGAGCACTCCACATTCTTACTGTTCAATTCATCAGCGCGTATCTCACCCGTGCCCACCATTTTATAGTAGGCATCCGTACACTCACCGCTGATTTCGACGGTGCCCTTGCCGGTGTTTATCACGCCGCGCACCATGGTGCTGTTCACATTCTCCACCTTCACGGTGCCGTTGCCATCCACCTGTGCTTTAAATTCGGCGCATGGCGTGGGAGACTCCACCATTGTGGTGAAAGAGCCGGAGTTCTGCACATGTCCCAAATAAGATGAATAGACATAGAGCGTGGGGAGCCCCGGCTGACCTAAATCCTCAGAGCTTACCTGCACCTTCAGCGTCCCCTTGCCATTGTTCGACAAAATAAACGCGTCGGCGAACTGAGGTTCCGCGGTGAACGACGCATAACCTACGCTGTCGGGGTTGCATCGCCACACCACATTGACATTATCAACCACATGTAGACGGGTGAAATCACCCACCTTTAATTCGTACTCATGAAGCGACGCACCGGAGCTAAACACTACCCCGAGTAATGCCATGAGCATCAAAACTCCCCTTTTAATCGAAGTTTTTCGCATACTGTTTCCTTATAAATTAGTTCTTAAGATATTTCTCTTGTATCTCATCGAGCAGATCAAGAAGGTCTTGATGAGTCTCTGCGCGCAACATCTTTATGCGCATCGGTTTGAAATTGTCGATGCCCTTAAAGAGGGGTGTCGCCGCCAAATGACGGCGTATGTGAAGGATGCCGCGGTATTCATCGATATTCTCAATGCTCTCGGCGATTTGACGCTTCAACATCGCCAATTTCTCAGCGTCGGAGAGGGGATTCACCACCCCATGGTCGATATATTCGCGTATCTCCTTGAATATCCACGGAGCGCCTATGGCGCCGCGTCCCACCATCACCGCGTCCACGCCCGTCTCCTCGAAACGGCGAGCCGCAATCTCCGGTGTGGTGACATCGCCGTTGCCGATGATAGGTATCTCCATACGGGGATCAGCCTTGAGCGCCTTTATCAGGGTCCAGTCAGCCTCGCCGGTGTACATCTGCGAGCGTGTGCGTCCATGCACCGCCAACGCCTTGATGCCGCAATCCTGCAAGCGCGGTCCGAGGTCGCATATAATCTTATTCTCACAATCCCATCCCAACCGTGTCTTGGCAGTGACGGGAAGCGACACCGCATTGACCACTTTACGAGTGATATCCAGCATCTTATCTATATCGCGGAGCATTCCAGCGCCGGCGCCCTTCGACGCCACTTTCTTCACCGGACATCCGAAATTCAAGTCGATCACGTCAGGACCCGCCTGCTCAACAATCCTCGCAGCCTCGGTCATGGCATCCGCCTCACGCCCATAAATCTGAATCACTACGGGACGCTCCGCGTCGTTGACGCTGAGTTTGCGCGTGGTGGAGTTGATATTGCGGATAAGAGCCTCCGCCGACACGAACTCCGTGTAGACCATGGAAGCCCCCATCTCCCTGCAAATAAGGCGGAACGACGGATCTGTGACATCCTCCATGGGTGCCAACACCACCGGCTTCACGCCTATATCCACATTACCTATTTTCATACCTCAATTTACCTTATTTCTCTTTATCCTAATCACTTAAGCGTCAGCGTGGAGATACCGCCGCGGAGCAATTCCTCCGCCGTGGCGCGCAACTCCTCCGCCGTCAACGCCATTATGCGATCGCGCGTGTAAGCGATATCATGAATCTCTCCATAATAGAGCAAACTCTTACCCAACGCCATCGCCTGCGACTCCTTGTGGTCGGAGCTTACGCTCAACTGTCCGGCATACTGTTGTTTGACCTGAGAAAAGAGTCTCGGTTTAATCGCGCTCTCCGCCAAACGCTCCAATTCCTTGCGCACAAGACGTTTGCCGCGCTCCACATTGTCGGGATCCGCCCCGAAATATATCTGCATCAAGCCGGAGTCGCACATCAACGCCACAGAGCTGTCCACGGTGTAGACCATGCCGCGTTTCTCCCGAAGTTCCTGGTTCAAGCGGGAGTTCATGCATGGGCCTCCGAGGTAATTGTTGAGCAGCAACAGAGAGTAGCGGCGCGGATCGGTGCGTGTGTAGGTGCGCATACCCATTATGGTGTGCGCCTGATGCCCATCCTTGTCTATCACAGTGTCGAAAGGCTCCACCATAGGGGGCACATGACGCTCGCGATCAGGCATATCAAACTTCAAAAAGCCGAAATAGCGGTTGGCGAGACGCTCCACCTTGGCATGCTCGGAGGGATCTGCACAATAAAACGTCACATTACCCGGCACGTAAAATTTTTCGATGAAACCGCGGCATTTCTCCGCCGTGAGCAACTTGACGCTCTCCGGAGTGCCGAGGATATTATGTCCGAGTCCGCTCCCGGCATATATCAAATCCTCAAACTTATCATACACAGAATCGCTGGGGGAATCAAGATATGAGTTTATCTCCTCAATCACCACCTCCTTCTCGCGCTCAATCTCCGTGCCGGGAAAGTTGGAATACCCCACTATATCCGCCAAAAGATCCATGGAACGGTCGAGATAACCCACCGGAGCGTTAGTATAGACCATCGTCTCCTCTTTGGTGGTGTAGGCATTGAGTTCGCCACCCACGCTCTCCATTCTATTGGAGATATGCCATGCCCGGCGGTGGAGGGTCCCCTTGAAAAGTGTATGCTCCACAAAATGCGCCAACCCCTCATCAAGGCCTTCGTCGCGGCTCCCGGCGTTGATCACTATCCCACAATAGGAAACATAGCTGTCGGTGCGCCAATGCACGCACCTCAACCCATTCGATAACGTAAATATATGATAATCTTTCTCTAACATTTTTCGTCGCCTATTTTCCGAATTTGCAAAGTTACGAATTTTTGGTTAAATTTGTGGCGACAAATATTTTTTACCCCATAAACAACCTCTATGAAAGCATTCTTCTCAAGAATACGCTATACTCACGGTACGGCGCGCCGATGCCTATCGAATGTCGCCATAATTCTATGCGCGTTCCTCACCATCCAATGCTCCTCCTCCGACCCGCAACTCCCCGTCAAAGAAATCAAGGAACTGAAGGCGGCGATCAAAGACGCGCCGAAATTCCGGCAAGCCAAGGAGGAAAGGCTCGACAGCGCAAAAGAGGAAATCGACAAAATCCCCACCTACGACCTTGAAGCGCGCAGCCGCGCCCTCCTCGAAATAGGGAAAGAGTACCACGCCTACAACGCCGACTCGGCACTCAACTACTTTCACAAAGCGGAGGTCCTCGCCACCAACGCCGCCAAACCCGACTTAATGAACGAGAGCAAGATATGCATCATGGACGCGCTATCCTCCTCCGGAATATTCCCGGAAGCATGCGCCGCCCTCGAAAAGCTGGAGGCAATGCCTCTGAAGCCGGAGCTGAAAATCAAGCTATGGCTCGCCGCACGGCAGCTATACGCATACATGACAACATACCTCGGACAGAAATCAAACTTCGCCGAGGCATACCATAAAAAATATCGGCAATACGACGATTCCCTGCTCAACGCACTCCCCCACGACGACCTCAACTATCGGTTCATCAACGCCGAAAGAAAGGTGGAACTGCAACACTACAAGGAGGCGAAGGATGAACTGCTGAAACTCCTCGCGGAGGTGCCGCTGGAATCAAACATCTACGGCAAAGCGGCGTACCAAATGGCTATGGTATACCAGGAACAGGGGGATGAGCAGAATTTCAGCAGCTACCTCACAAAAGCGGCGATAAGCGACGTGAAAGGATGCGTGAACGAGGGCTGGGCGCTCCCCATGCTCGGCGCATGGCTCTACGAGCACAACGACCTCGACAACGCCTACAACTTCATCATCTTCTCCCTCAACGACGCCATGACCGGCAACGCCCGTATGCGCACCGCCACAATAGCCCAAGTGGTGCCGAACATCGACGACGCATACAGAAAGAAACTCGACAACTCCAACAGCGAACTACGCATATATATCGGTCTGGTGACATTCCTCCTCATAACCTCCGCGATACTCCTGACCACGGTGATGCGGCAGATGAAACAGAGCCGCGTCGCTCAGGAAAAGCTCGCCGAAACCTCCCGTCTGCAAGAATCCTATCTCGGAAACTTCGTGGCCCTATGCTCCTCCTACTCCGCGAAACTCGATTCATGGCAGAAGACAGTCACCCGAAAAATCAACGCCGGACAGACCGAGGAACTTATGAGAATGATTAAATCGGGAAAAATCACCGATGAAACCGAGGATTTTCACACCATCATAGATAGAACTTTCCTTGAGCTGTACCCCGATTTCGTGGAAAAAGTAAACGAGTTGCTACGCGAAGGAGAGGAAATCAAGCTTAAAAAACCGGGGGTACTCCCCGCGGAACTGAGGATATACGCCTTAATAAGACTCGGCGTGGACGAAAGCACACGAATAGCCTCAATATTGCAATATTCTGCCAACACAGTATATACCTATCGCAACAAAATGCGAAACAAGGCTATCAACCGCGAAACTTTTGAAAGCGACATCCTCAAAATAGGGTATGATTTTTAACTCATTTAGCGGCGAACATTTGGAACATTTTATGGCGAAACAGAAAACTTTTTCTCAAAACGTAGTGTTGAAGAGTTATTTCGTCAATGAAGAAACACGAAAAATGTTTATATTTAAGCTTATATTTCAAAATTTTTTATCGCTGATTTTCAGAGAGATAAAAATTTTAGGCTTATATTATTACTATTATTTTCATTTTACCTCTTGACAAATGGTTGTAGAGTTATTAACTTTGCAATGTCAAAAAGAGACAACCAAATTGAAAATAACAGGTAAATCTCAAGGGAGTAAAAAATATTTAGGTTTATCGTCATATAAATAAATCGTTTATGTTAGGTTTGTAGAAATAAATTTGATTCGCAATGCGGCAGACATCTTGGGAAAGAGGTCTGCTTTTTTTTTGCACCCACTCGAACCGGAACACCACACCTACTCAAACCAAAACACCACACCCACTCGAACCAAAGCGCAAAGAAAAGGTGCGTACCCGTCAGGCACGCACCTTCTTTATTCGATAGAGCTTGTTTAAGCGTCGATATTCGCATAGGTGGCGAACTCCTCAATAAACTCGCGGCGCGGTCCCACAGACTCGCCCATAAGGACTGAGAATGTGTGGTCAGCCTCCGCGGCGTTGACGATGGTCACCTTCTTAAGCATACGGTTCTCCGGATCCATGGTGGTCTCCCAAAGCTGGTCGGGCATCATCTCGCCAAGACCTTTGTAGCGCTGAAGCACCAACTTGTTTTGATCGCCACCGCACTTGGTGTCGATATAGCGTTGCACCTGTTGGTCATCCCACGCATACTCATGCTCCTTGCTCTTGACACCCTTCACCGAGCATTTATACAACGGCGGAGTGGCGATATAAAGGTAGCCCTGTTCTATGATGGGGCGGATGCGACGGAAGAAGAATGTCATCAACAGAGTGGCGATATGCGCGCCGTCCACATCGGCATCGGTCATAATCACGATCTTGTGGTAGCGGAGCTTATCCATATTCACAGCCTTGGAATCCTCCTCAGTGCCGATGGTGACACCCAACGCACGGAAGATATTCACAATCTCCTCCGACTCAAAGACCTTATGGTCCATAGCTTTCTCCACGTTTAGGATCTTACCGCGGAGGGGGAGGATAGCCTGATAGTGGGGATTGCGTCCCTGCTTTGCGGAACCACCCGCGGAATCACCCTCGACGAGGAACAATTCGCACTCCGCGGCGTCGCGGCTGACACAGTCGGCTAGCTTTCCGGGGAGTCCGGCTCCGGCGAGAGGACTCTTACGCTGCACTTTCATACGCGCGTTGTAAGCGGCACTGCGCGCCTGTGCAGCGAGAACCACCTTGTCTACAATGGCGCGAGCCTCCTTAGGATGCTCCTCCAAATAGTAACGCAACGCCTCGCTAACGGAGGATTGAACCACGCCGGCGACATCATTGTTGCCGAGCTTGGTCTTTGTCTGTCCCTCAAACTGAGGCTCAGCCACTTTCACAGACACCACCGCGGTGAGCCCGTCGCGGAAATCCTCCTTGGAGAGTTCAATCTTCATCTTGGCGAGCTTGTCAAGAAGGTTGTTATCCTCCGCATACTTCTTCAGAGTGGTGGTGAGACCGCGGCGGAAGCCGGTGAGGTGTGTACCACCCTCGATGGTGTTGATATTATTCACATACGTGTAGATGTTCTCATTGAAATCGGTGTTGTAGGTCAACGCCACCTCCACAGGCACGCCGTTGCGCTCCGTGTTGAGATGGATCACGTCGCCGATAAGGGTTGTTTTCCCCTGATCGATATATCTCACGAACTCCTCCAAGCCCTTTTCGCTGTGGAAGACAACGCTCTTAGGCTCTCCTTTCTCGTCGCGCTGGCGCATATCGGTGAGCGACAACGCGATGCCGGCGTTCAAGAAAGCGAGGTCGCGCAGACGGTTGGCGAGAGTGTCGTAATCGTAGACCGTCTCAGTGAATATCGAAGCGTCGGGATGGAAAATGATGGTGGTGCCGGTATGCCGGCTCTCCCCTATCACCTTAAGCTCCGTGGTGGGCTTGCCATAGGCGTACTCCTGCATATAGACTTTGCCGTTGCGGCTGACCTCGGCGCGGAGATAATCGGAAAGGGCGTTGACACAGCTCACACCCACACCATGGAGACCACCAGAAACTTTATACGAACCCTTGTCGAACTTACCTCCGGCGTGAAGCACCGTAAGCACCACCTCCAAGGCGGGCTTATGCATCTTCTCGTGCATATCCACAGGGATACCACGTCCGTTGTCGACAACCTTGATGGAGTTATCCTCCATGATGGTGACATCAATCTTGTTGGCATAACCCGCAAGAGCCTCATCAATGGAGTTGTCAACCACCTCATACACTAAATGGTGAAGACCACGTGCTGAAATATCGCCGATATACATGGCGGGACGCTTACGCACCGCCTCCAAGCCCTCTAAGACTTGAATATTATCGGCTCCATAATTTTTATTCTCTTGATTTTCCATAATTCAAATTTACCTTTCACGGAGCTCCGCGGCTACCGCCGCAAATCCTCCCAGCCCCCTACGCACACCCTTGAAAACGCACGTTTAAGCACCTGTCCAAGAGCTTCGCTAAGAGCAAACAAAGATACAAAAAAATCATGAATCGGAAAAGTATTTCCCACCCAAATCCGCCCCCTTTTTCTTTTTAATTAGGTGTTAATAAAAAAAATCACTACTTTTGCGGTCGAAAAACCATGGGGGAACATATTCCCACCCACGGCTATCATCAACAGAAACAAAGAGTAACACTCCATATAAGAGTATTGACATGAAGAATTTAGTTATCGTCGAGTCGCCTGCCAAGGCAAAAACGATTGAGAAATTTTTAGGAAAAGATTTCAAAGTTTTGTCAAGTTTCGGCCACATCCGCGACTTAGCGAAGAAAGACTTCGAAGGAGACATGGGTTCCGACTTCGAATTGAACTACGAAATACCCTCCGACAAGAAGTCATTGGTGTCCACGCTTAAAGCGGAAGCTAAAAAAGCCGAGATCGTATGGCTCGCATCCGATGAAGACCGCGAGGGAGAAGCGATAGCATGGCACCTCTACGAAGTGCTTAAACTAAAACCTGAGAAAACACGCCGCATCGTGTTCCACGAGATCACAAAGCCGGCGATCCTCCACGCCATAGAGAATCCGCGGAACATCGACCTCGCACTCGTAGACGCGCAACAGGCGCGACGCACCCTCGACCGCATCGTGGGATTCGAACTCTCTCCGGTGCTGTGGCGAAAAATCAAACCATCACTCTCCGCGGGACGCGTGCAAAGCGTGGCGGTAAGGCTTATATGCGAACGTGAAAAGGAAATCCGCGACTTCACCCCGGAAGCCTACTTCCGCGTCAACGCGCTCTTCAACGCCCCATCAAACGCCAACGGAGAGAAAACCGAGATAAAAGGGGACCTCAGCAAACGCCTTGAGAATGAAGCGGAAGCCACCAAATTCCTTGAGGATTGCAAAAACGCCATCTTCACGGTGAAATCCGTGGCTACGAAACCGCTGCACCGCTCCCCGGCACCGCCGTTCACCACCTCCACACTTCAGCAGGAGGCGTCGCGTCGCCTGGGGTTCTCCGTCAACGCGACCATGCTCGTGGCTCAACACCTCTACGAACAGGGACTTATCACCTATATGCGTACCGACTCAGTCAATCTGTCGCAACTGGCGATAAAATCCATCTCCGCGGAAATTTCCGAGAAATATGGCGAGAAGTATCTACACACACGCCACTACCATACCAACTCCAAGGGCGCACAAGAGGCGCACGAGGCCATACGTCCCACATACCCCGACCGCCGCACTATCACCGGCACCGACCAGGAGCGTAAGCTATACGACCTTATATGGAAACGCACAATGGCATCACAGATGGAGGACGCGACCGTGGACAAAACAAACGTAAGCATCTCCATATCCACACGCGAGGAGTCTTTCGAAGCCTCCGGCGAAATGGTGACATTCGACGGTTTCATGAAAGTGTGGCAATCCGAGGGAAAACAGCAGGAGGATATGCTACCGCCCATGCACGAGAACATGATTCTAAACACGGAGAAAATCTCCGCCACAGAACGCTTCACCCAACCGCAACCGCGCTACACCGAAGCCACCCTCGTGAAGAAAATGGAGGATCTCGGCATCGGACGACCCTCAACCTACGCCCCCACCATCTCCACCATCCAATCACGCGACTACGTGTGCCGCGGTGAGAATGAGGGAGCCCAGCGCAAATATGTGGCGATAACGCTGGCAAACGGAGAGATTCAACGCTCGGAGAACTCCGAGACCGTGGGTAGCGAGAAAGGAAAGCTCACCCCCACCGACATCGGCATGGTGGTGAACGACTTCCTCACCGAGAACTTCCCCGATATCCTCGACTACAACTTCACCGCGAAAGTGGAGGAGCGTTTCGACGACATCGCCGAGGGTAAATTGGAATGGAAGAAGGAAATAAACCAATTCTACACAGAGTTCCACCCCAACATAGTGAAGGTGAACGAAACACGCAGCGAGCATAAAGCAGGCGAGCGTGTGCTTGGCACCGACCCCGTTTCCGGCAAACCTGTGAGCGTGAAAATAGGGCGCTACGGCCCGGTGGCGCAGATAGGCGAAGCCACCGATGAGGAGAAACCGCGTTTCGCAAGCCTACACAAGAGCCAGAGCGTCACCACCATCACCCTTGATGAGGCACTCAAGCTGTTTGAGCTGCCGCGCACCCTCGGAGAGTACGAAGGGCATGAAATCAGCGCCGCCATAGGAAGATTCGGGCCCTACGTGGTCTACAACAAACTCTACGCGTCGATACCCAAAGGCATGACCGCCGAGGAAATCACACTCGAAGAGGCTATCGAACTTGTCAAGAAGAAACAGGAGGCGGAAGCAAACAAGTTTATCAAAGCATTTGACGACCTTGAAGGCGTGCAAGTGCTCAACGGCAGATTCGGACCCTACATCGCCTACAAACCGGCAGGGGCTAAGAAAGCGGTGAACTACAAAATACCCAAGGGCACCGACCCCGCCACACTGACTTCAAAAGAGGTCAAAGAGCTCATCGAGAAACAAGATGCGGCAACTTCAAAGAAAAAGAAGAAATAAGACATCAAAACAAGCATTTTGCTAAATTTTTGATAAGCAAATTTAGCAAAACCCCTATAAAATCGTCAGCCGGAGAGAGCATCGCTCCCTCCGGCTTTTGGTTTAATAGAAAAAATCCACTTCCAGGTCTTGTCATTATATTGTCACAAATTTGTCAACAAATACAACTAATATTTAGGTATATGTCAAAAAGTATTGTCATTTTCACACCGCTAAATTAGAATAAATCAAATAGTTAAACAATAGGGAGAAGCCGATTTAACTATTGTAAATCGGCGATTTAACTTAAATATAACAAATTACCACAGAACATACACAACAACCCTCGCAAAGTGCCGTTATGGCTATCATTTTTCCACAAAAAGAGAGCGTTTGGCAATTTGTAATTAAATCATTTTTTTCGCATATGCGCCGATTTACATTTGTCAAGCAAAGAAGCACATCGGTACGCAATTTTACAGCGCATTCCCAACCAATTGCCATTTTCCAATTTCCACCGTCCTTGCACACCATAAGAAAACTTCCATAGCGCACCACACCAAACCATGTCGTCCCAGCGGCACCCGGCAACACTCACATTCCCATTTTTTGGCAAAAAGACAGTTCACACCTAAAGACAGCACACACTAAGAAGCCTCACCCCAAGGAAGCCTCACCCCAAGGAAGCCTCACCCCATCCCTCTCCTTCAGGAGAGGGATGGGGTGAGGCTTCCTATAAACAAAACGAAAAGGGGAGCGACTCTCGTGTCATCTCCCCTTTTACACAAAACGTTTTATTATTTTATGCAAAGAATTTCGTGTCAATAAGGCTTATTTGCCTAAGCGGGCTTTCTCGCGCTCTATGTATGCGTCAATGCCCAAGCCGAAAGTGAAGTCAGGATTCTGCTCTTTCACCTCTTTATAAAGGTCGAGAGCGCTATTATAATCCTTAAGCTCATCATAGACGGCAGCCATCTTCATTTTCACCACAGGAACAATCTCAGGATTGTTGTCAGCAGCGGAGATGGATTTCTTGAAATAACCCAAAGCATCGTCATATTTCTTGAGGTTTACTGAGCAGTCACCCATCAAGCGATAGACATTGGCTCTAAGCACAGGCTCCGAAGTGGAGAACTTGTCGAGATATTTCAACGCTTTAGCATATTCACCTTTTGCGAAAAGGGCCTCACCGGCGCTCAAAGCAGCCAAGTTGCCGCCACCGTTTCCGCTATATTTGTCTGCCACGCGCATATACTCAGCCATTGCGATTGAGTCGTTGCCCATAGCTTTGATTTCAACATTTCCATACTCCTCAAAGGATTTCTCCTCTGTCGGTTTCTGATAGAAAAACACATACGCCAAGATTGCGGCAGCAACCACAAGGATCGCCACAACCACAGTGTAAATGAGTTTACGTTTCTTCTCAATAAATACGCCTGCCGAAGTCAAATGTTCGTTGAGGTTATCTATTGAAGTCGTCTCTTCGTTGGTATGATGTTTATTAGACGCCATCTTTGTATCTTTTTTTTATTAATAAGGCATTGTTGTTCAAGGCGCAAAATTAAACATTTTTTCTTAAACGAGAAAATTTTTCGGGGATAATTTCGCACCAACCATCTTTTTTAGCTAATTTAGCGTTCTAAAAAAGCAGATATGGCAAGTAAACAGGGATTGACACAAACGCAAAAGCAGGTAATGCGCTTATCACAAGCGCAAGTGCGCTTCGTGCGTTCTCTCGAAATGTCGGCTCAGGAATTTGACGAAGCGGTGAAGCGCGAAGTGGAGGAGAATCCGGCGTTGGAGGCCAACTACGACACCGACAACACCAATGATTCTTTCGACGGCAACACGGCAAGCACCGACAACGGCGGCGACTCCCAGGAGCAGACAAACAAGGAGAACGATGATTCCCTACCCCTCGCCATACCCCACCGCGGCAAAAGCTATGAGTTTTACGCCTCCGCCGACAACTCGGAGTCGCTCTACGATTTCCTGGAGCGCCAGATTAACGAGACCATGCAGCTGAGTCCCGATGTGGAACAAGCGGCGAAATACATCATCGGAAACCTTGATTCCAACGGCTACCTCACACGCGACACCACCGCCCTCAGCAACGACCTACTCTTCTCCGAGGGGACAGAAATCTCCGACAGCGACATGAAGGAGGGGTTGCGCATGGTGCAGAGCCTCGACCCCACCGGAGTGGGGGCGCGTTCGCTCCAGGAGTGTCTCACCCTACAAATAGAATCGTTACTCAAAGCCGCCGAGGGCTCCCCCAACGCCAAAATAATAGGATATGCGCGAGACATCATAGTCAACCACTTCGACCTGTTGGGGTTGCGCCACACCCACCGCATCCAATCTTTGCTACGCATCAGCGAGGAGGAGATGAAGCTCGCCATGGAGATAATCCTACGTTTGAATCCCAAGCCCGGAGCTCCATACGGAGGGTCGCCGTCGCAGTTCAACTACGTGGTGCCCGACTTCATCGTGCATATCGAGGATGACGAGATCACCATCAACCTCAACAACTCGCTGCCGGAACTGAATATCGGCATGAGCTTCACCAAAGCCATGGAGGATATGGCGCAGCACCGCAAGCAGCGCAAGGGATCGGAGTTCACCATCAACCGCTACAACGACGCGCGTGAGTTCATCAAAATCATCGAACGCCGCCAAGAGACGCTGACAAGGGTGATGACGGCGATCATAGCCATACAAAAGGAGTACTTCCTCACCGAGGACGAGAGCAAGTTGCGCCCCATGGGATTGAAAGACATCGGCGAAATGACGGGCTACGACCTCTCCGTGGTGTCGCGCAGCACGCGCAACAAGTATGTGGCACTACCCTGGGGCGTGCTTCCCCTACGATTCTTCTTCAGCGAGTCGTTCGGCAACGAGGGCGAGGATGCCGCCTCCGGACGCAAGATAGAGAACGCCATACGCAAACTCATCGACAACGAAGACAAACGCCACCCCTTGAGTGACGACGCTATATGCAAAGCCCTACGTGCCGAGGGCTACGACGTGAGCCGGAGAACAATCAACAAATACCGCGACCGTCTCGAAATCCCCGTTTCCCGTTTGAGAAAACAGCATTAATCACATACCTGTCGTCCCTTAACATGGACTAATTTGGCAAAACAGCTGAACCAATTAGATACAATTGTTGAACAAATTGGGTAGGACAAACGTTTAAACTATTCATTAAAAACTCTAATCGAGCAAAATTATTAACCAAGTTAAATTATTGACTGTGTTAAATTATTAACTGAATAAAAATTAAACGAGTAAGACTATGGACACACTCGACCTATTCAACATCTTCGGCAGCGCCGCCGCGATATGCATGATCTTCGGCTATCTGCCACAGGCTATCCACACAATACGCACACGGGAGACCGACGCCATCGCCATGCCTACATTCCTACTTATGGGATTAGGTTCGATTTTCTTTGTTCTCCAAGGATTCGCGAGCGACCCCTTCAACATCCCCCTGATCACCACCAACCTCATCACAGCGGTGTGCGCCGCCGTGGTGTTCGGCATCAAAATCCACAACGATTATTTCAAAAAGAAAGGCAAATAACCGCTTAATCAAGGAGAAATGGATAAAACGAATAAACCCCCGAGTGTTGAAGCACTTAGGGGTTTACTGTTTCTTTAAGGGATAATCATCAGCCGTTCACACGGTGATAATCCTCCATGAATTTTTTCATGCCGGCATCGGTAAGCGGATGATTAAGCAATCCTTTTATCGCCGCCAAGGGGCAAGTGGCGACATCGGCGCCCACCTCCAGACATTGAATGATGTGGGCGGTGTGGCGGATTGAAGCGGCGAGCACTTGAGTGGCGTAGCCGTAGTAGCGGTAAACCTCCACGATTTTACCCACCAAAGCGATACCGTCCTCGGATATGTCGTCGAGACGGCCCACGAAAGGAGACACGTATGTGGCTCCGGCTTTCGCCGCCAACAAGGCTTGACCTACCGAGAACACGAGTGTGCAGTTGGTGCGGATACCCTTCTGAGTAAGAGTCTTTATGGCTTTGATGCCGTCGGCGGTGCATGGCACTTTCACTACGATATGCTGATTCAAGCCAGCCAACTCCTCACCCTCTTTCACCATCGCCTCATAGTCGGTGGCGATAACCTCGGCACTGACATCGCCGTTGACGATGTTGCAAATGTCAATGTAATGTTGTCGTTGGTTTTCGGTACCCTTGATACCCTCCTTAGCCATTAATGATGGGTTGGTGGTGACTCCGTCAAGCACTCCCATGTCGTAGGCCTCTTTTATCTGCTCCAAGTTTGCAGTATCTATGAAGAACTTCATGATTGAGTAGTTTAAGCGTTTGGATTACAAACTTACAAAAAAAATCTCACAAGAGGAAAGGATTGCCACATAATTTGCAAAATTCAACGAGAAGAGCTAATTTTGACACCTATAATCAACTATAACTCATATAAACAACTATAACCCATACAAACAACTATAACTCCTATAAGTAACACAACCATGACTCCTATAATATTACACGCCTACAACACGTCTATATATAACCTATAGGAGTCAACAGGATTATAATAAAGCTGAAACATTATGAAAGTAGTAGTGCAACGGGTGCTTGAGTCCTCGGTGAGAGTGGACGGAGAGCTCCTCGGCAACATAGGGAAAGGGGTGCTGGTACTGTTTGGTGTCGGCACAGAAGACACGCCCAAAGAGGTGGATTGGATGGTGAAGAAAGTGGCGAACCTCCGTATCTTCGACGATGCGGAGGGTGTGATGAACCTAAGTCTCAAGGATGTGGACGGGGAGGCGTTGGTGGTGAGCCAATTCACCCTCATGGCAGCCACGAAAAAGGGGAACCGTCCGAGCTATATCCACGCCGCGGGACACGACCTCGCCGTGCCGCTATACGAGAGTTTCTGCGACAAGCTCTCCGCGGAACTCGGGAAACCGGTGGGCCGCGGACGCTTCGGCGCCGACATGAAAGTGTCGCTGATAAACGACGGTCCGGTGACAATAATCATTGACAGCGAAGCTTAACACAGCGCATATACCGTCAGGTATGACAGCGACACATAGTCACGCACTACAGCGCATACAGCCCCGTATGCGTCCGCACATTGAAGCCATCCACATTTGGCGATACGGGGTCTAATTACTAATTTTGCAAATATAAAATCTACAAATAAACCATCAGATATGGCAAAGAAGATATTGTTGCTCGGTTCCGGCGAGCTCGGCAAGGAGTTTGTGATCTCCGCGAAACGTTTGGGAGCATACGTAGTGGCGTGCGATTCCTACAAAGGGGCGCCCGCGATGCAAGTGGCGGACGAATATGAAGTGTTCAGTATGCTCGACGGCGACGCCCTCGACCGCGCCGTTGAGAAACATCATCCCGACATAATTGTGCCGGAAATCGAAGCTATACGCACCGAACGTCTGTATCATCTCGAAAAAGAGGGGGTGCAGGTGGTGCCAAGCGCCAACGCCGTCAATGTGACCATGAACCGCAAAGCCATACGCGACCTCGCGGCGAAAGATCTCGGGCTTAAGACCGCGAAATATTTTTATGCCAAATCTCTGGAGGAACTCCGTGAGGCAGCAGCCAAAATAGGATTCCCCTGCGTGGTGAAACCCCTCATGTCCTCCTCCGGCAAGGGTCAGTCGATAGTGCGCGGCGCCGATGAACTGGAACACGCATGGCACTACGGATGCGAAGGTAGCCGCGGCGACATAAAAGAACTGATCATTGAGGAGTTTATCAAGTTCGACAGCGAAATAACACTTCTCACTGTGACCCAGAAGGATGGCCCTACACTATTCTGTGCGCCCATAGGGCACGTGCAAAAGGATGGCGACTACCGCGAAAGTTTCCAACCCGCCCCCCTGTCAGCCGACTATCTCGCCGAGGCGCAACGCATGGCGGCAAAAGTGACGGAGGCCCTCACCGGAGCCGGAATATGGGGAGTGGAGTTCTTCATCCACAATGAAAAGGGTGTCTATTTCTCAGAGCTGTCGCCGCGTCCCCACGACACAGGAATGGTGACTCTCGCCGGCACCCAAAACCTCAACGAGTTTGAGCTGCACGCACGCGCCGTGTTAGGATTGCCTATCCCCGAAATCAAGCAAGAGCGTTACGGCGCAAGTGCCGTGATATTGTCGCCGATAGCGTCGGACAAGGAACCGCGCTACCGCGGCATGGAGGATGCTTGCCGCTACACCGATACCTACCTCCGCATCTTCGGAAAGCCGTTCACCCGCGTGAACCGCCGTATGGGCGTGGTGGTGAGCTACGCCCCGTTAGGGTCCGACCTCAACAAGCTACGCGACAAATGTAAAGAAGCGTCTCAGAAAGTCATAGTGGAATAATTTTAAGTTGCGTCGAGCTAAGTTGTAGCGGAGTAAGAGAGTTCCACATAAGCGTTCCCCACTTCCAAACGAGCGTGCGAGCCTACCACCAATGGTAGGTTGTAGTCGTCGTGTCCCACGGGGAAATTAAAAGCCACCGGCACGGAGATGCCCCACTCACGGAAATAGTGGCTGATCATTGATTCCATATCTCTGAAATCGGCGTTGGCGTTGTAGGCGGTGAACTGCCCCACCACGATGCCCTTCACCCTGTTCAGCAATCCCGAGAGGCGCAAACGCCATAGTTTGCGTTCCACCCGGCTTATGCTCTCCGCCACATCTTCGATGAAGAGGATTCTGTCGCCACCCTCCGGAGCCAACATATCGAAAGGGGTGGCTGCCAGATCGGTGAGCACCGACAGATTACCACCAATCAATCTTCCCTCCGCGGTTCCTTGGATGGAGAGAGGGTGCCAATCCCCCTCGTAGACCATCTCCGAAGCGCCTTCAAGGACTTTAAAGATGGAATCCACCACATAGTCATTCCCCTCTCCGACGGTCAATCTGCGGAGCATGGGGGCGTGCAGCGAAGCCACTCCGTTCTTTTGAAACAGAGCGTGGAGCGCCGATATGTCGGAGAAGCCTATGAGCCACTTGGGGTTCTCCCGAATCACAGTGGCTGGAATCTTACCTATCAGCTGCACCGCTCCGTAGCCGCCGCGTCCACACCATATAGCGTCCACTGAGGTGTCGGTAAGGGCGGCGAGAAGATCGTCGACACGTTGCTGCTTGCTCCCGGCGAAACGTCCGTCGCCCCCCACCACGAAATTAGGCATCCTCACAGGCTCATAACCGCGTGAACGGATTACGCGTTCCGCACCTGCCACATACTCCTCCTTAACCACCGTGGCGGGGGTGATAAGGGCTATTCTACTCCCCCTCCGCATAGGGGCGGGATATATCATTTTCTCCATTTCTGTTGTTTCTAATTTTTATTTTGACGAACGCTTGCGTTTCGCCGCGCCACTGGCGGTGGCACGCAATGAAGCCTCACGTTTCACCTCCAAATAACGTTGGATTTCGAATCCCTGATCCCGGGTCATCAGCTTAAGCACCATATTCTTCTCCACGTATGACTGCGCCAACGCCACAAGAATCTCAACGTATCGCTTCTGATGGACCTTGTTGCCGCTCTTCAGCTTCGAATCCTCGTTAATCATCGTCTTGAAAATTGCGTCAAGCTCATTTTGGAAATACTCAAGGCTCTTATTATACCTGGCAAGGAACGCCTCTCCATGGAATGCGGAGAATGAGGCACGTTCTATCATCATATTCCAATTCGTAGCCACGGAAGTGATGCGCGTCTGCATACGCTCCATCGCCTCTCGATGTTGGCGCGATGTGATCATGAACATACGTCCCATGTTATCCTCCATGTGGCGTGTCAGCCGCTCCAGATTCGCCCCGATCTCATGGAAAGTGAAGAGTTCTATAAGTAGTTTTCGGTAATAGCCCTCCTTCACACCATCCAAGTCGGAGACACTGCGGCGCATCTCCGACTCCTGACGTGAGATATAGTCCGACACTCTGTTGTCGGAGATGAAATTATCACGGTTGAGGGGGGTGGCGAGCACCAAACCCTCCAACGAACGGCATCGGCTGAGAGCCACGTATGCCTGTCCGGAGGCGAACGCCGCTCCGGCGTCGACCACGGCACGGTCGAAAGTGAGCCCCTGGCTCTTATGGATGGTGATAGACCATGCCAAACGCAAAGGGAACTGCCGGAAACAACCCTCCACCTTTTTTTCTATCTCGTTGGTCTCATCATTGATCTTGTAGGTGTTGTTCTCCCACTCCCCCATCTCCACCTTTATGGATTGCGCCTCTCCGGGGCACTGCACGTAAATCACCTTATCATCCAAATCCGTCACCACGCCTATCTTTCCGTTAAAATAGTAATGGTTGGTGTTATCGTTTTTGATAAACATCACCTGAGTGCCGCGTTTAAGCACCAACTCTTTGGAGGTGGGATATAACTGCTCGGGGAAATTCCCCTCCACATTCGCCCCATAGTAATACTCCTTCTCTTTAAGCCCCCGAAGCATCTTTTCATTATAGTTATCGGCGAGATAGTTGTGGGTGGTTAGCCGTATGTAGCCCTCGTCGCTTGAGGGATGGAAATTGCGTTTGTAGCGAGAATTGAGCACCCTCATGTCGGCATCCGTGACGGCATTGTCCCTTATATGATTGAGTATGTCGACAAAACGCCGGTTCTGCTGACGGTAAACCCTGGAAAGATTGATTGTCACATAATCTATCTGTTGCAAGGCATGGCTTCCGAAGAAGTAAGGGGTGGAATAATATTGGTTCAAGAGGGGTTCCTCTTCAGGAGTCACCACCGGGGTCAGCTGTTGGAGATCCCCTATCATGAGCAACTGCACCCCACCGAAAGGGAGATGGCTGCGGCGATACTTTCTCAAAGCGTTATCCACCGCGTCGAGGAGGTCGCTGCGCACCATGGAAATCTCATCAATAATCAGCAAATCAAGGGCGCGGATGATGCGCAGTTTCTCCTTCCCGAAGCTGAACTTCGATTTAAAAGTCACTCCGGGGAGATATGGGGATATGGGGAGTTGGAAGAAGGAGTGTATCGTCACTCCTCCGGCGTTAATCGCGGCGACACCCGTGGGCGCCACCACTATCGCCGACTTCTTGCTCTCCGCCACCACACGGCGCAAGAACGTTGTTTTTCCCGTTCCAGCCTTTCCCGTGAGGAAGATACTCACGCCGGTATGTTCCACAAATTCCCACGCTGTTTTCAGCTCTTCGGTCTCCTGCATCATCTCTTTCAGTTTAGCTCAAAGTGTAATCTTCCGGGAAATTGTCCACCTATCCATAGTCGAATTATCCATGGTCTAAATATCCATAGTCTATATCCATAGAATACGGTCCGGTATCGATTCCGAAAGATGCAAGCGCAAAGGTAACAAAAAAAGCGGAGATACCTTTACGATACCTCCGCTTTATATGAATATGCTTGTCTGCGCTTTATATTGATTTACGAGCGTTATCTGACAATCACTTTCTGCGGCACAGCATTGTCACCTCCACGGAGGATATAAATGCCGGGGTTCAATGTGATCACATCACCAGCCGCGGGATTCACTACGACTGCTTGTCTGCGTCCCGCCACATCGTAGACCTCAAACATAGCCCCATTGGGAGCGGCGAGGATATGGAGCGACCCCACACCCGACTCTATCCACAGAGGGACATCGGTGATGGTCGCCACGCCCGTTTCTCCGGCATGGATGGTGATTGTGTTGGAGATGGCTGAGAGCACGCCTCCAAGCATATATTTCACGCTATACGACTCATCATAATTAGCATCGCGGTCAGTGAAATTATAGTATGTCTGATTCGTCATATACTGACGGGTCTTCAGCTCACCATCCTCATAGCGTGTACGCATCACTATATAAGTGTCCGGTGTCTTTCCATCTTCAATCTCCGGGGCCTCCCAATTAGCTGTGTAGGAGGTTGTGGTGATGTTAGTGGGATCAAGAGCCACCACCGCGGGATATTGCGAAACCGGGACAACGGTTGTGGCACTGCATGCCACGACACACGGCTCAAGCTCTTCGCTCGTAAGAGTGATTGAAGCGGTGGCGTCACCCTCCTCAACCGCATTGTAAGTCACCTCCACATTATATCCTTCATTGGCTTGCGCCGCATTGACAGTGGTGGTGCCGAGGGTGAAATTCCCGCCATCAAGGGCAAGGGTTATATCCTTGGTGAGATAGAGACCCTTAACATATAAATTCATTGTTGAGGTTTTTCCCTGCTGGACACTGCCGAAATTCAAGACCTCACCATTTACCGGAGAGCGAAGCTCCGGCTCCTTGGTCGCGTCGCCGCTGTGATCCCCCTCAACATAGAACAGGTCATCCTTGCTGTCGCCCCAAATATATTCCGCCAAATCGGGGAAATCAATGAAGGGGTTGCGGTTCCCCTGAACAGAATAAACCGCATCATTACGCGCTATTTCCTTCTCACTCACCGGATCCTGACGGCTCCACTCCAAGAGAAGATTGTAAGCCCATGGTTTGAGCATAGGGTACGTCTCACCCTCGGTGTACATCCATGTGAAACGGGTGCCCCACTTCATATCCTCGTATGTGGTGAACATATAGAAGAATACTCGGGCGAAGTCTCCCTTATATTCATCGCAAGGCTCATACACATAGGATGCACCGCCGAAATCAGCGCTATTGGCGGGCTTACCAACGATTGTCACGCCATTGCTATAAGTTTCCGTAGACACCACACCCAAAGGAAAATTACTTTTACGATTGTTGGCGGTGGCATCCGAAGGGTTAAGATGGTGCAAATCCTTATATGCGGCGTTCTTTGTTCCATCCCACCAAGAGTTGGCGACGGAGTGCTCAATATTCAAGCCGCCGGTGCCGTCGGAGATTTTCCTCAATGTAGAGGAATACATATCGTACCAATAATCCACGCCGTCGATGGTGCGGCAGTCAGTGGTCTTAAAGGCATTCCATGTGGCGGTGCCGTAATCTATGATAGTGTGGTTGTAAACCACATCTTTCGCGGCGGTCTTCAAGGATGCTTTGTTCTTCCCGTTGAGACTGTCGTAGTAGCCCTTGGGATAGCTCGCACTAACGGCGAACACACACAAGAAAAGTGCGGAAAGCAGTAAATTAAAGCGTGTATTTCTCATGAGTTATTATCATGTATTGATATGTGTTATTGAATATCTGTTATTATATATCTGTTATTATACGGCTTGAGATATATACCGACTGTGTCTAATATTATCTCACTATTAATTTGACAGGTTTGGGGGCATTGGCGGCGGTGATAAGATAAATGCCGCGCGGCAACGCCACATGTTCTCCATAGTCCAAACTGCGTGCCGACAGCATTGTCATGCCCGCCATGTTATAGACAGTCAAATTCTCAGCCCCGGCATCATTGAGTAGCACGAAGCCATCCTCCACCTCTCCTATGAGGAGCGGCAAAGTCATATACACCTCACCGACACCATTGGCAGCGACCATCACAGTGTTGGACTTCTCCGAGAGATATCCCAAGCGTGAGCTTTGCACACAATAGCTCTCAGCCACACCCTCTTCGCGGTCACTGATTTCAAGGAAGTTCTCATCAGAATTAAGAGTGGTGACAGTCTCCCCGTTGTCGCGGTATTGAGTGCGCGTCACCACATAGTAGTCCACCACCTCGGGAGCGGCGGTCCAATTGGCGACGTAAGAATCGGGGGAGACATTGGTGGCATCGGTGGCTGTGAGTCTGGAGAGCGTGGGCACTGCCAACGCCTCGCCGGAGAGAGTCACGTTCACCTGCTGTTCCGCGGAGAGTCCTCCGTCGTAGAGTGTCAACGACGCGGTGTGTTTTCCGACAGCAGTGGGCTTATACCAAATGTTAAGAGTGGTGCCACCCTGTTGGTTGACGGTGTTCGCGGAGATGGAACGTGTCTCCAATTGGAACATACCCTTATCCGTGCCGGTCACCAGCACGGAGAGCGCCGAATTAAGGTTTGTGCCGCTGATAATCAAGGATGACTCCTTAACGGCACCTACCGCCGCTTCGCCGAAATCGAGGGCCTCCCCGGTGACGGGGGCGTTAAGCTCCGGATCCCCGGTGATCGGAGGGGTGACGCTGCCATCCTGATCCTTGATGTAGAACGCCTCGGTGGTCTTGGTGCCCCAAATATACTCGCCCAATTCGGGAAAATCAACAAAGGGGTTGCGGTTTCCCTGCTGACGCTCCGCGGCATCGTTGCGTGTAATCTCCTTCTGGCTCACCGGATCCTGGCGCGCCCATTGGAGTAGAAGTTCGTAAGCCCATGGTTTAAGTGTGGGCCAATCATTCTTGGATCCCATCGAGTTGGCGGTCCAATTAAGGTCGTTGTAGACGGTGAATACGTAGAAATAAGCACGTGCGAAGTCACCCTTGTATTCATCGGCGGGTTCAAACACGTATCCGGCAGTGCCGCCATATCCGGCGGCGGGGGTGCCCACTTTGGTGCAGCCGTTGTCGAAAGAGGCGACACCCACGGGTCCCAATGGATAATTACTCTTCGCCATGTTCGCAGCCCCGTCGGAGGGGTATAGGTTGTAGATATCCGTCCATGCCGGCGAGGAATCATCGCTGCCCCACCATGACTTGGGCACGGAGTGCTCACGCTGCATATTGTTGGCGCGGAAACTTGAAAGTCCGCTCTGATTGGAATAGATGTAGTAATTCTCATAGGAATACATCTCCCACCAACGCTTATTGCCATTCACCAATTCAGGATAAACGTCGGTATAAATCCAATTGTTGGGGAGGTCGGTGTAGTTGAGCATGGTGTGTGTCTGCACACACTCCTTCACAGCGCTCTTCAACGCCTCTTTTTTCTTACCCTCCATCTTGTCGTAATAGCCGGCCTTATAGGTGGCGTCGGCACTCACGACAGCCGCGAGCATTAATAAAAATATTGTAAACTTCTTATTCATATAACTGCCAATCTTGTATTACCTGCCAATCTTGTGACCGGCAATCTTATAAATGCGTGCTTCTCTATAGTAGTTACCTTATTAAATTAGAGATTGAGAGTTCCACCCGGCACCACGCCGGTGGAACTCTCAATTCGTTAATTCATATATTATTAATCAAGAATTTCGTACTCGGCGATATTCTTCACACCACGTTGACCGAAGTATTTGGTGATATCACCTTTCACCTTCACGTGTTTGAGATAGATATCGGGGTTGGAGCGGAATCCAAGGACATCGCGTGCGCTTCCCGCCTTTATGTTGCAGGGAATCGCATTGGCTGTAGTGTTGGTGGAAGCGGACTCACCAAGGATGAAGTTGGAGTTAACATAACCCGACTGGCTATCCTCGCCCACACCTGTGAGGTCGTTGCTCCAAGTGGCTCCGGAAGACCAAGATGTGCCGATGATGTAACCTACCACGTAGCCCTCGACCCAAACGCCGGTCTCTTCAGCGGAAGTGCCCTGCACGTAAGCGATGCTGTAAGGTTCGCTTTGAGAACCGGCACCGGTAGCGGTGTCACCGCCGGTGCTGCCACCGGTGGAAGTAGTGTCGGCACCGCCGATGTTCACATTGTCAATGCAATATGTGGAGGAAGTAGTGGAGGAATCAGCGTAATATTCCCAACCGATATAGATAACGCCGGAGAACGCGCTGAGGTCGATAGTGCCGGAGTTCACCCAATCGCTATATCCGGAAGCCGGGATAGTGGGGAGTGTGGGGTTGAGAAGTGTCTTGGTGGCAGTGGCGGGAGCGTTGGAGTCCAACACGTACACACGCAAACCGCAGTTAGTGGCTTGGTAAGCCGCCTGAGTGATGAACTCAAGAGTTTTCTTGGGAGCCTTGTCAATGTCTATGGCGGGAGAAATCAACCATTCATTCCACGGACCGGTGGAACCCTTGTAGGCGGTGGCGGTGGCATAAGTGTTGTTGCTGTACTCGCGCAACCACCAATCCTTGTCGCCGGAAGTGCGTGCGATAGACCATCCGGCAGCCACCAAATTGTTGATTTCAGCACTGTAGCCTTCGAAATCGCAGTAGAGAGACGCCACAGCGGCACCGCTGGCGGATCCACCGCCGAGAGACACACCCTCGATGGAGAACTCTGATGCGGTTCCGGTGTTGCCGGTGATACCGTTAGCGCCCATATATTTGTCGAAAGTACCGTAGATCTTGATAGCCTTGCCGTAGACAGCGGGGTTATCAACCAAGTTGCCGTATTGACGGAGTGCGGAACCCTGGGGAAGGGCTACGACCACGCAGTTTGCGATATCGTTAGTGGTAGCGGACTCACCGATCACAAGAGTGTTGTCGAGGTCGGCATTTGCGTTCCAAATGATGTCGTCGTTGGAAGAGATGGTGGAGACACCGGCCTTCACACTACCGACGATGTAACCGGAAGTCCAGCCTGTCGCACCCTGACCTTGAAGTTCGATGGCCTCGGCGAGGGTGTAAGGATCATCTTCAGTGCCCTTGTTGTCGAAGATAACGTCAGCCACGGTGCGGATAAGGAGCTGCCATGTGCCGTTGTAGTAGGAAAGGATACCGCGCACTGTGCCGGAACCCGCGGGCATCACATCTTTGCAGAATGTGGCATAGCCGGAGTTGCGGATAGTGATTGAGTTACCCTTGGAATCTTTCAAAGTGCGTGAAGTGGTGCTTGACGACCAATCCGACTCCTTGGCGTAGGTCTCTGTGCCGCCACCGTCGAAAGAAACGTTGCGGAATTCCACGAGTTGACCCTGCCATTTTCTTTGACCCTCGGCGGTGGAGGGAAGAGAACCCATGTCGGCAATGATGCAATAGATGCCCTCTGTGGGACGCTCACCGTCGGGTTGCACAAGAGTCATGCTGGGATTGGGAAGGAGGTTAAGCTCCACATGGTTCTCGAAAGTCTCCTGGGTCATGAAGCTTGTTTGGGGAGTGCCGTTATACTCGCCATAGCCGCCCAATTGCTCGTATCCCGCATATTTACCGCAGTACATACCGGTGACGTTAACGACCACCTCTTGACCAACGCGGTAAGTGTTGTACATGCTGGTCATGTTGATGGACATGGGGAGAGCGCCTGTCTCATCTTGGATCACAAGACTCTTATAGATGTTGCCGGAGGCATCGGAAGAAACCACACGTCCCTTGATGATATAATCCTCGCCGTCCTCTTTCTGTCCTACGAGAACAGCATAGTTGTTAGCGTCGTCCCACATCTCCGACTTAAGATCGGCGATGGTGGTGTTGGCGACCATTGTCGCAGTGGGGATGTTTACCGGCGGTATATCGAAGTCGTTCTGACATCCGGTGAGTCCGGTCACTCCCACAAGTGCCGTAAAGCCTACGGCAAATGTTTTGAAATAAGATTTTACAGATTTCATATAGGGTGTTTGTTTTATTTAAATTGATGATTGTTTACTGCTTTTTAGAATCTTATTCCGGCGTTGAAGAACACACGGATGCCTTGAGCATAGTAAATCTTGTTGGGATATTTGTCCACATTGTAGTTGGTGTAGTCGAAACGTCCCTGTTGGTAACCGCCGGTTTGGATGTTGCGGTTGTTGAGCACATTGTTGACACTGAGGTTGAAGTTCAGAGCGCCCCACTTGGTGTAGATCATCTTACCGATGGAGAGGTTCAGCACGAATGCGTTTTTGAGCTTCTGCTGTGTGGTGATCTCTTTGAGTTTGGCGTCAAGCTCCTCTTGGGTGTCGCAAAGTTTGTAAAGGTCGGGCATGGCCTCGTGGCGCACGGGGGAGAGATCCACGTAGGAATCACCTAACCATGAGCCGTTGATATTGAAGAACCACATTCCGGGGGCGGTGTAGTCCAAAGCGAGGTTGTAAGCCTGTTGCGGAGTGCCACCCACATAGTAGTTCTTAAGATAAACCACGGTGGTGATATCATCGGCGGCGCCGTTCTCATAGCTGCGCACGCCGGTGGGGCGGTTCTTATACTGATAACGGCTGTATGTGCCGGCGGCGCTCACTGTCAACGCGGGAGTGATTTTGTAAGCCATACCTACCTCCACGCCCTTGTAGGATGTGTGGATGCCGCTCATCACGTAGTTCATGAACGTGCTGTATTGGTCATCATAGAAAGAGGTGCGTTGGATGCCGTCGTACATCTCTGTCCAGAAGCCGGTGATGCTACCGCGGAAAGAGGTGTAGTTCCATTGATAGGCGATATCTCCGGAGAGGATACGCTGTGATTTAAGTCCGGTGACGGAAGTGTCTTTGATACGCGGCGACACATAAGAGTAGTCGGGCAGCGGAGCGTGGGTGCCGTAGGAAGCGTGGGCGGTGAAATAGTTACGACCGTCGATCTTGTAAGTGGCACCGGCCTTAACTCCGGCATTGTCGAATGTGTGACGTTTTCCGGCACCGTAGGAGTTCTCCGGAGCACGTCCGTTGCGCATGTTACCCTCACGGAAGAAGCTGTTCCACGACATTTCCAAGCCGTAGTTCACATTCCAGTGGCGGGTGGTGATTTCATTCTGCAACCATCCCTTCGCGGTGTAGGATAGGATATCGTAGTCATATCCGAAAGTGTCGCCCTCTTTCACTCTGCGGTCGGGATTGTTGAGGTCGTTCTGAAGGATAGTTGTGTTGTTTTGGAAGTCGCGCTCGGAATAGTTGTCGATGTCGCGCCAGAACTCAGCGCCCAAGAGGTCGCGGATAGTTTTGTAGTAGTGCGCGTCGGTATAGTTGAACGAAACGCCCGCCTGCAATTTCATGCTGTCGTTGATACGATGGTTGATGTAGCTGTTGAACATCCATGAAGTGAAGTTGCTGTGACGGTCCTCCAAGATATAAGTTGCTTGACCCTTGAGGTCGGAGTTGCGATCATACTGATCCTTATTCAAGAGGTTGGTTTGAACGATCTGGTCCCAATTGATTTGACGGTTGGAAACGTTGTTTTTCCATGCATCGACATATTGGTTGTAGATGCCCAATTGATATTCATACAATTCCGGCTCGGTTGTGGGGTCCGCGTCGGGAGCATAGTATGAAGGAAGGTAACGATAGTAGTCGGGACGAGGGTCCGCTGCTTGGTACCAGTTGAGTGCGGAGCTTGAATAATTGCTGGATTTGAACGCTATGGCAGTGTTCAAAGTGGTGCCCATCTTAGGTTTGAAAATCCAGTTGACGATGGCGCTGGGGTCGAAAGAGTTGACCACGCGCGCGCTTTTCTTCTTACCCTGGAAGTAACCCCAGTTAGGGTTGTAAAGATTATTGTCGGCTAGTTGGTAAGCCTCCTCGTAAGTGGCGCTGTTGGTGGCGCGCTGAGTGGGATTGCCGAAAGTGGTCACGTTGATGCTGTGCTTGTCGTTGAAGATTTTCTGCAACGAAAGGCTATAGCCGAACGAATCGTAGTATGTGCCCTCAATCACACCCTCGGGAGCGTAACGTCCGATAACGGAAGCGGAGAACGCCCATCCGTTTTTGGTGACACCGGTGCTATATTGCGCCATGGCGCGGAGCATATAGTTGGAGTTGGTGTAGGAGATGTTTCCACGGAAACCGCGCGCATACTCCGAAGCGTAGGTGGTGAAGTTGGTGGCACCGCCGATATTTCCGAAACCGAAGTTTGAGGAAGCGATACCCATGTCCACGGTCTTGCTACGGAACGCTGAGGAGGTCATACCACCCAACTGGGAATAGTTGAAGCGTCCGCGCATGGCGTCGTTAAATTCGATACCGTTGATATATCCTGCGCTATACTCTGAGTTATAGCCGCGCCAACGGAAACGCATCACGCTGAAATTGTAGTTGGATGCTTGATAATAAACATCGTCGATAGCGCCTTGGATTGTGCCGATAGATTGGCTCTGACCCTCATCCTCAAGAATTTGCGCTTCATCAAACACATAATCATCGGAACTGAGGGCGGCGTCGGTCTCCGACACAGCCATGGCGATAGTGCCGAGGTTGGTCACTATTCCTGATTTAATATCAACATTGATGTCGAGGTCTTTATATCCATAAGCCACAATCTGAAGCACATCGGCTCCCGCGGCGGCATCTGAGATATAGAAATGGCCATCTACACCCGATGTGACAAACTGCGCACCGTCGCGTAGGAGGATGTTGGCATCAACCACCGGTGCTCCGGTCACAGCATCCACCAAAGTTCCTTGAACTCCTGTGGCGGCTATTCCCGGCAAGATGCTGCATAGCAACATCATGAGATAAAGTTTTAATCGCATGGTTATTACTGGGGGATTATTATTATTCTTTTTTCATTGTTTCCTTTATGGTGAAATATATGCGCTTATTTCACTTATGCACCTATTTCACCTCAGTACTTATTTCACTTCCTTGGTAAGGAATATCTCCGTAGGGAAGTGGTCGGAATATCCGCCGGTCCACACTCCAGAAGAGAATGTGCGGAAAGGATAACCCTTATATTGACCCTCTTGCTGTTTGAGGAAGTCTTTGTTCAAGACTTCGGCGTAAGAGAATTTCAATTTCGAGGGACCTTTGCCCAAAAGATTATAGTTCACTATGATTTGGTCGAAAAGATTCCATCCGCCCTTGTAGGTGTAGGAACCGATGCCCTTGTCGAGCTTCGACCAGAAGGGGTTGAAGAATCCGCCGGGCTTCACTTCGCTCTCTTTCTTTTTAGCGCCGAGGGCGACAGAGCAGCTGCGGTTGAAAGGATCGTCGTTGAGGTCACCCATGATGATCACTCCGATGTTTGGATCCACCGCCAAAAGGGAATCGGCGATATGCTTCGTCAGATTGGCAGCCGCCTCACGCAACCAGCTGGAGGCCTCACTGCCACCGCGGCGCGAGGGCCAGTGGTTGACGATGATGCCCACGCGCTCACCGCCCAAGAGTCCCACCACGCACATTTGGTCGCGCGTGCGGAAATAGGGCAAGGAATCGATATGGAGCAAATGGTTTGTCACTCGTATGAGCTTGAAGAAGCGGGGATTGTAGAGCAAGCTGACATCGATGCCGCGGCGGTCCGGGGAATCATGGTGTACCACTTGCAAGTTCCACGCTTTTATGGACTCGGCGTTGACCAAATCCTCAAGCACACTGCGGTTCTCCACCTCGCTGACACCGATGATCGCCGGACCATATTTGGTGGAGGGGGTGGTCATTTGGGAGATGGAATATGCCATATTGTTGATTTTCTTCCAATAGCGGCGGCTATCCCATTGATTTTTTCCTTTAGGCGAGAACTCGTAATCGTAGCTCCCGTTATTGTTGATGGTGTCGAAAAGGTTCTCCAAGTTATAGAACGCCACGCCGAACACCTGCACCCTTTTGCTCTGATTCTGCTGCGCCTTCATCGGGGCGAGACATAGCGCCATCATCAATGCCGCCAAAGCAAAAAGACCATAATGAATTTTTTTCATGTTATCCTGTCGATAAAAAATAATGACTCAAGGTTAATTTAGAAGAACTTCACCTCTTTACCCTCCAACGAAGAAAGGATGCTGTTGGCGAGCGAGGATGCTCCGATACGGAACAAGTCGGTGTTCAACCATTCCTCACCGAGCACTTCTTTCACCAGCGTATAGTAGCAAAGTGCGTCGTGGGTGCTGCGCACACCTCCGGAAGCTTTGAAGCCCACTTTACGTCCGGTCTTGTCGTAATACTCTTTAATACATTTGCACATCACATAGGCAGCCTCCAAAGTGGCTCCCTCATAGATTTTGCCGGTGGACGTTTTGAGGAAATCAGCCTCGCTGTAGAGCGCGAGGATAGATGCTTTCTTGATCTTCTCGGCGGTTTTCAAAGCGCCGGTCTCAAGAATCACTTTGAGCTTGACATCCCTCACCGCTTGCTTGATCTCAATAATCTCATCGGTGAGATCCTCATAGTTCTCATCCTCAAGGAGACCGAGATTCATGACGATATCAACTTCATTGGCGCCGTTGGCGACAGCCATGGCGGCATCCGCCACCTTCACCTCCATAAATGTCTGGCTGGAGGGGAAACATCCCGCCACAACCGCAACATCCACGCCGGTGACATCAAGGTTGGTGCTAACCACCTCGGCGAAATTGCTGTATACGCAGATAGCAGCCACGTGATTATATTGAGGATACTCCTCTTCAAAATCATTCACTCTCTTAGTGAACGCGGTGACACTCTTAGCGCTGTCTGTGGTGCTTAGAGTGGTTAAGTCAATCGAGCCAAGAAGGAAGTTGTAGACCTCGGGGGTGGCGTTGGCATCCACCTTCTCCATGATCTTCTGAACTTCTTGTTTCACTTCAGCATCAGAAGCGGTAACGCTACTGGCAGCCAATACGTCATTGTATTTATTCATAAGTACTTATAATTAATCGTTTTTGCGCACAAATACCACACCCATAAAGCCGCGGTATTGACAGGTGCGTTCACAATTCTCTATTTTACACTACAAAGTTAGTTAAAAACGATTATTCTAAGAATATATCTCACATAAATTTCGTCATTTAACCTCAATTATTGCATCCTACAACGCAAGTGTTTAAAATTTTAACTTAAGCAAATGCGGCAGCACCCTATAACTTTAACAATTACCATTTATCTTTGTTCAAATCCTCTCCATTTGTCCTTTCCCAAATCTCCACCATTTGTCTTTGTTCAAAAAAACAAAAAGGGCGCCCCCGGCGATAGGGAGCGCCCGATTATTGTCGTGCGAGTGATTTATTTCACTCTCTCTTTGCTTACTTTGTTGCCTCTGACAACCACATAAATGCCCGGCTCGGGGTTGAGAACCTCCACACCGTTCATGTTGTAGTAACGCACATCGGCATCATCAGCAACCACACTCTCCACACCATCTGTGCCGACAGTGACAGTGAATGTGATATGGAACTCCGGAGAATCCATTTCATCAAGGATGAAATAGCCGGCGGGGAATGTCACTGTATAGGTGCCCCTCTCTGAAGCTTTGCCGTCGAGAGGTTGAACCACCTCATTGTACTCCACGCCATACATGGCATCGGAAAGAGCGACATCGCCATTGGCGGTGGTCAGAACAGCCACGCCATAGCCGAGACCCGCCTCCTCAAAGTCATTGAAGATGACATCCACTTTCTCGCAAGCCTCCACTGATGAATTGTGGGCGGGCACGGAAGTGATATTAAGTTCCTGGGGATCCTCACCGCTGCCGCCACCGTTACCGATGGTATAGTACACCATTGTCTCAGCGTTCACCACGTTGAAGTTGTCACCCTCGATGCCTACATAGAAGACACCCTCGGGGATATATAGCATATAGTTGCCATCCTCTGTGATCTCCTCGGGGAAAGTCACAGTGACATTGTGGCAGTACTCCTCATCATCAGAAACGTATTCCTCTTTCAACTCACCGTCGCAAATGTAATTCACACCGCGGTAGAGTGAGACCTTACCGTTCCAAGTGATTGCGAGTCCCTTCTCCTGCTTGATGGTAATGCTCTTCAAAGACTCGACAGTGGAGCCGGAAGCGGGGTCGAACGTGAGTGCCGGAGCATCCACAGCCATCTCATAGTAGAATTGGAAGAAGGATTGCTCTTCGGTGCCTTGATTACCCTCCACCACTTTGTCGTTAAGATCCAAAGCCTTCACAGAGAGTGTGATGCCGGAAGTGATAGTCTCCAAGAGGGATTTCGCCACGGTCAATGTCCACGTGGAGGAGTATTGACCGGCGGTGGCGGGAGTGATGCTCTCAAATTGCTCAGTCATACCTTGACCAAGGTTGATGAACGATGTGGAAGCGTCGATATTCACCGGACCGTCGAAAGTAATCACAAATTCGTTGTCGTCAACGGAGATTTTTGAGCCGTTGGCGGGAGTGATGCCCACGAATTTAGTTGAGCTGAAAGAGAAAGGTTCGCTGCTGCCGCTGAAAGTGACGTAAGCGTGACCCTCGGGATTGTTGTAAGCGCCCTGAGCCTTCTCCTCATTCGCCCATGCGTACACATCCATACGGTAAGTATGGTTCTTGATAAGCTTATGCTCGAAATAGTTGGTGGCGCTGAAAGTGTTCTCCTCACCCTCCACAGCTGTCATTGCGGAGCGAGTCACGAGATATGCGTCGTCGGGATCCGCAGGATTGAGATCCACGATTTCATATTGCACATAACTCATATCGGCGTTGTCAAGTTTCACCTTGATGACGTAGTCCTCGGGGAGCGACGCCATCTCGGATCCGGCGGCGGGAGCGGAGGAGAGAATCTTCATCGAAGGATTGAACACAGCGCTCAAGTCAGCGGAGTGGTCTCTACCGTCGGCAACCTCAAGGTCGGCGAATGTCACAGTGACATCTTTCTTGGCTTTCACCTCTCCGGGGATTGTCACCTCGATAGTGGCGCCATAAGCGCTGGTGGTGATTGCAAGCGCATCTTTTGCCACCACTTTCTCCACCTGCTCACCATTCTCATACCATGAGAAAGAGATGCCTGTGTAGTCGATGTATTCGTAGTCGGAAACATAGATTTGCAACTTCTCATTCTCACCGAAGTACTCAGAGGGTGTGAAATCGGAGAATGGACTGTAGCTCACCTCGGAGTAATCGGAGTTAAACACAAAAGTTCCGTATGAGCCTTGAGTGGTTGAATATACATATTGATTGTCGGCATCGTAAAGGCTGCTAAGGCACAATACCATAGTGCCATAGTTGGTGCCGGAAGTCACCATATCGGTGAGACGGCGGAGTTTGCCTGTCACATCCACAGTCATCACGGTGTTATCCTCATTGAATGTGGGGGTGAGATATTCACGATAGTATTCACCGTCGCCGGATTCGGAGGAACCGAACTCAAGATAGACGCTGCCCATCTCGGGGTTCAACGCTCTTGAGAAAGTGAAGACATATTTGCCGTTAGGGTTATTCTTAGTGAAATACGAGAGGAATTTCATTCCGGTGGAAAGATATCCGGTGAATGAAACGGAGCCGTCGCCATTGGTTGCGGAGACCATGGTGGTGGGTTTCGCGGCGGCGGTGTAGTTGAGAGTCAACACGCCGTCACCATTGTACAATTTGGTGTCATCATCGGCGCTGCGCAAACCTTTTACAGTCACGGTGAACTTCTTTCCGGCGGAAAGAGTGCCGTTCTCATACCATGCGTTGAGAGTGTTGTAAAGGTCGAGAGTGAGGTATGTGCTGCGCACGGAATAATCAGTGCTCTCAAGCTCCTTGGAAGCCTCCTCGGTGGCTACAACCACATTGTCAAGAGCGATATCCATGTTGAAAACCATCTCAATAGAGCCGGAACCGCCGATGCTGAAAGTGCTGTTATTCTCGACGGAATTGCTGACCACCGACAACTGCTTGTTCATGGTCATGGTGAAATAGCCCGCAGTCATCGCGAAGTCAAGATAGAAGTAGTAGGTGGTACCCTTCTCCGCCTCGAAATTGTAGTAACGCACATCACCGACAATAGAAACGCTGCCGGCAACCGAGTCACCACTGTGTTCGGCATCCAAATAGGGTTCGAAATAACCCATGCCGCTCGCTGTCGTTTCACAATACACAGTGCCCGATTCCGGGGCTGTGAATGTTCCCAAATAATTGTTGAAGTCATCAGAGATGTTGTACGTCTGATCCAATTGCAATTCGCCAAAATCAACATTGGAAGCTTTCGCACCTGTGAAAGCCCCTAAGACTAAAGCAACCAACAGACAGAATCTCCACTGAAAACTTTTCTGTAAAGAACTGTTCATATTATTTATAAATTAAAAATTAGAGTTTTTACGAGTTTCTCATAAATTCGTCACATCCAAGCCCCCATGTCAACACGACATGGGGGAAGATGTGGGGAAGATTATTTCACCAGCAATTTCACAGTCTTAGCGACCGCGTCGGTGTTCGCTTTCACGATCACCACGCCGGAATAACCATTAGTGGAAACGGAGAAGTCACCCTCACCGGCAACGGTGTTGAGCAATTCACCGGCAACGCTGTAAAGAGCCACGTTGGCTTTTGCGGAGCTACGTACAACTACGGAGCCATCCTCCACGGTGGCGGAGAACCAAGAGTCGTCAGCCACGGCTTTCACTCCGGAGGTCACCAAAGTCGCTTTCGCGGCGTTGACCACGCCATCGGTGTTGTTGTCGATCATCACAGCCACCACAGAGAGGCGTGACAGATCGCTTACCGACTGCGGCATATTGATTTTTTCAACCACGGAGTGTACCTCACCGGCGGGCATAGACGACGGCACATATCCTTGTGTGCCATTGAATGTTCTGCCGACGATGCTACGCACCACGTCGTTCACATAGTACGCCACTTTAGGGCTGGAATATATTCCACCCTTCTGCCACTCTCCGAGGAGGGGGTCGGTGGTGTTGTAAAGATAATTGTATTGTTCAGTATAGCAGTGGTCCTCCAAGACGAAGAAGAGCACACTGACATTCAAATCCTCGGAATCCATGGCGTATCTGATATCCATAGGAATCTCAATCACGGAGTCAGAGTCATCGGTGGTGTAGGCATCAATGTTTATTTCAGCCTCGGCGGGCACGCTGAGTTCTTCGTTCACGATGTCGCACCATTGCGGTGAGGAACCCTCCGGAGCGAAGAATGTGTATCCATCGGCGGTGGAGGTCATCGGGAACGACTGCACTCCGTTGCGGTTAATCATCGCGGAGGGAGCACCAACATTATAAAGACCCAAGTACTCCGTGTAGGAAGAGAACGCGCTGCCAAGCACGTCGCCGCCATAGGAACGGATACAAACGGGGATGAATTGATCGCCGAAGTCACGCTCAAGCTTCTCAATGGCGAGGATACCGAGGGGGCAGTTGCCGCACTTGGCTCCGGAATACTCCTCAAGGAGGATACGTTTCACGGGACTGAACGCCAAATTCTTAATCTTTCCGGCGATTTCGGTGGACTCGTCGTCCATAGCGATTTTCACGGTGTAGGAGTTCTCCTTGCCTATCACAAGGGGGAGGTTCTCCGGGAAAGTGAAGTCGTAGGGGTTGTTGCGGTTCACGCTAAGACCCTCCTCGGATATTTCACTGACCACGTTACCCTCGGAATCACAGAGCTGGAGGTGCGCTTTGCCATACTCGGCGAAGTCGGAAACCACGGAAACACGGCCATTCACAGTCACGTCATCGGCACTCACCACAGTGGATTCATTATAGAATGTCACCGTATAACGCATGTCATGGACAACATTAACATTATCCACAAAAAGAATGCTTTGGTCGGTGTTCTCATTTACGAAAGCGATATAAACCGCTTTTCCGGCATAGTCGGCGAGGGAAACCTCGTAAGAGGTCCATTCATCGTCGATCGCACCTTGGGAAGCCCCGGGATCCATCACCTCACTGAACACCAATTTCCTATTCTCCTTGAAATCGGCGATAGCGTCGGCACCGAGCTCAGTGTAGACTTTTTCGCTCTCAATCACATAGACGTTCAATCTGTCAGATTTGGTTTTGCTGTAGCCCTGTCCGTCGAATGTGAGACGGCAGTTCTCATCGGGGATATATAGTGACGGAATCACCATCCAGTCATCGGAAGTGCCGGCGGGAGTATATGAGGAGTGCGACATAGCCGCATAATCGGAGGAGCCGGTGTTGTCGCGGGCTATCCACCAGGGCGTGGAGGATTGGGTGAAGCCGAACTCCGTCATCGCAGTGGTGGGCACGTTGTTGTCACCCTCATAGAACATAAACTGGGCACCGAGACCCTCATTGAAGTTCTCACTGAAGAGAGTAATATCATCGGAAGATATTTCGCGCTCGTATGAACCCTTATAGTTCAAAGTTATGGCTTCGTTGCCACCGGTGCCGCCGATATCGGTGACCGCTCCGGCAGGTATTTCCACACGGTAGGTGTTTCCTTGGAAAAGATAGAGCGTAGTCAAAGGATACAACTCCATCTGATTCCCGGTGACGGAGATTGACAACTCATCGAAGGCGTCGGTCTCCTCGTTACGGTATATTTTAGCTTTCATGCCATCCACCTCCTTCAACGAAGCGTCGAAGTTCAGAAGGATATGGCTTGAAGAATAGTCGAGTTTGCTGATACCTGTCTCCGGAGTGGGATATGCGGAGATATATGACACAGGAGCGTTGCCGCGGCCTACGTATTTCACAGAGATTTCTCTGTTTGTCACCTCGGCATCACCATTGATGGAGAGCACTCCCGCGGGGAGAACCACGGTGTATTCCTCGCCAGCGTTAAGGGCGTAGGGCGCGAACACCAAAGTCACTTTGGAGCCGTCGACACCGATACCCATTGAATTTTTCACCACATTACCATCCTTGTCGCGCAACTCGGCTTTGCGACGAATATCGCCCACAGCCGCCACGTTTCTGTCGAATGATATTTCAACGTTGGAGACGGAGGAGAAAATGGATCCGGCGGCGGGACTGATTTGATACTCGCCCAGGAGGTCCACCGCGGCGCAAGCGTCGACAAGATCCTCGTTGAAGTAATAAACCACGCCGTTACCCTCGGAGGGGCTGTAGAATGTTCCTATTATTCTGCCGTCGGGGCTGATGCCCATAGGAGTACCTGTCTGGCTGATGCCGGTGGTGGCTTCGAAATCTATGCCGTAGCGCTGACTAAGAATCTGCTCCATGCCGAACCAATAGTTGCCGCGGCGCACATACATATCGCGCAAGGGGGAGGAGACATAGGGAGTGGCACCATAAACCACACCGCTGTCGGTGATCGCTTTTCCGCAAAAGCCGGCATCGGAGCTTCCGTCGTACAACTCAAATGTCTTATCCAACACATTGTAGCGATAGCAAGTCTCATACTCCGTGTCGGTGCTTACATTGTCCATATAAGCGGTGCCGGTGATCCAATATCCATTGGGACTCATAGTCATCGTCTCAATATGTGCGATATTGGGGGCTTTGGGAATCCATGCCTCAGTGGTGGATTCAGTGAATCCTATCACATCGTAAGTGGAGGTCTCGCGGTCGTAGACATAAGCCACAAGGGCATAAAGATAGCTTACGGACATCATACCGCACACGTATCTGCCATCGGCGGATACGTCGACGAAACGATTTTGTCCGTGGTCGGTATGCGACATGTCAAGGCTAATCAAACCGGGAGTCTCAACTATAGTGCCAGTGGTCAAATCCCAAATCACGGCACAGTGGGGATACTCTCCAAGCCAGCACTGACCCACGCCATAGTGTCCGTCAGCGCTGAGTCTTGATACCTCGCCGGAGACAGCCCCGGTGGGCATGGGAAGGATTGTCCACACTCCGGTGGTCTTGTTCCAATACGCGGGGTAATCGCGGTAAGAACCACCGATGATGTTGCCATCGTCGGTGATGTGGTTGGCAATGCCGTTGTCGGTAATAGGATTACCTTTGTCATCTACTACAACGGAAGAAACAACAGGGGTGAAGGTCTTTTCCTCCACATTGAACACATACCCTCCGTTGTCGGTGGCATCCTCCACCCTATTCTCGAAAACGCCCCATTTTCCATTGTGTGAAAAACTCTTTACAATGGAGGTGTTCTCGTAGGTGAAGAAGCTCGGCGACGTCACGTCTTGGGCCGTGCATGTAAATGCAGTTATCGCTGTCAGCAATAGCGCACAAATTGAACCTTTCTTCATTTACTTAATATCTATTTTATTAATATCTATTTTACCGATACCTATTATACCAATACATATCCTACCGATATCTATTCAATTGGTAATGTTTTTCACAAAAGAGAGAAGTCAAACCTGGAAATGGTTAGTTGTCAACCCTTAAGATTCTGCTACCGACACTCACTGTCGGTCTATTGTTATGTAATTAACGCCATAGTCAGAGCCTTGAGGGGGTGCCTATGGCGTTAATTTATACGTTGATAACGAGGGGCTTATTTATTGATAAGCACCTTTTTCACAGTGTTGCCTTGACGAGTGACGTAGATACCGGGAGTCACAGCGTCGGCGTTAACCTCCATACCCTGGAGATTGAAGTAGCGGACGGGAGCGTCGGAATCCTCATTCACACCTGCCACATATTGGTCGCCGTTGGGGGAGATGACGATATAGCAGTGGAACTCCTCCTCATCGCTCTCTCTGTCGGCGAAATATGAAGTCAATTTAATTTTGCAATAAAAGTTGCTGTCGTCGTTGACGAAGTACTCGATACGTGTATCCTTCAAATTCTCATTGTCGGGAGAATAGTCGGCGGTGGTCTCTACGAAGAAGTATTGCGCGTCGCCGCTCTTGCCTGCCATTTTGCAAGCGCCGCCCCAGCACATTGTCAAGCCACTCTCGTCAGCGGCGTAGCCGGTCTCCTCGACAGCCTCAACTTTGATTGTCAAGTTACCCTCATCCTCGGAAATGACGAACAACTCCGGTTTCACCAAAATACCCTCAACCTCGGAAGCGTAGATTGTGGCGCCCTCAGCCAAAGGCTCGCCGGTGGCGCTGGTGGAGAAAGTGGGGGTTTGTGCATTTGCACTGAAAGCTGCCATTGCGGCAGCTGCCAAGAAGTAAAGTTTTCTCATAATCTATTCTTTTTAGTTTAATATTCCTATATATGGGGTGCCGGACGCATACGTCCGACACCCGTATAATTCTTATTCTTGAGATTCAGCCCCGGTAGCGACTTCACATTCAGCCGCTTGAAGCACACCTTCGCTGTTGTAGACAAACGCTACAATCGATAGGTTGTTGGGGTTCCAATAACTGCGCACATCGGCAGTGTTTGTGAACGAGGAATAGATATTCTCCTTGAGCGTCACAGCCTCGCCCTCTCTGCCATTGACATTGGCGCGGTAGACATGGTTGTGTACATAAGTCATATCCATCGTATTACCGACAATCTGCTGAGCCACGATGCCGCTTTCAAGCACCCACAGCTGAAGATGTCCGCTGATATTGGCGGTAGGCTTCAATGTGGTGGACACGTTGATTTTGCTGCCATCCTCGCTGAGCGAAGCGCTGACCTCGATATCCACGTTGGTCTCTTTCTCCAACTCCGTTGCCAGGATACCCGCCCATTGGTTGTAGTTCACAAGCCCGGAGGTGCGGTTGATCACACCTATGGGGAGTGAGCTTGTCACACCATGGTACGATGCGTAATAGTCGCCGTCGCCGTCGGGATCCTTAAGTCCGATTTTCGGGGCCTCCTGACCCTCGGCATAAGAGATAAGGAAGACCTTGGGCCCGCCATGGATACTTACCGGGATAAAGGATTCGCCATATTGCTCACGCAAAGTGTTGATGATGGCGTGCGCGTCGGGACAGTTAACACATCTTTGTCCGGTGAACTCCTCAAGAAGGACGGTACGCTTGGCTTTCACCGCCTCCACTTCTATGAAACGGTCGGGTTCATCCACTTTGTCGCAGCCTATAAACATTGTTACTAAAGGTGCTGCCAAAAGTAATTTCCAGAACTTCATTTTTCTTTTCTGCATTTATAGGTTACTGATTAGAATGTGTAGCTATAAGAGACTTGGAATCCCTTGGTGGCGGGCACCATGCGGCACACACCGCCGGAGCAGTTATAGCCCTCGCGTGTGCGTCCATAGGAGAGCATCAAGCGGTTGGCTTTATAGTTTCCTGTCACACATGCCATATAGTAATGGAGCCCCGTGTCGCCGGTGTTCCACATATCACTCAAAGAGAACATCAAATAGGGGGACCATGACACCTCAACCAATCCGCACGCCCAATCTCTCACATCCTGCTTGGTGAATAGGTATTGGAGTTCGGCGCGGATCTGCCATTTGGGGTTGATGCGGTATTTACCATCGGCAACCAAAATGTTGGAATTGATGATGCCGCCGTGACCCTCCACCACCGTCTTATTGTAGCGTTGGTTCATATACATGAAGTTCAATTGGAAATCGCGTGTGAACTTCTTCTCGATTTGAACGTTGAAGTCGTGGTAGTAGGTCTCTCCCATTCCGAAATAAGAGGTGGATGAGCCGTTGCTTCCGTAAGCGTAACTTGCGTTCACGCGGTTCTCCATGTCGGGGGTGCGGTCAAGACCCTTGATGTAAGATAGGTTGACATTCACCTTGGTTCCATATTTACCGCCGAGGGGAGTCTTGCGCTTGAAAGTATAGGCGAAAGATCCTTGGAACGCCCATTCACCCTTAGCCGACTGAGTGGCGTAGGGATAAAGGGCGGCGAGTGAGTAAGTGTGGAGGTAGGAGAATGCAGGGAGGTTGTTGAGCATCACGGAGTTTCCGTCCATGCTGCGTTGGGAGCGGAACGCCATGTTCTCGCTTCGTTTTGCCTGCACCATGGCGCTCAAGCCCGATTTAGAATAAGTGGCGGAGAGCATCTCGGCGTGTCCGTCACCGTAGGTGTATTCGTTGTCGAACGAGGGGTCCTGGCTCTTCCATGCGAACTCGCCCATAGTGCCCCAATTACCCTTGTGGAAGTTGGTGCGCACATCGAATGCCGACACATTCTCCGGCAAGTTGAGACGATAGTTGGTGCCGGGGACCATGATGGATTCGTCCTCCTCATTTTTCAACACATAAGAGGCTCCCACAGTCCATGCCACATCGTTGTTGCGCAAAGCGGAGGAATACTCCTCCAAGCTCATCTCAGCGTCGGCGCCGAACACACGGGAGTCTTTGCTCCAACGCCAATAGCGGCGTTGCAAGCCACCGAGCGCGGTGAAGCGGAAACCTTTCAAGGAGTTGATTTTCACGCGTCCACCGAGCAGTGAATTGTCGATACCCAAAGTGCGCTCCTCATAAGTGCGGAGAATGAAGCCGCTGCCGAACTGCTCGTAAAAGCTACCGGCGGTGACTTCAACACCTTTGAATTTACCCTTCACATAAGCGTTGGGGACACCCCATCCGCGGAATCCCTTGTCATCGAATCCCGGGAGTGGGTGTTCCAAATATTCGAAACGCAGGCCCGCGTCAACATACTTACTAAGCAGCGACAGATTGCCATACGTGTTTGTCAATACATCTTCAGAATACTCTTTAGCACCTATCGCTTCGTCCTTCTGCGGAAAAAGGATGTCTGACTGCACGCTTCCGTGAACCACCACATCATTGGCGGCGTCGGCGATGAAACATGCACCACCCGCGAGGGCAAGAGCCAAAAATTTTTTAAAATTCATAATTGCCGGAATTGATACCTTTCTCTTTTTCTCAATCAGTTATTAATGAGCTAATCTTATCAGGTATTAATAAACTAATCAGGTATTAATGAACTAAACTATGTATTCGATTAATAATTCGGTCAATTATTTTTCCACGAGTTCACGGATTTTCTCAATCACGTGTGATTCGGAACCCTCGACGTAACCGACACGGCTGTCGACCAATTTACCCTCGCCGTCGAAGATCAAGAGGAAAGGCACCATCTGACCGCCGAGAGCGTGGAAAAGATCGCTGTTGGGGTCCAAAAGCACTTGGTACTCCCAACCCATGGAATCCACGAGGGGTTTCACTTTCTGCATATTTTGAGCCTCATCGATAGAAACTGCGATCAAGCGCATGCCTGTCTCGTCCTGCCAATCGGCATACTCTTCGTTGATAGCTTTGAGTTCACGGTTGCAAGGTTTACACCATGTAGCAAAGAAACTTATCACAAAAGGTTTACCATCATTCGACAATGTCGCAGTATCCACCACCTTTCCGTTGATATCTTTCAATTGGAAAGAGGGCAATTGGGCGTAGGAGGCGATAGAGGCTATCACCAAGCCCAGGAGTAAAAATAACCGTTTCATATTACTAATGTATTAAATTTTTATTAATTCCAATAAAACGTTTACTGAATGTCGCTTACACGATGCGTCTCGCATCAATTTTCTATCTATCGGACGCTTATTTTTCGTGTAGATACAACATCCAATCTGCAAATGTAATTATTATTTCTTTATAGTCAAAGGATTTAAGGTGTTTTAATAAAATTCACTCATCAAATGACCTTTCTATAAAGACTATTCATTTGTTTCATATCAGTTTGACCCGGATTCCCAAGGGAGGTTTAACCCCGCTGGAAACAAAAAAACATCAAAAAACAGACAGCACACCAAAAACGGGCAGAGATATCAAAAACAAAAAGTGTCCGCCGTCGAAACGGAAGACACTCTTTTATCAATAGTAATCTATTAACTCGAAAGTTAAGCTTTATACTTCTTCAAGATAAGAGCAGCGTTGTGGCCGCCGAAACCGAAAGTGTTCGACAAAGCGGCGTTCACGACGCGCTTCTGCGCTTTATTGAAAGTAAAGTTGAGATTGTAGTCAATCTCCTCGTCATTGTCACCGTCAACGTGGTTGATAGTGGGGGGCACGATATCCTCTTCCACGGATTTCACGCTGAACATAGCCTCCAATGCTCCGGCGGCACCGAGAAGGTGACCGGTCATGGATTTGGTGGCGCTGAGGTTCAGTTTATAAGCATGTTCGCCAAACACCTCCTTGATGGCTTTCGCCTCGCTGCGGTCGCCCACAGGGGTGGAGGTGCCATGAAGGTTGATATAGTCGATATCTTCGGGTTTCATGCCTGCATCAGCGAGAGCGTTCTCCATCACCAACTTGGCTCCCAATCCCTCAGGATGGGTGGCGGTGATGTGGTAAGCGTCGGCACTCATACCGCCGCCGACAACCTCGGCGTAGATATGCGCGCCACGAGCTTTGGCGTGCTCAAGTTCCTCAAGAATGAGAGCCGCGGCACCTTCACCAATCACAAATCCGTCGCGCGAAGCGGAGAACGGACGCGAAGCGGCTTGGGGCTCATCATTGCGGGTGGAGAGGGCTTTCATGGAGTTGAAGCCACCCACACCGGCGGGATAAACCGCCGCCTCGGCACCTCCGGCAACGATAGCGTCAGCCATACCTAAACGGATGTAATTGAATGCGTCGATGAGAGCATTGTTGGAAGAGGCACATGCTGACACGGTACCAAAGTTGGGACCGCGGAACTCATGATCGATAGAGATCTGACCGGCAGCGATGTCGGCAATCATCTTCGGGATAAAGAAAGGATTATAGCGGGGACCTTTATCCTGATGCAAAGCGTACTCGCCGGCTTCCTCTTCAAAAGTGTGAAGACCACCGATACCCGCGGCAAAAATCACACCTACTCTGTTTTTATCTAAATTCTCTTCTTTCTCAAGACCGGAATCCTCAATAGCCTCATCAGCGGCTGTGAGCGCGTACATCGCGTAGAGGTCGAGCTGGCGCGCTTTCTTGCGGTCGAAATGCTCCGCCGGCACGAAGCCCTTTACCTCGCAGGCAAATTGAGTCTTAAACAGGGAGGCGTCGAATTTAGTAATGGGACCGGCTCCGCTCACTCCCTTTACGGCATTCTCCCATGTCGTTTTGGCATCATTGCCTATGGGGGTGATGGCTCCAAGGCCTGTCACTACCACTCTTTTTAATTCCATACGCTTTTATAAAATTTCAATATGGGTTGTTGTTGTTTTGTTTGCGGGGAGAGAGATTGGAGAGAGCCTATATTATTTGTGAGACTCGATGTATTCGATTGCGTCGCCTACAGTTTGGATTTTCTCAGCATCCTCATCAGGAATTTTGAGGTCGAACTCTTTCTCAAACTCCATGATCAACTCTACTGTGTCGAGTGAATCAGCACCTAAATCTTTTGTGAATTCTGCAGTGGGAGTTACTTCGTTCTCTTCTACGCTGAGTTTGTCAACGATAATCTCTTTCACTTTGTCTGCAATTTCTGACATAATGGTAATTTTTTTAGTTATTAATTTTCGATTTATTTTACTTTATTTCTTGCACTCTTTCATGGACCACTCATGAGCCTTTCATGCGTAATCCCTAAAAAAATTCAGTCTGAAAAACAGAAATCAGTTGACCCAACCCTATTTTTCAGACTGCAAAGTAAACTATAAATTTTCTAATACGAAAATTTTAAGCCTTAAAACACTCGTTTTTTGCACATTTTTTTGATTTCTGTGCATTTTTCGCTGTGATACTCTCTTTTTTATAGTTCAACTTCCCAACATTCGGAAGTCTTCAATATCATGTCGCGTAGGTTCTTGAAGCCCTTCTTGGTGGTAACTTCTTTCACCTGAGCGGCAACGGCGGTTTCGTAGCTGATGCTGTCCACATCGCGGATCACACCAACGGCGAGAGGGAGCTCGTTGCCATCCATCATCGCAAGCTGCTGCTGGAGGAAGTTGGACTGAGCATGGGCGTCGTGTACGAGAACATCGTCGATGGTGTAGCCATCCTTGCCGAGTTCCACTGCTTTCAAGCCGAAACCATCTTGCACGATACCTTTGTTCTTCTCCTTTCCGAAGAGCATCTTCTGTCCATGGCGGAGATAGATCACGTGGTCCTCACGGGTCTCCTTGTCGGTGAAGATATGGTGGATGCCGTTGTTGAAAATCACACAGTTTTGAAGAATCTCAACCACGGAAGCCCCTTTATGCTTGGCAGCTGCCACCATCACGTCCTTAGTGATATCCAGAGCCACATCGATGCCGCGTGCGAAGAAAGTGCCGCGCGCTCCGAAGAGAAGTTCGGCGGGGATGAAAGGATCCTCAGTGGTGCCGTAAGGGGAGGATTTCGTCACCGTGCCGCGGTCGGTGGTGGGCGAATACTGACCCTTGGTCAAGCCGTAAATCTTATTATTGAAAAGGAGTATGTTGAGATCTATGTTGCGGCGCACAGCATGGATGAAGTGGTTACCGCCGATGGCGAGGCCGTCGCCGTCGCCGGAGATCTGCCATACCGTGAGGTCGGGACGCGCGGTTTTCAAGCCGGTGGCGATAGCCGCGGCGCGACCATGGATGGTATGCATACCATAAGTGTTCATATAATAGGGCAGACGGGAGCTACATCCGATTCCCGACACCACCACAGTGTCTTTGGGAGCCACTCCCACTTCCGCCATCGCCTTGTGCAGCACCGACAAAATAGCATGGTCGCCACATCCGGGACACCAACGCGCCTTCTGCGAATTTTTGAAATCCGCCGGGGTAAATACTTGTTCTTTATTTTCCATCGTCGGGTCCTCCTTATTTTACTATAGATTTCACTTGGTCTACAATCTCATGCACCATGAAGGGTTGTCCCTCCACTTTGTTGATGCGTTTAATCTCGATTCCCGGCAATTTAGCTTGGAGATAATCCGCGAATTGTCCGGTGTTGAGTTCCGCCACGATAATGTTTTTGTATTTCTTCAACTCGTCAAGCGCATTGGCGGGAAGCGGGTTGATATAGCGGAAATGGGCATGAGCCACACGCACACCCTCGGCGTTCAAATCGCGCGCCGCAGAGTAAAGATGTCCGTATGTGCCGCCCCAACCCACGAGGATAGTGTCGGCATCCTTGTCGCCGTCGATTTCCAACGCCGGAATATCTTTCGCGATATTCGCGATTTTCTGACGGCGTGTCTCGACCATCTTGGCATGGTTGGCGGGATCGGTGGAGATAACGGAAGTTTTGAAGTCCTTCTCCAAGCCGCCCACGCGGTGCATGGCTCCCGCCATTCCCGGCACAGCCCAATATCTTACCAACGACTCGGGGTCGCGGTCGTAGGCGCGCCATCCGTTTGCCAACATCTCCTCAGTGACAAAATGAGGTTTAATCTCGGGATACTCATCCTCCTCGGGGATACGCCATGCGGAGGAACCGTTGGCGATGAACGCGTCGGTGAGGAGCACCACCGGAGTCATGTGTTCTATAGCTATGCGCGCCGCCTCGAACGCCATATTAAAGCAATCCGTGGGGCTTGTGGCAGCGACTACGCACAAGGGTGATTCACCATTGCGACCGTAGAGGGCCTGTGCCAAGTCTGTTTGTTCTGTCTTAGTGGGAAGACCTGTGGAGGGGCCGCCGCGTTGCACATCGACAACCACCAGAGGGAGTTCCATAATCACCGCCAAGCCGATACCCTCGGATTTAAGAGCCAATCCGGGGCCTGAAGTGGAGGTGACGGCGAGGTGTCCGGAATAGGAGGCACCGATCGCGGAGCATACTCCGGCGATTTCATCCTCCATCTGACACGCTTTCACGCCGAGGTCTTTGCGTTTCGCCAACTCATGCAGGATATCAGTGGCGGGAGTGATAGGATAAGAACCCAAGAACAGGGGACGTCCGCTCTTCTCCGAAGCCATGATAAGACCCCACGCGGTGGCGGTGTTGCCATTCACGTCGGTGTATGTGCCGGGGCGCACCTTGTCGGTCTCCACACGATACGTGGGCATACCGGCGTGGGTGTTGTGACCGCAGTCCCAACCCGCTTGCACCACCTTGGCGTTAGCCTCATAAATGGCAGGTTTCTTCGCGAATTTATTTTTAAGCTTATGCAGCACACTCTCCACCGGACGGTCGAAAAGCCAGCATATAAGTCCCAACGCAAGCATATTCTTGCACTTGAGGATAGCTTTCATATCCATGCCGGAATCTTTCAAAGCCTCCTTCACCAAAGTAGTCATGGGCACACCCATCACTCTCTTAGGATCAATGCCTAATTCCGCCACCGGATCTAAAGTGGCATACTCCGCTTTTTTCAAATCAGCCTCTTTGAAGGTATCGATATCACAAATCACGATACCCTCCGATTTAAGGTATTGCAAATTTGTTTTCAGCGCAGCGGGGTTCATCGCCACCAACACATCGGCCTTGTCGCCGGGGGTGTGGACATCAACACCGATATGCACTTGAAAACCTGACACTCCGCTGAGAGTACCTTGCGGAGCGCGTATCTCCGCAGGATAGTCCGGGAATGTGGAAATCTCATTGCCCTCACCGGCGGACACATTCGAAAAAATGTTGCCGGCAAGCTGCATCCCATCGCCTGAGTCTCCGGAGAAACGCACTACCACGCTCTCCATCGGCCTTACGTTGAGTTTTTCCATTGTCATTTTGTGTTTTCTTTTTTATCGCGCCCTCTCCGGGGAGAGGGTACTAAGGGTTAATAATGTTTCTCGGGTAAATTACCTAATCAATCTCTATATAGTAAGTTTAGAACTTGCGTTGTTGTTTCACTCGACAGTCACGCCCTCCACCGTGGTGATGCGGTAAAGCGTCATCTTTCCGCCGGCGGATCCATTGGACTGCGCCACCGAAGTGCTTGTGTAATAAGCCACAAAAAGCTTATATGTCCCTTTAGGCACTCCGGAGAAGGTGAATGAAGCGTTGTCAGCACCCACAATGGCGTTGTACGACACATTGGAGGCGTTGACCATCAGCACTTTCATTGTCGCGGAGGATAATCCGGCGGTGGTCTTCGTCACTGTGTACGTCTCGCTGTTCGCAACCTTCTTCATATCGCCGGGGAGGGTGAACTCCGGCACCATACTGAAGTTCAATGTGTTGGTGAGAGTGGTGGAGGAATTGCGCTTGAAGACGAAAGTGGCTTCATCCGCATTCTTCAACGACGTATAGTAATCATACGTACCCTCCACTTGTGCGCCGTTGACGTAAGTCATGGCGGTGCCATTGACGGCAATGGAGGAACCATTGTTGAGCTTAACTCTCAATCCCGCGCTGTTGGACTCACGGAAATTGGCAAACACACTCGTCTCCCCATTAGTGATCTCCACGTAATAGTCTTGATAAAGGAGTGTGTTGGGATCTAATTTATCCTCAGAATTGCATGACGACATCATAAACAATGCCATCACCATCATCAAGGAATATACAATTTTCTTCATAGTTATACGGACTCTATTGAGCCACCACAAGATAATAATTTTTCTTACCGCGCTGCACCAAGAGATATTTTCCTTGAATCAACTCATCGGCGCCGACAATGGCGTTGATGTCCGTCACCTTGGACTTGTTAAGGCTCACGCCGCCACCCTGCACCATTTTTCGAGCTTCGCCCTTGGAGGGGAAGATGGATGTGTGGGTGGCAAGGAGTTCGAGGATATGCACCCCGCCGTCGATCAAAGATTTCTCCACTTGGAATGTGGGCACGCCGTCGAACACGTCGAGGAGGGTCTTCTCGTCAATATGCTTGAGGGTCTCACCCGCCTTGTTGCTGAAAAGGATTTGGCTCGCCTCCACAGCGGCGTTGTAGTTATCCTCGCCATGCACCATCACAGTCACCTCGCGCGCCAAACGTTTCTGGAGCGGACGCAATCCGGGGTCGGCGGCATGTTCAGCCACCAACGCCTCAATCTCCTCCTTGGTGAGGAAAGTGAATATCTTAAGGTATTTCTCAGCCTCAGCATCGCTGACGTTGAGCCAGAATTGATAGAATTTATAAGGGGAAGTGTAAGCGGCGTCGAGCCAAACGTTGCCGCTCTCCGTTTTTCCGAACTTAGAACCGTCGGGTTTGGTAATCAACGGACAAGTGATGGCGAACGCCTCACCCCCGGTCTTACGGCGGATAAGCTCCGTTCCGGTGGTGATGTTACCCCATTGGTCTGAACCACCCAATTGCAACTTGCATCCTTTCTCGGTGTAGAGGTGCAGGAAGTCGAAACCTTGGAGCAATTGATAAGTGAACTCAGTGAACGAAAGGCCGTCGCGCGCCTCACCGTTGAGACGTTTCTGCACGGAATCCTTCGCCATCATATAGTTCACGGTTATATGCTTTCCTATTTCACGGGCGAACTCCAAGAAAGAGACGTTTTTCGTCCAATCGTAGTTGTTGACGAGTTCCGCGCGGTTGGGAGCATCGGATTCGAAATCAATGAAGCGCGCCAATTGCTTTTTAATGGCCTCTTGATTGTGGCGCAAAGTGGCTTCATCAAGGAGATTTCTCTCGGCGGATTTGCCGGAAGGGTCACCGATCATGCCGGTGGCTCCACCCACCAATGCGATGGGTTTATGGCCGCAACGCTGCAAATGGCGAAGCATCATCACGCCGCACAAGTGGCCTATATGAAGGCTGTCGGCAGTGGGGTCAATACCCAAATACGCCGTGGTCATCTCTTTCTTCAATTGTTCCTCAGCCCCGGGCATGATGGTATGTATCATACCGCGCCAGGTCAACTCTTCTACAAAATCCATATATCTATTGATTTATTCTAAGTTATCAAATATCAATCAGAAACTTAATTCCGTTTCTCAGAGCGCAAAATTACGAAATTTAAATGGAATAACACAAAAAAACAGCCGAATAATCTATTTTTTCAAATAATGTTTTTCAAAGGCGTTAAATCTTGAATTTTAGCTATCTAAAGCGATTTTATAGCAAAAGAAAAAGGATTTGCAATTTTTCATGCAAATCCCTTTCTCTTTAAACGATAAACGCCGAAACTTATTTCAAAGTGCCATTATTGGCAGCGTCCACCATTTGTTGGTTAGCAGTGATGTAAATCTCCACACGACGGTTTTGAGCGCGTCCTGCCTCAGTGTCGTTGGAAGCTACATAATAATCCATAGGCACACCCTTGTACTCAACGCGGCTGGAAGCGACACCGGCGTTTACAAGATAAGTGTAAACAGCGTTAGCGCGTGCGTCGGCGACTTTAGTGTTGGCTGCCAAAGAACCTGTGTTGTCGGTGAAGCCGTAAACGTGAACGTCTGTATAGTTGTCAGCGTTGACGTTGGAAGCGAATGAGCTGAGGGCTTTCTTAGCTGAATCGTTGATCACAGATTTGCCGGTAGCGAAGAGGATACCGCCGTCGAAAGTCACCTTCACTGCGGAAAGACCATTGACGGAAACAGTGTCAACATCGGCGGAATTGCCGAGAGATGCTTCAAGAGCTTTTTTCTTATCATCCATCTTCTTACCAATCAACATACCTGCGCCAGTGCCTGCGGCAGCACCTACAGCAGCTCCGATAGCAGCGCCTTTTCCACCACCAATCAAAGCACCGATACCGGCGCCTACAGCTCCACCACTTGTGCCACCAATCAAGGCACCTTTTCCTAAGTTTGTCATTGAGCTACAAGCTGATGCCAAAAGCATGCATCCGGCGAGAGTAGCCATCACAATTGTCTTTAAGAATTTCATTTTAATGTTATTTTTAGAATTGTATAAGTTCACAAAGTTACTAATTATTTACCAACGACAAAGCATTTTAGTCATTTTTAATATGATTCCGGCAGTTCACGTCGCTTTTCACGCCCAAACCACCATTTTTTGCTCATAAAGATACGGCAAAGAGGAATCTTCGACCACCAGCGATTTTGTCAACGAGTGTTTTGTCAACGAGTGTTTTGTCAATGCACTATTTTGTCACTGCTCTGCTTTGTCAATGCTCTGCTTTGTCAATGCACATTCTTTGACAAAGCAATGCGCCAAAGGTTTAAACGCCCAACAAATCTCTGAAGATATCCAACGCCGCAGCCACCTCTTTCTCATCCGCCGAACAGTTGATTTCGTATTCTCCCGGAGTCCGCACCATGGTGAGATTAATCTCCCCACGAAGACTCTTTTTATCGTGGCGCATATAATTCATCAACGCGGGATAATCGTCGCACGTGACAGCCACGGGCGGATAATTGCGTTTTATCACATCAGCGATACGATAGAGATACGAGGAGCCCATAGCCTTACGCGCCACAGCCACCACACTCTCAGCGAGGATTCCCAAGATTACGGCATGGCCGTGGGTGACGGGGGTGTCGTGCGAGAGCATCAGGCTCTCTATGGCATGGCCTATGGTATGTCCGAAGTTGAGGGCCTTGCGCACCCCTTTCTCCGTGGGGTCAAGATCCACTATGCCCTGCTTGAAACGGCACATCTCCCCCACATATTCAAAGAGACTCCGGCGGTTTCCCTCGATATCCGCACCCAATGAAAGCATGGTATCGGCAAGCCCCGCATCGGCAAGAAACGCCGTCTTAAGCATCTCGCCGTAGCCGGAGAGCACTTCACGCCCGGGGAGTGTGGAAAACAATGATGGGACCACAATCGTGGCAAGAGGGAGGCGGAACGCCCCTATCTCGTTCTTCAATCCCATGAAATCAACGCCTGTCTTTCCTCCCACGGCGGCATCCACCGCGCCGAGCAGCGTGGTAGGAAGATTCACATAGTCTATGCCTCGCTTGAACGTGGCGGCAACGAAGCCACCCATGTCGGTGGTCACACCGCCACCGACGCACACAAGCACATCGCCGCGTTTGGCACCCTTCTCAACAAGGAAACGCCACAAGCGTTCCGCTCCGGCGAGGGTCTTCACCCTCTCCCCCATCTCAAACACGCCCACGCGCTCCGGAGAGACCTCCGGCATCTCCTCCGCAAGAGAGGAAACCACAGCACCGAGGTTGGAATCAACCACGAAAAAGAGCCGCGACAAATCCACACCCAAACGGCACAATCCATCGCCGACACTCAAGGCATCAATTATCTTAGAGTCGATTATTTTAGAATCGGCTATTTTGGATGAAACAGAGGGAATCATGACATCTATACGCTAAAACAGGTCCAAATCATGTACCGGGCATGACTTGGACCGGGATATAAAACCTATATCTTGGGAACTATGGTGAATGTAAGTTGACCATGAGCCACCGCGGCGCCGGGCTTGGCGCTCCATCGGGCTTGACGCGCCGACTCCAAACACTTGTTCTGGATATCTTTCGACGCGCCACCGGCACTGCTTATGGACGCCGCGACCACTTTTCCATCGGCATCGACATCCACTTTCACCACCACCACTACTTTATTCTTGAGTTGTACCTTCGGAAGGGGGCATCCTTTAAACTCACGTCCGTTGAGTTTTCCAGCCACGCCCTCACCTTTGCCGCCGGAACCATAGGAATTATCCTTTCCGTCGGTGGTGCCGTTTTTGGCTCCGAACTGCTTACCCATATTGGAGGATATGGCGGACTCCTCTTTGTCGGTCTTTGTCGGTTCCTCATTCTTCACCGCCGAAGGCTTCTTCTGAGTAGTCAGTTTCTCCGACGAAGTGTTCTGCTTGGGATTCTCCGCTTTCACCACCTTTTCAGTTTTCTCGACCTCCGCTTTTTCAGGGAGTCCCGAGGGCGCCGCGGAGGGTTCCTCTTTCTTTACGGAACGCTCCTCACCGGAAGCCTTAATAATCTCCGGTTCGATAAACAATTCCTCCTCCTCTTCATCCGAAAGCATCGCCACAGGCTTCTGTTGACGCACGGCGGACGCACCGCTCCACGTCAACTTGCCCACGGAGAGCACCATGAGCATCAAGAGCGTCACCAAAATGGTGACAGCCACTGCGATGAGTTTTATTTTCTGCGATGTAGATAAAGACATCATATAAATATCAGCAAGCTATAAATACCAGCAAGCGGTAAGGCTTGCAATGGATAAATCAACTATTTAACAGGGGTTCCGGCAGCTGGAGCCACGGGAGTGGCGACCAACTGCGACTGCGCGGTCTGCGACGCGCGTGTGGCAAGCACCATCTTAAGGTTCACGCTTGCCGCCATGTCGAGCAGCTCAACCACCTTACCATAATGCACCACCGTGTCGGCATAAAGAGCCACGGAACGAGTGGAGTCCATCTGCTGTATCTGCGCCAACGACGCGAGAAGCTCCTCACGCGACACCATACGGGGCGTGGTGTTGGCAGCCACGGAATCCGTGCGGTCAGGCACTATATACAATTGATCTTCAGCGGTGAGATACACTTCCGTCACCGGCTTTTCGGTGGTCTGCTCCCCGCTTTCGGGAAGATTGACCTCTATCGCCGACGGAAAAATCAGCGTGGATGTCACCATGAAGAATATGAGCAACAGGAAAATGACGTCGGTCATCGACGACATGGAGAATGTGCTCAGATTCTGATATTGACGTTTTAGAGCCATTAGAACGCCGGTTCATTAAGGAGGTCCATGAACTCCATAGTTTTGCCCTCCATATCATTCATAATGCGGTTAACTCTCGAGACCAGGAAATTATAGGCGAACATGGCGAGGATACCCACCACAAGACCCGCCACAGTGGTCACCAACGCCTGATAGATGCCGCTGGAGAGGACTGTGATGTTCGCGGCGGTGCCGCTCTTCGCCAAAGCGAAGAAAGCCTCGATCATACCTGTCACCGTGCCCAAGAAACCAATCATCGGAGCGCACGCCGCCGTGGTGGAGAGCCATGAAAAGCCCTTGCCCAACGCCGCCACTTCAATGTTGCCGGTGTTCTCTATCGCTGTCTGCACATCCCCCATGGGACGGCCGATGCGGTCAACACCCTTAAGGATCAAGCGGGAATAGGGGGTGTCGGTCTTCTTGCACAGATTGCGCGCGCTGTCGACATCTCCCTCCTTCACATACTCACGTATACGCTTCATAAATGTCGCGTCGGTCTTCGAGGCGCGGCGTATAGTGATATACCGCTCCACAAACACATATATGCCCACAAGCAGAAGTATCGCAAGCGGAATCATCAAATACCCTCCATCCATGGTCAAATCCCATAGCGAGAGTTGGTCGGGGGTCACTGTTTCTGCATTCATCAATCAGAAGTTTTTATAATGTTTGTGTTTTTATTATTGATTTTGCTTTATTGATCAATCTCCTTGAATCGAAACGCCGATTAAAACGCCAACTGCTGGCGGTAGGCTTTAATAGTCTCTTCAATGCCCATGTAAAGAGCGTCGCAGATAAGGGCGTGTCCAATAGAGACCTCATCGAGATGCTTCACCGACTCAGCGAAGAAACGGAGGTTCTTCAGGCTGAGGTCATGCCCGGCGTTCACGCCGAGACCCACGCTGTGCGCCACCTCGGCGGCCTCCACAAAGGGGGCTATGGCGGCGGCGCGGTCCACATCGTAGTTGTCGGCATACGGTTTGGTGTAAAGCTCCACCCTATCCGCCCCCACCTCGGCGGCGGCACGTATCTGCGCCGGATCGGTGGTGACAAATATCGAAGTGCGGATGCCGTCGTGCTTGAAAAGCTCCACTATACGCTTAAGAAACTCCCTATTGTTGACCACATCCCATCCCTCGGAGGATGTCAGCACGCCCTCGCCGTCCGGAACCAAAGTCACCTGCTCGGGACGCACCTTGCGCACCAATTCGATAAATTGGTCGGAGGGATACCCCTCAATATTGAACTCCGTGGTGATCAATGGACGGAGACGATAGACATCGTCGCGCTTGATATGGCGCTCATCGGGACGCGGATGGACGGTGATGCCCTGCGCCCCCATACGCTCACAATCTTGTGCGAACACCTGTACATCAGGATTATTCTCGCCACGCGCGTTGCGCAATGTGGCTACTTTATTGATATTGACACTTAAGTTGGTCATCTATACTTTTTATTTGTTGTTATCCTTTTTTATTATTTACTTTGCGTCAATTATGGCATTTTATTTGTATCTTTACAATCAAATTCACATCCTAAGGTGTTTCATAAAGTAAGGCTATACATTTAATGCTATAGTTGCACGCTTTAAGATGCAAAATTAGAAAATTAAATTATACAAAACTCAATTTAGATGGGAAAAATGAGAGTGAGCGAGATAAAAAATTTTCTGGAACCCCACAATGGTCCGGCTCCGGAAGAGGGAAGCGACGCGCTGACCCCCACGATAGACTCGTCAACGCCGGTGCTCAACGCCATAGAACCCTTGTTGGAAGCCCCGCGCCACCAAGTGACAGTGACCGAAGAGGGCACCGCCATAGGCACCCTCACGCCCATAGGATTGCTCCAAGGAATAAACATGGCTATGGCATCATATCCCGGACACAGCATCGTGGAACTGCAATGTCCGGCGAGCCACTACAGCGCCTCGGAGATAGCACACGCCGTGGAGGACGTGAATGTGTCGGTGGCTGACATTCTCACAGCCAACGAAGGATACGACACCATCCGCGTCACCCTTAAGCTGAACACCGACAACCCCACTTCGGCGATACGCAACCTCGAACGCTACGGCTACACACTCACCGACTCCCACTCGCCGATGAACGCAAGCATCACCACCGCCATCGAACGCTTCTCCGCGCTCCAAGCGATACTGAGCATCTGAGCGCCAACACACCGCCGACACACCGCCGATCCACGTTCGGCAACTCTCCAACTCAAAAGCTCTAAATTGAAAGTCCCAACCCAAAAGCCACATATCAAAAGTCTCACATTAAAAATCACATATCAAAAATCACATATCAAGGTCTAAATCAAGGTCTCAGGAATGGAAAAACGAATTGCAATATACGGAAACACCGCCCAGTCATCGCGATTGGGGGAAATCGGTTCCTTCTTAGCTTCTCTCTCAGGGAAAAAGATATCAGCGTCGATAGAGACTAATTTCGCCCGGTATCTCGCCGACGCCGGAGTGGGCGCGGCAAACGCATTTCCCAAAGTCGACGCTCCCGACAGCGGCACCGACTTCGTAGTGACCCTCGGCGGCGACGGAACCCTTCTGCAAGCCGCGGAATGGTCATCGCCGCTACAGCTCCCCTTGCTGGGCATCAACACCGGGCACCTGGGCTTCCTCACCGCCTACACCCTCAACGAATCGCACTTGGTGGTGCCTGACATCCTCGGCGGAAACATTCTGGTGGAACACCGCCAAATGCTGAAAATCGAGGGTGAGGGGATACCCGCGGAGACACACCCCTACGCCCTCAATGAGATTTCCATCCTCAAAGCCGACACCTCCTCAATGATAAACATCCACACCTCCATCAACGACTTTTTCCTCACCGACTACCTCGCCGACGGGTTGATAATCTCCACCCCCACCGGATCCACCGGCTACAACCTCTCCGTAGGGGGCCCGATAGTGCAACCCACGCTGACGTGCATGATACTCAACCCCATAGCTCCCCACACCCTCACTATGCGCCCGCTGGTGGTGGACGCCAACGCCAAAGTGACGCTGCACACCACCTCACGCGCCCAGTCCTACCGCATAAGTATCGACGGGCGCTCATTCAATATGCCGTGCGAGACCACCATCACCATCAGTAAATCGCCGCACGCCGCCCTCATAGCGCGCCGCAAAAACCTCAACTTCGCCGCCACTCTGCGTAAAAAACTCCTTTGGGGCGCAAAATAGAGGTTTTATCACTTTTTTTTGTAACTTTGCGAGCGGAACTGAAAAGATTGCTACACGACAATCATGGAATGCCGACATCCACGGATGTTTGATTAACCAAGTAAATTTACCATCAACTATTACGTGATATGAAAAACCTGCTTTTAGGGGTCCTTATCCTCAGCGGATGGGCCACCATGGACGCACACTCCGAGATAATGCTCAAGAAAGAATGGCAATTCTCGAAAGACAGCACCACCTGGGAAACAGTGACGGTGCCGCACGACTGGGCCATCTACGGCCCGTTCGACCGCAGCTACGACCTTCAGAAAGTGGCGGTGGAACAGAACGGGGAAACTGAAGAGACATGGAAAACCGGACGTACCGGAGGACTCCCCTACTTAGGTAAAGGATTCTATAAGACCACCATCCAACTCACCGACCTCGCCACCAAGTCCTACACGCTTCTTTTCGACGGAGCCATGAGCCACGCCCACGTGTATCTCAACGGCATCGAAGTGGGCTATTGGCCCTACGGCTACAACTCATTCAGCGTGAACCTTGACGGTGCCGCCAAAGAGGGGGTGAACACATTGGAAGTGAGCCTTGAAAACCCACCGAAGTCATCACGCTGGTATCCCGGTGCCGGACTATACCGCAACGTACATCTAATCAGCAACAATAAAATCCACATCCCCGTGTGGGGAACCTATATCACCACACCCCACGTATCCACCGACTACGCCTTGGTGAACCTCAAGACAAAGGTGGACGGGCTTAACAAGGGTGAGAACTTCACACTGACAACCACCATACGCAACGCCGCCGGCGAAGTGGCGGCAACGGACTCCCACGCCTACAAATATTACCCCGGAGTGGAGTTTCAGCAGAATTTCAAAGTGTCGGCACCGCGGCTATGGAGTCCGGAACACCCCGACCTATACACCGCCACCACTGAAGTGACGGTGGAGGGGAGCGTGACCGACAGCTACACCACCACCTTCGGCATCCGCGACATCGAAATACGCAATGGCGACGGATTCTACCTCAATGGTGAGAAAATCAAATTCAAAGGGGTGTGCAACCACCACGACTTAGGACCTCTGGGGGCAGCAGTCAACACCGCCGCCCTACGCCACCAACTGCAAATGCTCAAAGATATGGGTGCGAACGCCATACGCACCTCCCACAATATGCCGGCACCGGAGCTGGTGACACTATGCGATGAAATGGGGCTTATGCTCATGCTCGAGCCTTTTGACGATTGGGGCTTCCGTCCTAAAAGTGAAAACGGCTACGGCACACTCTTCAACGAATGGGCGGAACGCGACATGACAAATATGCTCCACCACTACCGCAACAATCCCTCGGTGATGTTATGGTCGATAGGCAACGAGGTGCCCAGCCAATGGGGTGAAGACGGAGTGGCTGAATTGAAGTTTCTCCAAGACATCGCGCACCGTGAAGACCCCACACGTCCGGTGACCTGCGGCATGGATCAATTCGACGCCGTGGTGAACAACGGCTTCGCCGCCATGCTCGACATCCCCGGATTCAACTACAAAGTGAACAGATACGGCGAAGCCATCGCCAAACTGCCGCAAAACTTCCTCATAGGCTCCGAAACGGCATCCACCGTGTCTTCACGCGGCATCTATAAATTCCCTGTGGAATTGGGGTCCAACGTGGAGCACCCCGACAACCAAAGCAGCAGCTACGACGTGGAATACTGCTATTGGAGCAACATCCCCGACGACGATTTCGCCGTCGACGACGACCTTGACTACAACATGGGGCAATTCGTATGGACCGGCTTCGACTACCTCGGAGAACCCACCCCCTACGACACCGACGCATGGCCGAGCCACAGCAGCGTGTTCGGAATAATCGACCTCGCCTCGCTCCCCAAAGACAGATACTATCTCTACCGCTCAAAATGGAACACCTCCGACAACACCATCCATATCCTACCCCACTGGAACTGGGAGGGACGTGAGGGGGAAACCACACCCGTGTTCGTCTACACCAACTATCCGAAAGCGGAACTATTCATCAACGGCAAAAGCCAAGGCATAAGGGAGAAAAACGACTCTACCCACATGAACCGCTACCGTCTGATGTGGAACGAGACCCTCTATGAACCGGGCGAAGTGAGAGTGGTGGCATACGACAACAACGGCAACATTGCCGGCGAGAGCAGCGTCCGCACCGCCGGGAAACCCCACCACCTCGTGCTCACCACCGACAGGAAGTCTCTCAGTGCCGACGGCGAGGACTTGGCATACGTCACCGTCGCAGTGGCTGACAAGGACGGGAACCTCGTACCCACCGACACACGCATGGTGAAATTCTCAGTGAAAGGCGCCGGGAAATACCGCGCCGCCGCCAACGGAGACCCGACATCGCTCAACCTCTTCCACCTCCCGGAAATACCACTCTTCAGCGGTGCCGCCACCGCGATCATCCAAGCGGGCGAAACGCAAGGGAGCGTAACCCTCACCGCCAAAGCCCCGGGGGTGAAGAGCGCGACAATCACAATCCCCGTGAAATAACAACGTACGGGACAACAACAGAAATAACAATTAATCATAATAAACCACTCTCCCTAAAAACTCACATTTTATGGAACTACAAGAGAAAATCCGTAAAGCCTTCGCCGAGCGATTCAACGCTGAAGGCACCTTCTACGCCTCCGCGGGCAGAATCAACCTCATCGGTGAACACACAGACTACAACGGCGGCTTCGTATTCCCCGGAGCCATCGACAAAGTGATAATGGCTGAAATACGCCCCAATGGACTCGGGAAAGTGAGAGTATTCTCCATCGACATCAACGAATACGTGGAGTTCGGGCTCAAAGAGGAGGACGCACCCTCACAAAGCTGGGCGCGCTACATCTTCGGCGTATGCCGTGAGACAGAGAAACGCGGCGGCAAAGTAGAGGGTTTCGACGCCGTATTCGCCGGCAACGTGCCCCTTGGAGCCGGACTAAGCTCCTCCGCCGCACTGGAGTCCTGCTACGCGTTCGCCATCAACAACCTTTTCAACAACGACTCCATCGACAAATATGAACTCGCCAAAATAGGACAAAGCACAGAGCACAACTATTGCGGCGTGAACTGCGGGATCATGGATCAATTCGCTTCCGTATTCGGCAAAAAGGGGAACCTCATGCGTCTCGACTGCCGCTCCGGAGAATATGAATACTTCCCGTACAATCCCGTAGGCTACAAGTTGGTATTGGTGGATTCCGTAGTGAAACATGAACTCGCCGACTCACCCTACAACAAACGCCGCGCCTCCTGCGAGCGTGTGGCTGCGAAACTGAATATGGAGACCCTCCGCGACGCCACCATGGATGGATTGGAAGCCATCCGCGACGAAATATATGAAGAGGATTTCTCTCGCGCCAAATTCGTGATTGAGGAGAAAGAACGCGTGCTCGCCGTGTGCGACGCGCTTGTCAAAGGGGACTACGAGACCGTGGGTAAAAAAATGTATGAGACCCACGCCGGACTCTCCAAAGACTACGAGGTCAGCTGCGAAGAACTCGACTACCTCAACGATATCGCCAAAGAGTGCGGTGTCACCGGCTCACGAATCATGGGCGGCGGCTTCGGCGGATGCACCATCAACCTTGTGAAAGATGAACTCCACGACGCCTTTATCGCCAAAGCGAAAGCTGACTTCAACGCCAAATATGGACACGAGCCGAAAATCTACGACGTGGTAATCTCCGACGGAGCGCGCAAACTCTAAAAAAAGGCAGCAATGAAAGTAGAAACAAACAAAATCAGCACTTCCCACGGAGAGGTCACTCTTCTCCGCTTCACCAACGACAAGGGGGCATACGTGGTTCTGTCGTCATTGGGAGCCGGCATCGTGGAGGTGGGAGTCCCCGACCGCGACGGAAAGATAGAGAATGTGGCACTCGGCTACGCCAACGCCGCCGACTATATGGCTGACGGCCCCTGTATGGGGAAAATTCCCGGACGCTACGCCAACCGCATCGCCAAAGGTAAATTCACCCTCGACGGGACAGAGTATAACCTCGCCATAAACAACGGACCGAATGCGCTCCATGGTGGCCCCACAGGGTTTCAAAACCGCATCTGGGATGTGCATCTCCTCCCCAACGGAGTGAGATTCACCCACACCTCCGCCGACGGTGAGGAGGGATACCCCGGAGAGCTGAAAGTGAGAGCCGAATATGTGTGGAGCGAGTGCAATGTACTTGACCTATATCTATGGGCATCCACCGACAAAGCCACTGTAATCAACCTCACCAACCATAGCTATTGGAACCTCCGCGGTGCTGAAAAAGGGAGCGCGCTGAAGCATAAGCTCACCCTTAAAGCCTCACGCTATCTACCCACCGACGACACTCTCATCCCCTCCGGGGAATTGGCACCGGTGGCGGACACTCCAATGGACTTCACCAAACCCACACCCCTCGGGGAGAACATCAACGCCGACTTCGACGCTCTGAAGTTCGGAAAAGGCTACGACTCCTGCTGGGCCATAGACGGATGGCGCAAGGGATTCTTCACCGAAGCGGCAGTGGTGCTTGAGGATGAGGAGAGCGGCAGAAAGCTCGAAATAGGTACCACCCAACCGGGAGTGCAAATCTACACGGGCAACTGGCTCAACGGCAGCCCCAAAGCCCACAACGGAGCGGACTACCACGACTACGACGGAGTGGCTATTGAGGCACAGGGATTCCCCGACGCCCCCAACCATAAAGAGTTCCCCTCTCAGGAACTGCGTCCCGGACAGAACTACGATGAGCACATCCGCTTCAAATTCCTTTAGAAACATTTCCATTACAACACTATATTCTAAGTCCTAAGAATGAGGACTATCAACAATTATTAACCCATACAAAGAAAAAACGATGTGAGAGCCATCCCTCAAGTGATTGAGGGATGGTTTTGCTTTGCCTCATATTATTATCCCCGTAAAAGTAGGCGTATAGGCCAAAAAGCAGTTATCTTTGCGATAAAGTAGCTACATTTGCAATAAAATAGTTATCTTTGCAATAAAGTAATTCAACAGAAAAACACTGGGAAAAAAGCCGACGCGGAATGAGAGAGCCGCGACAGCGAGATAACAGGTAAAATAGAGGAAATCCATGGATAAGAAAACTAAAATTGTAGCCACAATCTCCGACCATCGTTGCGATCCGGAGTTTGTGAAAGAGTTGTTTGACGCAGGCATGAATGTGGTGCGCATGAATTCAGCACACCTCACCCGTGAAGGATTCGAGAAAATCATCAACAGCGTGAGATCCGTATCCGACCGCATCGCCATAATGATGGATACCAAAGGTCCGGAGATACGCACCATCGTCAATAAAGATAATGAAGTGATCAGCTTCACCGCCGGGGAAAAGGTCACTTTCGCCGGAGACATCGACACCCCCACCACCCACCAACATATCAACCTTAACTACGCAGGCATCGCCAACGACATCCGCGTAGGCACACATATCCTCATAGATGACGGGGAACTCGACTTCCTGGTGGAGAGCATCGACAACGGCATCATCCACACCACCGTGCAAAACGACGGGAAGTTGGGATCACGCAAAAGCGTCAACCTCCCCGGAGTGTCGGTGAAGCTTCCGGCAGTGACGGCGCGCGACCGCGAGAACATCCACATCGCAGCGGAGTTGGGTGTGGATTTCATAGCCCACTCATTCGTGCGCAGCGCCGCCGACGTGAAAGAGGTGCAGGATATCCTTGACGAACTCGGCAGCGACATGAAAATCATATCCAAAATCGAGAACCAAGAGGGTGTGGACAACATCGATGAGATTCTGGAGACCTCCTACGGCATCATGATCGCACGCGGCGACCTCGGCATCGAGGTGGCGGCGGAACGCATCCCCAGCATGCAAGCGATGATGATCACCAAAGCGGCGGCGGCACACCGTCCGGTAATCGTAGCCACCCAAATGCTCCACTCAATGATCCACAACCCGCGTCCCACACGCGCGGAGGTGAGCGACATCGCCAACGCCGTCTACCAACGCACCGACGCGGTGATGCTCAGCGGTGAAACCGCCAATGGGAAGTACCCCGTGGAGGCGTTGACAACCATGGCGCGCGTGGTGATGGAGATGGAAAACACCCTAAAACATGAGATGGTGGAGGTTCCCCCACTGAGCGATGAATGCGTCACCTCATTCCTAAGCCGCCAGGCAGTGGTCTCCGAACGTGAAATCGGCACCAAAGCGATTATCGCCGACTCCTACCACGACCGCACGGCACGCTATATATCCTCATTCCGCTCCACCGCTCCCGTGTTCGCGATATGCCACCAAAAGAGCACCACACGCCTGCTGAGCCTCAGCTACGGCATCAAAGCTTATTACTACGAGAAATATGACCCCGCGAAACGCTACCCCACACACGTGTTGCGCCAATTCGTGGAGAAGGGTCTTCTCGACAAAGATGACCGCGTGGCTTACCTCGGAGCGCTCAATGGCACCGGCTCGACATTCCTTGAAATAAACTCGGTGAAGGCTATCATTGAATATGCCGCACACCCCGACACTATAAACACAAAATAACCAATTTTCACCGATTCTTCAACGCCGGGGTAAAACAAACAATTCCCCGGCGTTGAGTGTTTTAGACCAAAACCAAACACCGATTTACTAACATAAATACGTCAAAAATACCAATTTTCTAAAAAAATGATACACATTATATGAATTTTACCTACATAAAAAGCAACGCAAAGCGGATAGAAACGTTTAACTTTGCAACACTGAAAAAGAGCAAAACACGAAATCATTTTCGTGACCAACACGATTTACGGGAAATTTGCCATTCCGTCATAGTCAGACGTTCAATCCAATAAGGACCATGGGAAGCTCTTTTGCTGAATTTTGAAAGGAAGATAAACACAAAATAAAATTATGCACATAGGAGAACTAATACGAGCAGAGTTTCTCAAACATGAGAAAAGTCATTCTGCAACATGGTTTGCTCAGCAGCTCAATTGTAACCGTGCAAACATTTACAATATCTTCAGCCGTAGTTCTATAGACACAGAGCTACTCTATAGAATCTCAAAGGTGCTTGACCACAACTTCTTCAAAGACCTTTCTGAGGATTACGAACAGTCGGAGTCGGACATTGAGACAACTTGAAAGTCCGTCCCCTAACTCTTAATACACTAAGAAAACACACAAAAAATCCACCAAAACAAAACGTCCGCCGCAAGGATGGGCCATTATTAAACAACGCTGGCTTAACAGCAAATACTGCTTACTGAAAAGCACACCTTTTAAAACAGTATCTGAGACAGTATCTTTTTGAGAATCTTAATTGGGTTGAAACCTCATGAAGTCCTATTGCAACTCCATCTTCCAACCTAAATCGAAAATTTAGAGGGAATGAACGGCACTAAGCCTTCATCCCCCCTTTTTATCTTTAGCGTTTTATCTATAGAGTTTTGTCTATAGAGTTTTGTCGCTTCCATCTAAACGCATTTATCTATAGACTCTTTGTCTGAATCACTCTCCAAGAAAAGAGAGTATCACCTGATCCATGATAGCATGGTTGGTGTCTATATTCATATTCTCATCCTCGGCGTTAAGGGTAATCGATATTCGGGATTCACCCTCGGGAAGAGAAAGCTTCACCACGCTTGAGAGACCCCAGTCGTCCCAATTAGCCACACCGCGCTGCGGCATCACCATAGACGCCACTTTCACGCCATCAACAGAGACGCTGCGGACACAACATTTATTCTCGGTATTGACGGGACCGTTGCCATTCGCATAGCGCACCTGCATCGCATACTCTCCAGCTTGCGGAAGAGACACAACGACATCAATGTTGGCTTTCTCATGGTCAGTCTCCACAAAACCGCCGTGATATCCCTCAACAGCCTTCACGGGAGGATACGACACCTCCGACGAAGCCAAGGAATCACCCTCCCCGGGGAACTCCACCACGTAAACAGGTCCGACAAACTTCGGTTCGGAAGCGAAAGACTCCACGCCGTCGCCGTCAACGCCGATTACCTGCCACTCGCCCTCAGTCACGCTATATGCCGTCTGACGCGTTTTAGCCACCTCCACGCCGTTTCTCAGCACTCTGTAGCCTGCAATATATTCTATGGGATTCCAACGCAGCAGAAGCCCCCCATTCGCCCCATCACGTTCCAACCACGCTATGGGGGTGAGCGGCGCCTTCACATTCTTGCAAGTGGCGACACTCATATCATCAGACATCCTGTCAGCCATCTCAATATCGATATTACATTCACCCTTCAGCAACTTGGTGGGAATCATCTCCAAGGGATCCAGCCCCTTACCATTCAAAGAGAGGGATTTCACCTCATCGCCATAGCCGCGGACACGTATGTTGAGCGTAGCTCCACGGTATGGGAAATTGGAAAGGATACGGCTGTCGGAAAGCGCTCGCGGCACCATGGGGGCGAAGCGCAGCCCATCATTCTCAAAATGGATGCCAAAGAGAATACGCGTGGTGAGGGCTATATTGCCGGAGAGCGACCACAACATATTAGATGAGTTCAATTCCGTCTGGATATCGCCATTGTCAAGATTGAAATTCTCCTTGTTTGTGGCGAACAACGCCGCCGGACGCACCACGGAACCTATAGCCTGCAATGTGCCGCACTCATTGCCCACCTTGGCGTTGGCAAGCGCCCAATATGAAGCCACAAAGGGCCATAAGGCGTTGTTGTGATACGCCGGCATATCGGAGATTTGAGGATAGAAAATCGCCGGGCCATAGGGAGTGACAGGCACGTTCTCTGTGATACTCCTCGCCTGCTCCGGAGAGGCGATGCCGTAAAGTATCGCCAACGACTCGCCAAGGGTCTCCTCACGCGGATTCAATATAGGATAATCGCGCCCGTAGCGGTACATGGCATAATACCCTTTATCCTCCATATAAAAAGCCTTGTTGATGGCACTCTTCAATTTTCCGGCACGTTCGGCATACTTCGAAACATCCTCTTTCCTACCCAACAGGGCAGCCATTTCGGAAAGGATGTTCAGCCCCGCGGCATGGACGACATTAGTGCCCATGGCTTCGCTACGGTATATGTCGGCGGTCTGCATCCACCGTGGATAACTCTGCTCGCGCCAATCAATGAAAGAGGTCTCACCGCGCACAAGCTCCGGCTCACCTTCGAAATTACCATAAATGGTTTTGAAATCATCCTCAAAGGAGTTCTTCACTATTGGATAGACATACTCCAACCATTTTCTATCGCCGGTGACTTTATAAATCTCATAAGCCGCCACCGCCCACACCATGCGGTCGGAGGAAACGGGCCACGCGCCACCGGACCCGGTGTCTTGAATGATTCGTCCGCTGCGATTCACTTTCTTACGCAATGAAATCATCGCCGCCTCCGGCTGCATATACGACATGGAGAGAATGATGGAGTAGGAGACATCGCGCGTCCACACTCCCGCCCACTCCTTTCCGGTGCGCAGGGTGGTGTCGGGTTCCACGGCATTTACCATCTCATCAAGCCCCATATTGTAGACAGCCTGAAGAAGGGTGTTGGATCCCGAGAGCGAGGGATACTTCGATATGTCGTTCTTAAGCTTCCATTCCTTATTCACCGGCATGAAGTAATGGGGATAGGCGCTATAGGTGCTATGTATCTCATACGCATTGGGAGCGTATGCCTTAAATTCACCTTGGATAATAGTGTCGCCCACCCACCGGTAGGCCGGCGTGGCAAGAATCTCATCACTGCCACGATTAATACAACTTCCGAGAATCGAATTTTCTTGTGCTTGCAGCGACGCGACACCCAAACCTGCCATCATCGCCGCAAATAAGGGATAGATTAGCTGTTTCATTGATTGTAAGTTAATTGAGATTATATGATAACAATTTAATAATCAGACAATTACCAAAATAATCACCCCATAAGAATCAGATATTCAATCCGATTCCCATGGGATTATTAGAATATTTCTTTATTTCAACGGCGAGACTTACCCTTCTTGGCGCCACGCTCTTTCTTTTTCCCACCGGAGGACTTCGATGAGGATTTAGAACCTTTCAAAGTTTTGGAGCCTGAAGATTTGGAGCCAGAGAATTTACTCTTCTTCGAAGGACGCAAGGGGAGCTGTTTGCGTGTGACGGAGGAACCATCCTCAATGAGAGCCAAATCAAGTTGCTTCTTGTCTAAATCAGTGCGCGCAATCTGCACTTTCACATTGTCACCTAAAACATACTGGCGGTTTCCACGCCGTCCTTTCAGACAATAGTTTTTCTCATCGAAATCATAGTAGTCGTCGGCGAGGTCACGTATGGGCACGAGACCCTCACACATGTTCTCTTTGATTTCCACATAAAGTCCCCATTCGGTGACTCCTGAAATGACACCATCGTAGACCTCACCTAAACGCTCCTGCATAAACTCCACCTGTTTATAGCGGATGCTGGCGCGCTCTGCATTGGCGGCAAGCTGCTCCATCTCCGACGAGTGTTTGCACAAATCCTCTGTCTTAGGTTGGTCGGCACTGCGTCCTCCCTCGGCATAACGGCGCAACAAACGATGCACCATCATATCAGGATAACGGCGTATCGGAGATGTGAAGTGGGTGTAATAGGGCATCGCCAGTCCATAGTGTCCGCGGTTGTCGGTGGTATAGATAGCTTTCGCCATGGAGCGTATGGTGAGCATCGCCAACATATTCTCCTCTCCTTTTCCTTTGATATCCTTCAAAAGCTTATTAAGGGATTTGTTCACCTCCTTGGTTTCTCCGTCGCGTTTGATTTTATATCCAAAACGGAGCGCAATGAGCGAGAGGTTGGACAACTTCTCCGGATCTGGATTGTCGTGTACACGATAGACGAATGTCTTGGCGTGGCGACCCTTCGCCACCTTTCCCACCTTCTCCGCCACAGTGAGGTTGGCGAGGAGCATGAACTCCTCCACAAGCTTATTGGCATCCTTCGATTCCTTGAAATAGACACTGACGGGCTTTCCGTTCTCATCAATTTCGAACCTCACTTCGGCGCGGTCAAATTCCAACGCTCCGGCTTTATAGCGACGCTCACGGAGTTTCTTGGCGAGCTTATCCATAGTAAGCACCTCCTCGGCGAAATCCCCCTCGCCTGTCTCGATAATCTGCTGTGCTTCCTCATAAGTGAAGCGGCGGTCGCTGCATATCACACAGCCCGACACATCCGATGACAGCACATTGGCATCATCATCCATCTCAAAAATCACGGAATAGCACAGCTTCTCCTCGTTGGGACGGAGGGAGCAGATACCATTGGAAAGATGCTCGGGAAGCATGGGGATTGTGCGGTCCACAAGATAAACGGAAGTGGCGCGGCTTTTCGCCTCCTTCTCTATGATTGTGCTGGGACGCACATAATGCGTCACATCGGCGATATGCACACCCACCTCCCAATTGCCATTCTCCAAACGGCGGATTGAGAGAGCGTCGTCGAAGTCCTTGGCATCCTTGGGGTCGATGGTGAAGGTGGTGATTTTTCTGAAATCGCAGCGTCTCGCGACCTCTTCGGGAGTGATGCCGGCATCAATTTTGAGGGCAGCCTTCTCCACCGCCTCAGGATACTTATACGGCAATCCGAACTCCGCCAATATGGCATGCATCTCAGCAGTGTTCTCCCCTTTCCTACCAAGGATATCCACCACCTCCCCTTCAGGATTCATTTCATTATCAGCCCAACGTACGATTTTGGCAACCACTTTGTCGCCGCTCTGACCACCCTTGATTTTATTGCGGGGGATGACAATGTCGGCGGCGAGAAAACGCGAATCGGTGACCACGGCGGCATAATTCTTCGCCACCTTGAGCGTGCCGATAAACACTTGTTCTTTCTTCTCCATAATCTCCTCCACAATGGCCTCCGGATCCTGTCCTTTACGGCTCGCCGAAATCATCACCCTCACCTTATCACCATTGAGGGCATGCTTGGAGTTGCGCTCCGCCACAAAGATGGACTCGTCGTCAATGAGGACGCTGTTGCGTCCGTTGCTGCGACGGACAAAGACACCTATAGCCTCGTTGCCACGGTTGGAAAGTGCTTTATATTTCCCCAAGCTGACCTCTTGTATCTGCTCCGCAGCCACAAGTTCGTCGAGAAGATTTATTATATCGTTACGGTTTGCGGCGTTGGTGGCGCCGATGGCATAAGCTATCTGCTTATAATTGAACGCTTGCTTATTCTCCTTCTGAAGAAACTCCATAATCGGAGCAAGGAGGTCTTTTTTGCGGAGTCTTTTCGCTCCGCTCTTAGGTTCTTTACTTTTCATTGTACGGTGGTAATTACTCTGTCCAACAATGCTACAAAGATAATTATAATTTGCGAAATATTACGCATGGGTTGAGAAATAGTCGGCAATTATCTTCGCCTTAGCCTTTCCAACCACGGCGGATATTTCCTCCGACGACGCCATCTTAAGACGGCGGACGCTTTTAAACGCCTTCATCAAGGCGGCGGACGTGGCGGGGCCCACTCCGGGGATATTGTCCAATTCACTCGCCACCTGGGAATGGGAACGACGGTTGCGGTGATGTGTTATTCCGAATCTATGGGCCTCATCGCGCAAGGCTTGAATCACCCGTAGCGACTCACTCTTCTTATCAATATACAAAGGGTACGAATCCCCGGGGAAATATATCTCCTCCAACCTCTTCGCGATGCCTATCAGAGCCACCTCTCCCCTAATTCCCATCTCATCGAACGCCTCTACAGCGGAACTTAATTGTCCCTTGCCGCCATCCACCACCACAAGCTGCGGCAACGGAGTCCCCTCGGAAATCATGCGTGAATAACGGCGGTGGAGCACCTCTTTCATCGAAGCGAAATCATCCGGTCCCTCGACGCTCTTGATTATGAAATGGCGGTAATCGCGCTTCGACGGCTTGCCATTACGGAACACCACACAGCTCGCCACGGGATTTGTCCCCTGAATATTCGAATTATCAAAGCACTCAATATGCCGAGGCTCCACAGAAAGACGGAAATCCTCTTTCATCCGCTGCATCAACCGAGTCACACCGCGTTCCGGGTCCATTTTCTCCGCCATCTTCTCGCGATCCGCCATATAGCGTTCGGCATTGGCAAGACTGACTTTTAGGAGCTTGAGTTTATCCCCGCGCGAGGGCACCACAAAAGAGACGTTCTCAAACTCAACGTCAGGCATAAAGGGGACTATCACCTCCGAAAAACGGCGTTGAAAACGGCGTTGTATCTCACCTATCGACATAGAAAGTATCTCCTCCTTTGTCTCCTCCATCCTACGGCGGTACTCGAGAGTGAGCGTCTGCACCACCGCCCCGTGGCTTAAATGCATGAAGTTCACAAACGCCGACATTCCGTTGTCCACATAGGAGAACACATCGGCGAACAGCGCGGCGTTGGACGCCACCACGCTCCTGGCGTTGTATCGTTCCAGAAGATGCACTTTCTCCTTTAATGCCTGGGCATCCTCAAACCGCCATTCGTCGCTACACTTCTTCATTTCATCCTTGAGCATCTGCAACAAGGGCTGCGTCTCCCCCCTCAGAATCTGCTTCACGCGATCCACGGTGACGGCATATTCGTCACGTGAAACAAGACCCTCGCATGCGCCTCCACATTTCTTGATATGATAATCGAGGCACAAACGCAATTTGCCGCGGCGCACCACCTCCGCGTCTATGAAATGCTTGCATGAGCGTAGGGGGAAAAGTTCCCTTATAAGATCCAGCACAAGCTTCGCCATGGAGGGGTTGGCATAGGGCCCGTAGTAAGTGCCGCGTTCGCTCTTTTCTCGCGTCATGAAAACGCGTGGAAACGGCTCGTTGGTGACTACGATGTAAGGATAGGACTTATCATCCTTAAGGAGTATGTTGTAGTAGGGTTTGAAATGTTTTATCATGGCATCCTCCAGATGGAGAGCCTCCTCCTCCGTAGGGACGACGATGAAACGCATATCAGCGATATTCCGCACAAGACGATTTGTCTTCGGAGAGCTATGCACACGGTTGAAATAGGAGGAAACGCGGCGTTTCAATCTTTTCGCCTTCCCCACATAAATCACGGTGCCGTTTTTATCGATATAAAGATAGACCCCCGGCTCCTCCGGAAGATTAAGTATTTTTTCCCGCAATGCTTTCCCCGGGCGGTTCTCCGCCTTATCCGCGGCATCGCGGGTGTCAACGATCTCCACAGGAATTTTTCCGGAAGCATCGATACCCCTACCCCCGCCCACCAGCAAATCGGCGCGGCGCAGCACATCCTTCGCTATATCGACAATATCAGACATAATTCAAACAAAAGTACGGAAAACAAAAAAAACACAGAAAACAAAAAGGCACGGCGGAGGAGCACCTCCGCCATGCCTTTATCGTGACAAATTAGTATTTCAACAAAGAGGTCACTTCGCAATCTTTAGGGAGATTCTCACGTCCCGGAAGGTCTGTAAGCTCAACCACGAAGTTAATGTAGATTTTCTTCGGATTGAGACTCTTCACCAACTCATAGCACGCGTTCATGGTGCCGCCGGTGGCGAGGAGGTCATCATGGAGGAGAACCACATCATTCTCATCTATGGCATCACTGTGAATTTCGATGGTGTCGACACCATACTCCTTGGCATAAGATTTTTTGATCGTCACCGAAGGGAGTTTGCCGGGTTTACGTGCGGGGACGAAACCGCAACCCAACTTATAGGCGAGGATAGAGCCGGTGATAAAACCACGGGATTCGATACCGATTACTTTAGTGATACCCTTGTCACGGTAAAGCTTCGCGAGTTCATCGGAGACGAGTTGGAGAGCATCACCCTTTTTTATAAGGGTGGTGAGGTCGCGGAAGATGATTCCCTTAGTTGGAAAATCAATCACATCGCGGATTGTAGATTTCAAGTCTTCTAATTTCATATCAATAGTTTTACTTAAACATTCTTTTCATTTGCCGCAAACACCCTCATTTTATCCGAAAAGGAGCAAGAGAATCTATCAGCGTTAAAATCACCATATATCAAATTCCACGATAAAACCGAAGCGAAATTCACATCGAACAACATCGGCGAAACCTTAAAGTTCCACGTGGAACATTTCAAAGCTATCCCCCTATCATTAAATGGATTTACACCTATCGGTTCAACAAAAGGAGTAAGACATTCACATCGGCGGGGGAAACCCCGGGGATACGCGACGCCTGACCAATCGTGGCTGGACGGACGCGCTGCAATTTCTGCCGAGCCTCGGTGGAGAGAGCCTTTATTTGGGAATAATCAAAACGTTCCGGAAGCTTGACATATTCGAGTCTTCTACTCTTCTCCGCCAGTTCCTCCTCACGTGCGATATAGCCAGAATATTTCACAAGAATTTCGGCAGCCTCAACAACCTCCGCACGGCGTTCGGAATCTATCTGACCAAGACGCTCGGCAACGGCAGGGAACAACGCCGCCAAATTCTCAAACGTGACTCCGGGACGCTTTAAAAGCTCGCACAACTTTATCGACGCGTTCAATACTGAGGTACCCAAAGAGGCAAGCTTCTCATTATTCTCCGGAGAGACCTTAATCAAATGTTTATTTCCCCATTCTATCAAAGAATCTCTAAGATCGCGTTTCTCAATCATTACGGAATAGCGGTGATCATCGACAAGACCGATTTCCCTTCCAATCGGGGTCAAACGCATATCGGCATCATCCTGACGCAACAAAATGCGGTACTCCGCACGGGAAGTGAACATACGATACGGCTCATCAACACCCTTCGTCACCAAATCATCGATCAAAACGCCAATATATGCTTGGTCACGTTTAAGCACAAGAGGGGCCAAACCACAAATGCGGCGATGGGCGTTTATGCCGGCCATCAAACCCTGACCAGCCGCCTCCTCATATCCCGTGGTACCGTTAATCTGTCCTGCGAAAAACAAGCCATTCACCAACTTCGTTTCCAACGAATGTTTTAGTTGGGTAGGCTCGAAGAAATCGTACTCTATGGCATAGCCGGGACGATAAATCTCAATGTCGCGGAATGCGGGAATCTGCTCCAACGCCGCGAACTGCACCTCCCAAGGAAGGGAGGAGGAGAATCCATTGAGATAATACTCCTGAGTGGTCTCACCCTCCGGCTCAAGGAAAAGCTGGTGCGAATCCTTATCCGAGAATGTCACAATCTTCGTTTCAATACTCGGACAATAACGAGGGCCGATGCTCTTAATTTGTCCATTATAGAGGGGAGATTTATCAAGATTACCACGCAAAGTGGAGTGTACCGTTTCATTGGTGTGAAGTATATAGCACTCACGCGGCTTTAATCGACGACTCACTTCGGGGAGGAATGAAAACTTATGGAAGTCACGCTTCACGGAGCCGTCGGCATTAACTTCGTCATCACCCGACTGCGGCTCACACAACGAGAAATCCACGGAACGTCCATCAATACGCACAGGCGTACCTGTTTTCATTCTCGCGGCGGTGAAACCGATGGATTTCAGTTGTTCGGTCAATCCGTATGAGGCAGGCTCCGACAAACGTCCACCGGGGAACTGCGTTTCGCCCACATGCATCATACCATTGAGGAAAGTGCCGACAGTGAGCACCACTCCTTTGGCATAAAAAGTCAATCCCATGGAGGTTTTCACTCCACGTATTCTTTTTTCTCCGCTATCATCATCGAAAATAAACCCCACAGCCATATCCTGGAAGATTGACAAATTGGGAGTCTCATCAAGTGTCTTACGCCATTGGTCAATAAATGCCGTGCGGTCGCTCTGCGCACGCGGCGACCACACCGCGGGGCCCTTTGAACGATTAAGCATGCGGAATTGTATCGCGGTCAAATCGGTGACAATCCCCATCTGACCACCCAAAGCATCTATTTCACGCACAATCTGCCCTTTTGCGATGCCTCCCACAGCGGGATTGCACGACATCTGGGCAACCCTGTTCATATCGGCTGTCAGAAGAAGAGTACGTGAACCAAGGTTCGCCGCGGCGCATGCCGCTTCACATCCGGCATGGCCACCACCTATCACTATTATATCGTATTCGTATGTCATTCTATATTACAATGAGGGGATATACCAAAACTAATATATCGCCAACGCAGCGTTCTCCGCCGCTTCCATAATCTCCCGTTCTCCGGGACCCTTATCATTGATGCCGCACAAATGAAGAATGCCATGGATTATCACCCTCAGCAATTCCTCATCGTATGTGGAACCCACCAACTCAGCATTGGAACGCACCGTGTCCAAGGATATCAACAGATCCCCGGCTATGCGTGTGCCTATGGTATTATCGAAAGTGATGATGTCGGTGAAATAATCATGATGCAAAAATTGATTGTTCACCTGAAGTATATAAGGGTCGTCGCAAAAACAATAGCACAACTCCCCCACCCCACGACCATGCGTGCGCGACACTTCAACAACCCAGCGTCTGATCCTGTCAAAATCAAGCTGCGGCATCACCACATTCTCTGTTACAAACTCAATCATCTGTATTTTTGAATAAAACTTCTTATTTTTTTCTAAACGAAAGTCCGACGCAACTCTTTAAAATTACGCTATACCACTGATTCAATGCCCGTTAGAAAATATTTAACACTCTGAGAATCGAATATTTTAGATTTCCACGTGGGGGAACCCATGAAAAACGGAGCCAAACGCACCGATTTTCAACATTTCTAACCTAATAGAAATTCCACTTCCTTAAATGCGAACCTACGTTTTGCGTAAGATTCACACGAGTCATCATCACGTGTATTTCTTACACGAAGAATAAGATGACCCATCGGCTCCACATCACATATAGAGGCCTCAAAACGTTTTTTTGTGGCGGCATCATGGAAAGGATAAAATTTCCCGTCACCACGCCACAAAGAGCGCATAAACTTCGCATGAAGTTCCTCACGTCCCTTCTCCGTCTCAGCCATTCCGAGAAATGGAACCATAATCGATTCAAGAGCATCGATAAACTTTTCGATATCCGTAGCAACGCCCGTGAGTTGAACCACCGACACAGGATTTGGCAGATTCACCGAGAAAGATTTCTGATTAAGGTTAATCCCGGCTCCGATCACGGAACTGCGAAGGTCAGACCCCATCACAGAATTTTCGATGAGTATACCACAGATTTTCCTATCTGCCACATAGATATCGTTCGGCCACTTAACCATGGCCGTCACACCAAGGAGAGTCAAAGCATCTACAATCGACAGCGCCACAGCCTCACTCAGCGAGAACTGCTTATTAGCCGGAAGCGCACGCGGGCACCACAACAGCGAGAAAAGGAGGTTGGCATACGGCTCCGCCTCCCACGTGTTCCCACGCTGTCCGCGTCCGGCACTCTGTATGTCGGTATAGACAAACGCCGGGGCATGCAGGGACGCTATATTCTCCCGGACATAGGTGTTGGTGCTCCCCACCTCATGAAGGTGTACTCTGTCGAATTTCATCAAATCAGCTTATTATATTATCCAGCCTATTATTAAATATTACGATTAAAACACTAATTAATACGATTAGGATACTAATTAATAATATGTTGGAAAACTAATCTTCAATCTCAATAACACGGGAATCATCATCCATCACCTTGATGTAGACGTTTCTGGTGTCTCCGGGGAGCAACTGCTCCACTCTCTCGGGCCATTCCACAAGACATAAAGCGCCTGAATCAAAATAATCTGTGGCACCTATTTCGTAGCCCTCCTCCGGAGATTCCAAACGGTAGAAATCGAAGTGATAGATCAATTCGCCGCTGTCGGCGGAACGGTATTCGTTGATGATGGAGAACGAGGGGGAATTCGCTTCATCCTCGACACCGAGGGCCTTGCACAACGCACTTATGAAAGTGGTTTTCCCGGCACCCATATCACCGCGGAAGGCATACACCGTGCGGTCGTCCATCAAAGCGAGGAAATCCGCCGCCGCCTGAGGCAACGACTCCAATGATTCTACGAGTATCTTTTTCATATTTAATCTATTTGAGACCACAAATTTAGCAAAAAACAATGAGCCAAAAAGCATTTTTTGTCATCAAAGTTATGATATGATTAATGTTTTTACTATTTTTGTGCTTTATAAATCGTTTGTCGAGCGATGGCGGTTTATGAAATCAATTCACCGAGAAAAATCTATAACAAGATAATAAAATGGGAAAAGTAGTAATTATCGGAGCAGGCGGCGTAGGCACTGTAGTTGCCTACAAATGCGCTCAAAATCCTGAAGTATTCAGTGAGATAGTTATCGCGTCGCGCACCAAGTCCAAATGCGACAAACTGGCGGAAAGAATCGGCGCCGGCAACATCACCACCGACCAAGTGGACGCCAATTCCATAAATGAGCTGGTGGCGTTGTTCAACCGCCACAAACCGGAGCTATGCATCAACGTGGCGCTCCCCTACCAAGACCTCACCATCATGGAGGCATGTCTGCAATGCGGAGTCAACTACCTCGACACCGCCAACTATGAGCCGGAAGATGAGGCACACTTCGAATATTCATGGCAATGGGCATACCGCGAACGCTTTGAGAAAGCCGGATTGACAGCAATTCTCGGATGCGGTTTCGACCCGGGAGTTTCCGCCGTTTTCGTGGCTTACGCCGCCAAACACCACTTCAAAGAGATGCAATATCTCGACATCGTGGACTGCAACGCCGGAAACCACGGCAAGGCTTTCGCCACAAACTTCAATCCCGAAATCAATATCCGAGAAATCACCCAAAAGGGTAAGTACTGGCAGGATGGCAGATGGGTCGAGACCGAGAATCTCGAAATACACCGTCCCCTCAACTATCCAAATATCGGAGCGCGTGAGTCATACCTTCTCTACCACGAGGAGCTTGAATCGTTGGTAATTAACTATCCCACAATCAAAAGAGCACGTTTCTGGATGACATTCGGGCAAGAATATCTCACCCACCTACGTGTGATCCAAGACATAGGAATGGCGAGAATCGACCCGGTGATGTATGAGGGACGTGAGATTGTGCCCATACAATTCCTCAAAGCGGTACTCCCCGACCCCGGCACTCTCGGAGAGAACTACACCGGAGAGACCTCTATCGGATGCCGCATACGCGGACTCGACAAAGAGGGTAAACCGAGCACATACTATATCTACAACAACTGCTCACACGAAGCCGCCTACAAAGAGACCGGCGCGCAAGCGGTAAGCTACACCACCGGTGTACCCGCAATGGTGGGCGCATATATGTTCCTCACCGGCAAATGGGTAATGCCGGGAGTACACAACGTGGAAGAGTTCGACCCGGATCCTTTCTTGGAGAAACTCGCCAACTCAGGACTCCCCTGGCACGTAATCGAAAACGAAGACATAGAACTCGAGGCGTAAGCCTACAGACAACACCTAATATTCAAAATCGGAGAAAATTCTCCGATTTTGAATATTCTATTATATAACACGTCACAAGTATACAACCACGTCATTAGACAAATACTATTCAACGAGATACACTCGATAAAAAACTTGACGAGAACAAAATCCAAGGACGTAAAACTCGGCGAGAAAACTCGACGATGTAAAATTCGACGACGTAAAACTCGACAAGAACTCTTAAACAACCATACTCACCTCATCTAAGAAAATTTTTATGAAGAACTGCATGAAGGATGACATGAAAAGATCATTGCGACGCACAGGATTGCTTGGCAGCGCAGCCATATTAGGTTCAATGATGCTGGCGTGGGGCGCCGGAGGACGCGTGCAGAGTATCGTGCCACGCGACGGATACGTGGAAATCATCACTGACAGCGTAAAAACGACAATCACTCCCGTCACCGGAAATATTTTCCGCATAGCATCACTTCCCACAGAATCCGGCGAAAGCTTTCCCAAATCACAGGCGGCGATACTGCCCGCCAATGCCAAATACCGCGTGATTTCATCCTCAAAAGGGATAGTTATCACAACGGGAAGCACCTCCGTGGAGGTGGACCGTACCACAGGACAACTGCGCTTCCTCGACGCTGACAATGAACTCCTCCTGGCAGAATACGAAGGTGCCGACAACAAGCCTTTCCAACGCCATATCTCATTCGCCGGTCCGGAGAATGAATACTTCTATGGAGGCGGAGAACGAGGGCACTCCCTACGACTCAACGGCGACACCCTCAGGATGTACAACCGCCAGAACTACGGATACGGAGCCGGCGATCCGCGCATCAACCAAATGAACATAACAGTGCCATACTTCGCCTCCGACCTCGGATACGGTGTCCTCTTCGATGACTATTCCAAAGGAGAGATGGTGCTTGGCGACAAAATCGAATACACCTCCGAATCACCCTCACCTGTGGCATACTATTTCATCAACGGCAATGGCACCCTCGCAGGGACCACTGAGAACTACACCCTACTCACCGGACGGCAAGAGCTCCCCCCCTTCTGGGCTATGGGCTATATCACATCCAAATACGGCTACCACACACAAGATGAAGCCTTGGGAGTGATCGACACGCTCAAGACACGCGGATACCCCGTGGACGGCATGGTGCTCGACCTCTATTGGTACGGAACAGAAACAGACATGGGACGTCTTGAATGGAACAAAACCCAATGGCCCGACCATAAGAAGATGCTCGCGGAACTCAAGAAAAAGGGTGTGAACATGGTGATTATATCCCAGCCCTACATCAACAAAATCGGAGCCATCGACAACTACAACATGCTCTCCGACGCGGGAATGCTCGTCAAAGACTCCGAAGGGAACACCCACGATGTACACACATGGGTGGGAGACGCCGGCATGTTCGATGTGAGCAACCCCACAACATGCGAATGGCTGTGGAACAGATACAAATCCCTCACCGAAGACGGAGTGGCCGGATGGTGGGGCGACCTCGGAGAACCTGAGGTACACCCATCCACAATACGCCACTACAACGGACTCACCGCCGAACAATACCACAACGTGTATGGCAACGAATGGAGCCGTATCATATACGAGGGTTTCAAAAAGGATTTCCCCGACAACCGCATCATTCTTCTTATGCGCGGAGGCACCGCCGGACTACAACGTTACAGCGTATTCCCCTGGTCCACCGACGTAGCAAGAAGCTGGGCGGGATTCCAACCCCAAGTGAACATCATGCTCAATTCATCACTATCGGGTCTGGCGTACATGAGCAGCGACATAGGCGGTTTCGCTGTTGACCAGGCACACCCCACCAACCCGGAGCTATACGTCAGATGGCTGCAAATGGGCGCCTTCACCCCCACATTCCGCACACATGCGCAGATGAAACCGGAGCCGTACAACTATCCTCAATATGAGTCAATATCCAAACGATTCATCAAAATGAGATATGAATGGTTGCCTTACAACTACACCCTGGCTTACGAGAACACCACCGAGGGAGCGCCACTGGCACGTCCGCTGAACTTCCGCGGCGACAATGCCGAAGAGAAATACAGCAACATCAACGATGAATACCTGTGGGGCGACGAAGTGCTAATAGCCCCGGTGATGAACCCCGGTGTAAAAAGCCGCAAAGTGACCTTCCCCTCTGGGAAATGGATCAGCTGGAACAATCCCGCGCTAAGCTACACCGGAGGCACCACTCAATCTGTAAAGACACCGATTAATGAACTCCCCATATTCGTAAAAGAGGGTTCATTCATCCCTCAATACACGCAACCGATTGAGAACGTGACAGAATATGACCCTCAATTCCTTAAAATGAAGTACTTCCCCTCAAAAGAGGAAACAGCGTACACACTCTTTGAAGACAACCGCATATCCACACGTTCTTTGGAAGACGGCGAATATGTGCTCGCCCACTTCAGCGGCATACGCAACGATGGGAAAATCAGTATCGAGCTAAGTGCCGAAGGGGGATACTCGGAGATGCCGGAAGTGAGAATGATCACCATGGAGGTGGTAGGTGTCAACAAAGCGCCCAAAAGCGTGGCGATTTCCAACGGAATGCAGATGACACGTTCCTCATCATTGAAAGCGATACGGCAAAGCGGCTGGCACTATAATGCCACAACACACACGCTATCCGTAATCTTCCCGTGGGACCACAAAGACCTCTCGTTGGAAATCAACGAATGAGCCGCCAACCACGATTCCCAAACTCCATAATCCATAAATGCCGCACTTCAAAGCAAAGAATGCGCGGCATTTTTGTTCAAAAACAATGGCAAAAAGAAAGATAACCACATCTAACTCTTCGAAAATTGAAGAAAAATATATAACTTTGCCAGAGTGATAATTTTATGACATTAAATAAACCCTAAATATCAACTAATGAGAAAGATTTACTCACTTATCGGCGCTATAGTGTTCGCGTCGTCAACTATGGCGTCAGCCGCAGGTATTCAACCAAACAAAATCCATGAAGGATTGATCCCCCAAGGAGAAGTCAAAGCAATGCAACAAAACGTGCGCACGCTGAAAAGCGTGCCCAAGACTGTAACCGAACATCAGTTCACCTCCACAGCTGAAATGGAGGGTACATGGAACATGATGTACTATTACTACGTTTCACAGCAAGGATTTACAGACTACTCCTGCTACTGCACCATCAAAGCATTCGATGAAAACACCGTCACCATTTCCAACTTCTGGGATGAGGGCACCAACGAAATCGAAGCCATCGTGGACTTCAACGCCGGCACATTGTCAATTCCGGCAGGACAAATTCTCGGCAGCACAGACTACGGCACAATCAGTCTATACTCCACAGACTCCGACTACAAAGCACCCGACACAACAACACCGATAGTACTTACCATCAACTCCGACGGCGTAATTTCCACAGCCGCCCCTTGGTGCGTATATATCATTGACGGAACATACAAAGATATGTTCTACGACTACTGCTATGGCGCGGAATTTGTAAAATCCAACGCCACAATGACAATGAAAGGGGATGGTAACACCTACTACAATTATGCGCTCGACTCATATTTCGAAAACAGAGACGGCAATTTGGTACTCGGCGTAGCAAACATGATGGCAGCCGGTTTCAACGATTACGTGGAATTTGATATCGACCCTGAAAGCAAAACAGCAACAGCGCAAAACCAAATTCTCTATCAAGACAGCTCATACCAATTGTACCTCTATAGCTTCGACGGCACCAACATCGACGACAGCGTGACAGCCACAATCTCCGGTGAGAATAACAACATCATCGAATTTGAGGACTGGACACTCTACGCCGGCGATGATGATAACGGCAACGCCCAAGTGACAGGTCAATATGGCTACACAAAAATCACAACAGTCTACAACCTCCTGACCGGAGAAACCCTTAGCGGAGTGAAAGCCACCACCATCGACGAGGAGAACGCTCCTGTGGAATACTACAATCTTCAAGGCATGAAGATCGCACAACCCACAGAAAAGGGCATCTACATCCGTCGCGCCGGTGACAAAGTAAGCAAAATCGCCCTCTAAAAAGATTACCAAACACCCAACTATTACAGTTGGAGTATAATTACGGAGCCCTATACCCTCGTCACGACGGTATAGGGCTTATTTTTTTAAACAAATTCTAAATTATTCACTTGCACAGAATGAAATAAAGCACTAACTTTGTAAATGCTAATACCATAGAGGAAAATGAGCAAATATATCAATCCTTTCACCGACACAGCGTTTAAACGCATTTTCGGACAGGAGGAACATAAAAGCATACTCATCGGATTCCTCAACACCCTGCTGGAGGGCGAGGTTAAAATATCCGATGTGACATACCTTGACAAGGAGAATGTCGGGCTGTCGGAGGTTGACCGCACAATCATCTACGACGTTTACTGCACCACCGACTCCGGAGATCACGTGATCGTGGAGATGCAGAACCAGGCGCAGGGCTACTTCAAAGACCGGTCGATATTCTATATGGCGTCGGCGGTGACGCACCAAAGCCGCAAGGGGAGGGAGTGGCGCTACGACATCAAAGCGGTGTACGGAGTGTTTTTCATGAACTTCAAATTCCCCGGGATACGTCCGGGACTGCGCAACGACGTGGTGCTGGCGTACAAAGGGAGCGATGAACAATTTTCCGACAAAATGCGTATGATATACATATGCCTTCCGGAAATGACCAAGAGCGAGCAGGAATGTGAAAACAACTTTGAAAGATGGATATACGTTATGAAGAACCTGGAACAACTACAAAAGATACCCTACAAGCAGATTATCGATGAGATGCTTGCTTTCGAAGATGTGGCGGAATACGGAGCGATGAACGAGGCGGAACGCCGCCGCTACGACCGCGACCTTAAACGCTACCGCGACAACCTTGCGGTGCTGGACTACAGCGTCAACGAGGGCCGTGAGGAGGGTATGCGGCAAGGTATGGCACAAGGTATGGCACAAGGTATGGCACAAGGTCGTGAGGAGGGTATGCGGCAAGGCCGTGCGGAAGGTATGGCGCAAGGTATGGCGCAAGGTATGGCGCAAGGTATGGCGCAAGGCCGTGAAGAAGCGGTGCTTGAAATCGCAAAAAATATGAAGAATGCCGGAATGGACATCAACAAGATAGCTGACTTGACAGGCATAGAATCAAAAGCGATTGAAGCACTTTAATAGCTTTTCAAAACAAATTATCAGAATAGCTCTTCAAAACGACTCTTCGTAAAAACATAATAAATAACAAACAAACAACATAGGCAAAACCATTAACACATTGAGAAAAGCCTAAGTCTTAAATGGAACAGGGATTCCACGCTCCGTCACAGAGTGTGGAATCTTCATTTTCTCACAGCGTAATCTTCATTTTCTCACAAAAAACAGAAAAACATTTTCAAAAAAACAGAGATGGAGCACCTCTATTAAAAATTTTTCTGTACCTTTGGCGTTCAATACAGGAATAAACTAAGAAAAAGAAAATTCTGCTTGAAGATGGTTTACAAGTATGATTATTTAGTCATCGGCTCCGGCATCGCCGGCATGAGTTTCGCACTCAAAGTAGCCGATAAGGGAAGAGTGGCATTGGTATGCAAAACATCATTGGAAGAAGCCAACACATTCTATGCCCAGGGAGGCGTGGCAAGCGTCACCAATCTGAAAGTTGACAACTTTGAAAAACATATCCACGACACAATGGTGGCAGGCGACTGGCTCAGCGACCCCGCCGCCGTGGAGAAAGTAGTGAAAAACGCACCCTCACAAATCAACGAACTAATAAAATGGGGCGTGAAATTCGACAAAAAAGAGGATGGCGAGTTTGACCTTCACCGTGAAGGGGGACACTCGGAGTTCCGTATTCTCCACCATAAAGACAACACCGGGCAGGAGATACAAGAGAGTCTTGTGGAAACAGTGAAACACCATCCCAACATAGATATCTACGAGAATCACTTCGCGATAGAGATTCTCACCCAACATCACTTGGGGAAAGTAGTGACACGCCGCACACCCGACATCACCTGCTACGGCGCATACGTACTCAACCAAGCCACCGGAGGTGTGGACACATTCCTCGCGAAGGTGACCCTTATGGCCACCGGAGGTGTCGGTGGAGTTTACACAACCACCACCAACCCATTGATATCCACCGGCGACGGCATCGCCATGGTCTACCGCGCCAAAGGAACGGTCAAAGACATGGAATTCATCCAATTCCACCCCACCGCGCTTTACCATCCCGGCGACCGTCCCTCATTCCTTATCACGGAAGCCATACGCGGCTATGGAGCAGTGCTGCGCAATCTCGACGGAGAGGAGTTCATGCAAAAGTATGATCCGCGTCTGTCGTTGGCACCGCGTGACATCGTGGCGCGCGCCATTGACTCCGAGATGAAACTTCACGGCACCGACCACGTATATCTCGATGTCACTCAGAAGGATCCGGAAGAGACAAAACGCCACTTCCCGACCATCTATGAGAAATGTCTTTCCCTCGGCATCGACATCACCAAAGATTACATTCCGGTGGCACCGGCGGCGCACTATCTGTGCGGCGGCATCAAAGTGAACCTCAACGGAGAATCCAGCATATCCCGTCTTTACGCTGTGGGAGAGTGCAGTTGCACCGGGCTCCACGGCGGCAACCGTCTGGCAAGCAACTCCCTCATCGAGGCGGTGGTGTATGCCGAAGCAGCGGCGCGCGACGCCCTCTCCAAAATCGACGGATATGACTTCCGCAACGACATCCCCGAATGGAACGACGAAGGAACCGCCCACCCCGAAGAGATGGTGCTCATCACTCAATCAGTGAAAGAAGTGAACCAAATAATGGGGTATTACGTAGGTATCGTACGTAGCGACCTGCGTCTCAACCGTGCGTGGAACCGTCTTGACATTCTCTACGAAGAGACAGAAAAGCTCTTCAAAGTAAGCACCCCCTCGCGCGAACTATGCGAACTCCGCAATATCATCAACGTGGCATACTTGATCATGCGCCAAGCCATGGAACGCAAAGAGAGCCGTGGATTGCACTACACCATCGACTATCCCCACCCACCGATGGAGGAGGGACACAAAATATAAAAATCCATAGAGGACAACGATGAAACGACACTCCGCCATGCGAGCGTTCCTCCTCGGAGGTATCGCCGCCACAAGCATAGGATTTGTCGCGGCACAGAAGAGCCACGACAACACCGTGAACCATAATCTCACCATATTCACCCAAATAATAAGTGAATTGGAGGAGGGTTATGTCGACACGCTCAACAATGATGAGATGATGCACAACGCCATCGACGCCATGCTCGCCACCCTCGATCCCTACACCAACTATTTCACTGACTCCGAGCAGGAGGCTTTTGAATCATCATCGAAGGGTGAATTTGGGGGCATTGGGGTTTACATGACGCAGTACAACGGCAACGTGTATCTTACATCCCCCACCAAAGGGGGACCCGCCGACATGGCGGGGATACGTTCGGGCGACCGCGTGGTGAGAGTGGACACCATCGACACCAAAGGTTTCCCCAGCAGCAAAGTGTCGAAACTTCTGCGCGGAGAACCCGGCACGAAAGTTAATGTGGGCATTGTGCGACCTTATGTGGAGGATTCGCTTCTATCATTCGATATCACACGCGCCAAAATCAATATGCCGGCGGTGGAACTCGCCCGTGTGGACGACGACGGCATAGGATATATCAGCCTCACCACCTTCTCGGAGAAAGCGGCGCAGGAGGTGCGTCAAGCCCTCATTGAGTTCAAACAGAACCCCAAGCTCAAAGGCATCATCTTCGATCTCGCAAACAACGGCGGCGGTCTTCTCAGCCAAGCTGTGGAAATCGCCGGCATGTTTGTGGAGCGAGGCACCACCATCGCCACCACCCGCGGACGCGACAGCGTGGAATTACGCAACTACCGCACCACCAAGACCCCTATTTTCCCCGACATACCTTTGATTGTGCTGATAAACTCCGGAAGCGCCTCCGCCTCCGAGATTCTCGCCGGAGCGCTGCAGGATCTCGACCGCGCCGTCCTTGTAGGTGAGCGTTCGTTTGGGAAAGGGTTGGTGCAAACCACCCAGCAACTCCCCTTCGGGCACATGCTCAAATACACCACAGCGAAATACTATATACCCTCGGGACGCCTGATCCAAGCCCTTGATTATTCACACCGCAACGCCGACGGATCGGCACGCTACGTGCCCGACAGCCTCACATCCGTATTCCACACACGCAACGGACGTGAAGTGCGCGACGGCGGGGGGCTGATGCCCGACATTGAGGTTAAAGACACCATAGTCAGCAATCTCGTCTACGAACTTGCTAAAGGGAGGATTCTCTATGACTATGCCAACGAATACTCCGCCACCCACGAGAGCATCGACCCACCACAAAAATTCAAGCTCTCCGAGGAGGATTTCGAGCTGCTCAAACAACGCTTGAAAGAGGCCAAATTCACCTATAACAACGAGTCCGCCGCTCTCCTGACCCAACTGCGAGATAAAGCGAAAGAGGAGGGATTCGTCACCGACAGTGTGGACTCTACACTCAACTATCTTAGCGATGCCCTCAAGCCGGATATCGACAAGGACCTCGCCAAGCAACACTACGAGATTGAGTCCATCCTCGTCCCATGGATAGTGGATCGGTTCTACTATGACCAAGGACGCGCCGAAGCAGCCCTTCGTTGGAACGACAACTACCATAAGGCCTTGGAAATCATCAACGACAAGAACGAATACAACAAAATATTGAAGAAAAAGAAATGACACTGCGCGAAATTCTTCCGTTGTTCACCACCGCACCGCGCCAGAAAGCACTCCGTGCGCTACTCCAATCCCCCGAGAAAAAGGGATGCCGTCTGACAGGACTTGAAGGGAGCGCCATAGCGATGCTGCTGGGCACGATAAAAAAGGGTAAAAGCCCGATTCTGGTGGTGACGGAGGATCTTGACAGTGCCGGATACCTATACCACGACCTCAGCCGCATAGCCACTCCAGAGGAGGTGAAAATCCTCCCCTCCGGCTACCGCCGCGACATTAAATATGGTCAACCCGACGAGCCCAACCGCATTCTGCGCACCGATGTGCTCAACTCATGGGGTTCCCCAGCCACACGATGGGTGGTGACTTACCCCGAAGCCTTGGCGGAAAGAGTGCCGGCGAAAGAGGAGATGACCCACTCCACAATCAATTTGGCAAAAGGGGACCATGTGGAAATGCGCGAAATAAGGGAGAAATTGGACGACCTTGGCTTTCACCGCGTGGACTACGTCTACGAACCGGGGCAATACGCCCTCCGCGGCTCCATTCTCGACGTTTTCTCCTACTCCAATGAGTTACCCTACCGCATCGATTTTTTCGACGATGAAATAGACTCTATTCGCAATTTTGATGTGGAGACCCAACTAAGCTCCGAGATGCCAGAACGGGTGTCTATAATCCCCGATGTGAAACAGGATCCCTCAGCCGAGATTTCCTTCCTAGATTTTATCGGAGAAGACACGGTGGTTTTCAACAGCACCCACTCCCGTCTGCTGCAACGCGTGGAGGAGATCACCCATGAGAGAATGGCGGCGGAGGTGGAAATCTCCGGAGAGGGTGAATCCGACGCCATCACACGCGTGGTGGACTTCGAAGCCTTCCAATCACGTTGGAACAACCTCAAAGTGATTGAATTCGGGGGCACTCTCCCTCCTGACGGAACCGACAGAGCAGATTCCCACCGCACACTCTCCCTTGACTGCACCCCCCAATCACTCTACCACAAGAACTTCGACCTCATATCCGACTCCTTCATCCGTTACCTCAACGACGGATACAAGCTATATATACTCTCCGACTCACCTCACCAGGCGGAGCGTCTGAAAGCCATATTCCAAGACCGCGGGGAGAACATAACCTTCACCCCCGTGGAGGGCACCCTCCACGCCGGGTTCATCGACCACGCCACCCACAATTGTTTCTTCACCGACCATCAGATTTTCGACCGCTTCCACAAGTATAATCTCAAAAGCGACCGTGCCCGCAGCGGCAAGCTGGCGCTCTCCATCAAGGAACTGAACAAGTTGGAAGTCGGGGACTACGTTGTCCACAGCGACCACGGCATAGGACGCTTCGGAGGTCTTATCCGCACAGATGTGGCGGGACACACACAGGAGATGATCAAGCTCCTCTACACCAACGACGACCTAATCTTCGTCAGCATCCACTCCCTGCATAAACTATCGAAATACCGCGGCGCCGAAGGTGCGGCTCCGCGTCTGAGCAAGCTCGGGTCCGGGGCATGGCAACGCCTTAAGGAGAAAACGAAAAAGAGAGTCAAGGATATCGCGCGCGACCTAATCAAGCTCTATGCGGCACGGCGCGAAGAGAAAGGATTCGCCTACTCCCCCGACTCATATCTTCAGCATGAGCTTGAAGCGAGCTTCATCTACGAAGACACCCCCGACCAGATTAAAGCCACCGAGGCGATAAAAGCCGACATGGAATCATCGCGTCCTATGGACCGTTTGGTGTGCGGTGATGTCGGGTTCGGGAAAACAGAGATAGCCGTCAGAGCGGCGTTTAAAGCAGCCACAGACGGCAAACAGACGGCTGTGCTCGTGCCGACAACCGTGCTCGCGCTACAACACTACCACACCTTCTCCGAGCGACTGAAAGAGATGCCGGTGAGGGTGGAATTCATCTCCCGCGCCAAAAAGCCGAAAGAGCTTAAACAGATATACGCCGACCTGGCGGAAGGGAAAATCGACATACTCATAGGGACACACAAAATCATAGGCAAAGAGGTGAAATTCAAAGACCTCGGACTATTGATAATCGATGAGGAGCAGAAATTCGGAGTGGCGGTAAAAGAGAAACTGAAACAACTGAAAGTGAACGTCGACACGCTCACCATGTCAGCCACTCCGATACCTCGCACGCTTCAATTCTCGCTTATGGGAGCGCGCGACCTCAGCAACCTCACCACACCCCCAGCCAACCGACGCCCCGTGATGACCACGGTGGCGACGATGAGCGACGACATAGTGAAGGAGGCCATCCGCTTCGAGCTTTCGCGCAACGGACAGATATTCTTCATCTGCAACCGCATTGAGCGCATGAGCGTGATAGAGCGTCAGCTGCGTCGTTTGGTGCCGGACCTTAGGATTGCCATCGGACACGGACAAATGCCGCCTGAAAGCCTTGAAAAGGCCATCTGCGACTTCTCCAACCACGACTACGATCTGCTTCTCGCCACCACCATCGTGGAGAACGGTATCGATATGCCCAACGTCAACACCATCATCGTCGACAACGCCCAGAACTTCGGATTAAGCGAGCTCCACCAGCTCCGCGGACGCGTGGGACGCAGCGACAGGAAAGCCTTCGCCTACCTGCTTGTGCCGCCGGGGGCGGAACTCACTCCCGTAAGCCGCCGCCGCTTGCAGGCGATAGAGAGCTTCAGCGGTCTCGGCAGCGGAATCCACATAGCGATGCAGGATCTCGACATACGTGGTGCCGGAAACCTTCTCGGAGCCGAACAATCAGGGTTTATCGCCGACCTAGGCTATGAGACATATCAGAAGATTCTGAAAGAATCGGTGATTGAGTTGCGCACCGAGGAGTTCGCCGACACGTTCCAAGAGGAGATTTCCGCCGCACAGGAGGAGTTTGTGGCTGATTGCACCGTGGAGAGCGACATGGAACTGATGATACCCCCCACCTACGTACCCCAGGAATCGGAGCGCATAAACCTCTACCGGCGCTTGGATATGATGGAGAGCGACGAGGAGATCGCGGGATTCCGCGACGCGATGAAAGACCGCTTCGGTGCCATTCCAGAGGTCACCGAGGAACTTATACGCATAGTTCCTCTACGCCGCTATGCCAAGCAACTCGGCGTGGAACGCTTGAACCTCAAAAACGGGAAGATGTATCTATTCTTCGTAAGCGAAGACAACCAGGCATACTATCAATCCCCGGCGTTCGGACGCATACTCACCTATCTGCAACAGAACTTCACACGCTGCAACCTACGTGAGGTCAACGGGAAACGTTCCATCACAATCTCCAACATAAACCGTGTGGAAACAGCGCTGGAGATACTCCAAAGCATCACCACTCTCCCATCGGCATAGCGTGAGCCGCCGCATCTTTTGCCAAAGCATTATTAGCAGCGTATAGTCAGCGTGCTACGCCTCCTTGCCAAGAAGCAATGATTTCAGATCATGGAGTATGGTGAGCGCCTGCAGCGGTGTCAGGTTGTCGATATCCAACTTCAGAATTTTACCGCGTATCTCCGACACCAACGGATCATCCAATTGGAAAATCGACATCTGGTATCCCTCGCGCATTTTACCCAAATCCTTTAGTTCCGCCTTTCCGCCGGTGTCGGCGCTGTCGGACTCCAAACGTTCGAGCACTTGGTTGGCACGTTTCACGATGCTTGGGGGTATGCCGGCGAGTTTAGCCACATGGATACCGAAGCTGTGCTCCGAACCTCCGCGCTGCAACTTACGCATAAACACCACCTTACCATCCACTTCAGATACCGCTACGTTAAAATTGGCGATACGCGGGAAACTGTTCTCCATCTCGTTGAGTTCATGGTAGTGTGTCGCGAAAAGCGTTTTCGGGTGCGCATATCCGTTTTCGTGGATATGTTCCACTATCGCCCATGCGATGGAAATGCCGTCGTAAGTGGCGGTGCCGCGACCCAACTCATCGAAGAGTACCAGGGAACGCCGGCTTATATTGTTTAGGATCGCCGCCGCCTCGGTCATTTCAGTCATAAAAGTGGATTCGCCGCGAGAGATGTTGTCTCCGGCGCCCACACGTGTGAAAATTTTGTCCACCACGCCTATTTTCGCGGCGCGTGCCGGCACGAACGACCCTGTCTGGGCAAGTAGTACTATCAACGCCGTTTGACGCAGCAGAGCCGATTTTCCGCTCATGTTCGGACCTGTGATTATCAGTATCTGCTGCTTGTCGCAATCCAAATGGATGGAGTTTGCCACATACTGCTCCCCCACCGGAAGCATACGTTCTATCACGGGATGCCTGCCGTCGGTGATGTCAAGATCCAAGGAATCATCCACCTGCGGACGCACGTAGCCGTAGTCCGCGGCAATCGCCGCCATGGCGAGATGGCAGTCCACCTCGGCGGCTTCGGAGGCGTTGCGCAAAATCACCGCCACATACTTCCCCGTCTCCTCAACCAATTGGTTGAATATCTGAGTCTCCAGGGCGGAAATGCGTTCCTCAGAGCCTAATATCTTCTGTTCAAACTCCTTAAGTTCGGGAGTGATATACCTTTCCGCATTCACAAGGGTCTGCTTTCGTATCCATGTCTCCGGCACTTTGTCCTTGTGAGTGTTCCTCACCTCGATATAGTATCCGAACACGTTGTTGAAACTGATTTTCAAGGATGGTATGCCTGTGGTTTCTATTTCACGCGCCTGAATCGCACATAGGGCCTCTTTATTGTGGTGCAACAAAGACTGAAGTTCGTCAAGCTCCGCGTTCACTCCGGGGGCGATCATCCCGCCCTGTGACGCTGTCAATGGTGAATCCTCCAAGAGTGTGCGCTGCAATTTATCGGTGAGTTCGGTGAGGGGGTCTATGTTCTCCCCTATCTTTGCCACATTGGCATCGGAACTTACCATCAATGAACGTTTTAGCTCGGCGAAAGCATGAAGTGAATGTCGCAGTCGCACCAGCTCACGCGGCCCTACGCGCAAGGCGGCGGTACGTGCGGCGATACGCTCCGGGTCACCGATGTCGGAAAGGAAATCCCTCATCTGGCACGCCTCCTCCTCATGCTCCACGAACCACTGCACCACGTCCAAGCGATGGTTAATCTCCACCGGATCCATCAAGGGGAACATCAGACGCCTACGCAGACGGCGCGCCCCTATCGGCGAAGCGGTGCGGTCGATAATATCAAGAAGACATGTGCCCTCCTCCGCCAACGACGACAGCACCTCTAAGTTCTTGAGAGTGAATCTGTCGAGGCGCACAAAATTCTGCTGATCCAAACGGCGCAGGGTTGTGATGTGCGACACATGTGTATGGTTTGTGGAATCAAGATAATAAAGCAGCGACCCGGCGGCGATCACCGCCTGAGGCATGGACTCGATGCCGAAACCCTTGAGGGTGTTTGTGGAGAAATGGCGTGTAAGCCTGTCGGTGGCTGACTGGTAGGTGTAGATCCAATCCTCGAGTTCAAACATGGCGCACTTGAGGGAGAACATCTGTACGGCTCTCCCCTTTTCGCCGCGCATGACCACCACCTCCTTGGGCTGCATGGTGCTCAGGAGTTTATCGATTGAGGCGCGGTCCCCCTCCTCACACATAAATTCCCCCGTGGAGATGTCGAGAAACGCGACACCGATTGTTTTAGCGCCGAAGTAAACGCCGGCGAGATAGTTGTTTTGACGTGCCTGGAGGATATTGTCGCTCATATTGATGCCTGGGGTCACAAGCTCCGTTATACCCCTTTTCACCAACTTCTTAGCGAGTTTGGGATCCTCCAGCTGCTCGCATATAGCCACGCGTTTTCCCGCCCTCACGAGCTTCGGGAGATAGGAATCCAGCGCATGGTGCGGGAATCCGGCGAGTTCCACATGAGACGCGGCGCCGTTGGCGCGGCGTGTAAGGGTGATACCCAATATCTGCGACGCTTCGATGGCGTCGTCGGAGAATGTTTCATAGAAATCCCCCACTCTGAAAAGCAATATCGCGTCGGGATGTTTGCGTTTCATCTCGATATATTGCTTCATCAGCGGAGTCTCCACAATCTTTTTCATATATTCTTTTTAGTGACCGTAGATGGAGAGCATCCACGTGGCTACACCCACGTAAATGAGCATACCCACCACATCATTAGTGATTTGTATAAAGGGACCGGTGGCGAGCGCCGGATCTATTTTCAAACGTTCGAGGGTCAACGGCACCAAGGAGCCGAAGATTGTGGCGAAGATCACCACGCAGAAGAGGGATGCCGATACGGAGAAAGTGACCGCGTACTCCCCCGGATGCACTATAAAGTTGTAGAGAAGCACCACGGCGGAGATCACTATTGCGTTCACCAAGCCTATAAGCACCTCTTTACCAATCTGTTTGGCGGTGTCTTTCACGTCCAAACGTCCGTTGGCGAGACCCTGCACCACGATTGCGGATGCCTGCACGCCGACATTTCCTCCGGTGCCTCCGATAAGGGGGATAAAGAGCGCCAATGTCGCCACGGCGGCGATTTGGGCTTCGAAGCCTCCGAGGATTACGGAATTAAGGATACCGCCGATAATGCCTATGAGGAGCCATGGCAGGCGCGCCTTTGTTTGGGCGAAGATGGAGTCGTCGGCATCCACATCGCTACTAAGACCTGATGCTAATTGGTAGTCACGTTCGCTCTGTTCGCGCACCTCGTCCATCACATCGTCGAAGGTGATTTGTCCAACGAGCCTTCCGATACCGTCGACAACGGGCATAGCCACGAGGTCATACTTTTGAAAGTCGAGGGCGACCTCGTCTATGGGGGTGTCCGTGCGCAGCATCACCGGCTCCTTCTCCATCACGTGCTTTATTCTTGACACCGAAGGATGCGTCACCATCTTTTTCAGCGGGAGTATGCCCTGGAGTCTGTTGTCATCATCCACGACATAGACGTAGTAGATTTCGTCCATATCCTCCGCCTGGCGGCGCATCTCCTTGATACAGTCGGGCATGGAGAGGTTTTCATTGACCACGATCATCTCCGTGCCCATGAGACCTCCGGCGGTGTCCTCGTCATATTTCAGAAGGTCGACGATGTTTCCCGCCTGCTCCACGTCGTCGATGCTTTGGATCACCTCGTCGCGGTCCTCCTCGTCGAGTTCCTGGATGAGGTCAACAGCGTCGTCGGTGTCGAGAAGGTCGATAAACTGACCTATCTCTTTGGAATCCATACCTTCGAGAAGACGTTTGCGGTCCTCCTCGTCAAGCTCCATGAGCACGTCAGCCTGCTTCTCGCCGTCGTTTATGAGGTGGAACACCCATTCAGCCTGCTTAAGATTCAGCGACTGAAAAAGCTCGGCGATATCGGCGGGGTGAAGCTCGTTGATTTCTTTACGGGCCTCACTCTCATTACGTGCGTCAATCAACGTCTCAATGCGTTCTATATCTTGGTCGGTAAATTCTTTCACCTCATTATACCCTTAATTGTTATACACTTAGTTGCTAATCTCCTAATTGCGGACACCCCAAATTATGAACACTTTTGGAATACAAAATGTCACCTTGGCGAGATTCCTGATTGCAAAGTTACTAAAAATCATGATTGCAAAAGAACAAAAATCTTGATAAATATCTTTGATTTCTCATGTGACAAAAAAATCCGCCGAGCGATGTCAGCGGATTTCGAAGTGCGGAGAGGACGAGATTCGAACTCGTGGTAGGATAACTCCTACGTCAGTTTAGCAAACTGGTGGTTTCAGCCACTCACCCACCTCTCCTTTGATATGTCACGCTTAGTTCCCTAAGCGAGTGCAAAGTTAGAAAGTTTTTTTTATTCACGCAACATTTCAGCAAAAATTTTAGCAAAAATCAGCATAATTCTTAGCAAAAAATTGGCCGGGGAGCCCCAATCAATTTACTCCCCGGCCTTCTTTGTCTATCGTCACACTCCTCTCGTGGTGTTCGAAAGGAGCAGATTCCTTATGTGTTAGTCCTTCACAACCTTCTTGCCGTTAACCACATAGATACCGGCGGGGAGGTTCTCGAACTCAACATTCATTTTCACACCCTGGAGATTATAGACCGCGTCTCTCTCCACGGGGATTATTTCAACGCTGTCGACACCGTTGTTCTTTTTCTCGAAGAAGAACATGAACATATCATCATCGTTGGTGATAGAGGTGCCGTCGGCGTTAGTGATGGTCATATATTCGGCGGGTACGGTGAAGATATACATACCGTCGTTTGTGACAGTGTAGTAAGCCGACCATGTCAAAACGGGATCCTCACCGGTGATAGTTCCGGCGCAAGTCTCCACCACTTCAGTACCCTCCACACGTTCCACACGCGGAGTGATCACGGGGTTATGCTTGTAGGTCATCCCCTCAGTGATAGCGTTCCCCTCGCCGTCAACGGCGGAGTACTCGAATGTGATTGTCGAAAGCTCATTCACGGTGGATTCCTCCTCGATATTCTTCACTTTGAAGTCGTAGAAGAATGTTGCTTTGGGAGCTACCACGGTGTATTCAAATGCGAGGTCTTCGCCCGGAGTGACACCGTCCACGGTGAAGAATGTCGGGGGAACAACCACGATATAGTATCCGGCCTCGGTCACGCCGGTGCCGAAAGATTTCACAGTAAGAGTGTTGTCGGAAGCGAAGCCTGTCCATTGAGCCACTTTCTCAAGCCCGCCATCTTTCACAGTAGCCACGTAGGGGAAGTCGGCGGCGGAAGCCTGGTCGTTTATAACCACAGAGGTAGCGCCCTCGAAAGTGATTGTCACGGAGCTCAGCGCGTTCACCTCGGAACCATCCTCAGGATCGGTGGTCACGTTGAACACGGGGGAGGGGATTACGTAGTTGAGCGTGATGGTGCCCAAGTAGATATCAACGAGGTTGTAGTTCTCATCCAAATCGGAAGCCATCAAAGTAGCTTCGGGGATAGTCAAAGTGTACTCACCGGGGGTAGTGACAGCCTCGGCGAAACGCACCATGATCACAGTTCTCATGCCCACTTTACCTTGCTGTTCCTCAAGAGTAACGGCGGCGGTAGCCACCTCGTCACCCTTGGCGTTCTTCAACGATGCGGTACCGGTCTCCTCCACGAGGGCGAGATCCTCCACGCCGTTGTTCATGGAAATGAGTATTTCGGATATGGATTGCAGTTCGGAACCATCCTCGGGGTCGGCTGAGTAGTCCATAGGATCCAATTCACGCACCTCTTTGCCAACGTAGTAAGTCACGGAAGCCTTACCTACGAAATCATCACCGGAGGCGTTTCTGACGCTTCCCTGGGGAATAGTGACGGTGTAGGTGCCGCGTGCGGAGATAGCCTCATCCTCGGGGATTGTCACTGTCACATGTCCTTTAACATCGCCGTATGCGGCGGCTAAAGTAGCCACGGTCTTACCCTCCGCATCAGCCACGATAGCATTCACGCTATCCTCGCCGCCGTCGAAGTAGAGTCCATCCTCGAGCAAATCATCGTAAGCGAAATCAATGGTGCCTACGAGCGCGTCCATGCGTGTGCCGTCGGCTGGAGTGGCAGTGACTTTAGCGTCATCCAAAGCGAGGATATTGTAAGTCACGGAGAAAGCGTTGAAGTACACAGGCACCAAATCCCAGCTTTCCGAATCAGGATCATAATCCATGGCGGTCAATGTGCCGGTGGGGATAGTGACGGTGCATGCGCCGGGGGTGGTGATGGGTGTCTCAAATTCCACCACAAGGCATTCCACGGTGATGCGTCCCGTGTTCACAGACTGCATGGAAACTTTACCGGTAGCCAAGAGATCACCCTCGGCGTCGGTGGCTGTGGCAAAGGCATTGTCGGGGTCTACCAGGGCAAACTCCTCGGAACCGTTCTGCATAAAGAATCTCACCTGAGAGAGGGATGCGAGGCTCTCATCTGTTTCGGGATCCACAATGAAGTCCCCTTCACCCAAGGTCAGGAATATTTTCTTCTCCACGGTGTAGTTGAGCTTCAATTCGGGGCTGATACCCTCGCCGTCGGTGTTCACCGCCCAACCCTCGGGGATAGTCACTACGTAGTCGCCGGGGGTGGTGAGATCCTCGCTGAATTTGATGGTCACGGTGCCTGAGTTGTTGTTCGCCATGATGGAGACATTCTGCACCTCACCGTCGGGACCGCTGATTGTCGCGCCCTTTGAGTTCACGTCAAACACCGCGATGGGAGTCAGGCTCTCGAAGGAGATGTTGATGGGGGAGGTGAGGGTCTCCACTTTTCCCGGAGCCGGGGTCACGTCGCCCCAAGTCAAAGGATAGCTTGAAGCCACACCGGTGACGGTGTAGACAAGCTTAATCTCCTCATTCACGTCGCCGCTCATCGAATCGGAAATTGCGTTGGCGGGGATGGTGATGGTGTAAGTTTCGGGGGTGGCGATAGTCTCATTCATGGTCACCACCACTTTACCGCCGCGTGCGGTGGAGGTGGAGCAAGCGAAAGAGTTGTTGTTACTATCCGCCACGGTGGCGGCGTTTGAAGCCACCGATAGGCTTTCGCCGTTAAGTTCGAGGGTCACTGTGGAGAGCGTACCCACAGTGCCTTGCACGGGGTTGACGTTCGTCACCTCCAGTGCCGCGCTCGCGTTCATCGCGACGACCGACGCCGCGGCGAATGCAAGGCTTTTTGCAAATGATACAATCTTCATTATAAAATATTTAAGTAATAGAGTTCGGTTAAAGCCGCGGTGTTTTTCACCACGTTAGTAAAACCTTGTTGATTAATCAGTAAAACCTTATTGATTAAAGAACAATCTTCATGACCTCGCCGTTAACCTTAAGGATAGCGACACCTGAGAGGTGGCGGAGGTCGAGGGTCACGGTGGGGGAAGCCTCACCGGAGGTGGCGTGGAGCAAACGTCCATCCACGGAATAAACCTGTATGTTAAAACCTTGGTTGTCGTCAAAGTAGAGGTGGCACAAGCCACCCTCCATGGCATATCGAATCCTGTTGTTGATTTTATTGTGGGAGTCGTCGGCGATTGCCCGCACGCCCGCGCGGGAGTTCAGCGGCATAGCGTCGGCGTTGTGGACGTATCCGCTCTCGGTGTCGAGGATAAACATCACCAAAGTGCCGTTGTCGTAGTCGTCGATTTTCTCCGGCACGGGGATGGATAGGGTGGCGGTGTAGACCTCGCCGGCGTTCATCGCCGCCGGAAGAGAGTTCGGCACGCCGTCGAAAGCGGCATCGCTGTCGAGCGAGACATGATAGCAGGGGTGCATCTCCGGGGCTATCTTCGCCGGCATATAATAGAACCTCTCGGCGGTGGCGGCGTAGGCGGAGTTCTCTTGTTGATAGCTCTTATCGTCATTGTCGGGGAGGTAATCACGCGTGAAAACATACCCCAGGCGGTATTTATCGCCGCTGTTATCGAAGTTCTCGGCGAAGGCGGCGGAATAGTTCACGGAGAGTGTCGCGTCGCTCAGAGAGGCTATTTCCGCGGAGAGTCCCATCACCGCGGGTGTCTCCATCTCGGTGTCGAAACCCTCGTTGGTGCGGCTCTCGGTGTCGCGGTTGCGGTTCACGATGAAGCGCGGCACCTCATAGAAGGCGAGATTGCGGAAATAGGAGCCGTTGACCATCACATCGCCGGTATGGGTGTAGACAGGGATGACCTCATCGCCATATTTGCGCAGCAACGCCTCGGTGATCACCTCCGATTCCGGACAATTGTTGCACCATGTGCCGGTGGCTTTGTCCAAAAGTATTTTGCGAGGGAACGCGGCGCAGATGATTCTGTCGGAGACGAGGGTCAGCGCGTTCTCCTCGCCGTCGATGTATAGCCATGCGGTGTAATGGTGCGTATGGTTAAGCACCGCATCGATGGCGGCGTTTATCTCCACGCTCGCACCGGTGGGGAGGGGTCCCGGGAGGGTTATCTCATCCACCATGCAGTTCACGTCGGTGTCCACCACCGCCACCTTCGCGAAGGCTATATACTTCCCCACGTTGGTGATTCGTAGGTTCACCGCGGCTTTCTCCTGAGCACCTATGAGGTGGTCGGTGAAATCCTCGATGAAGATGCTGTAATCCTTCGGCACTCCGATTCTGAGGGTGTCTATGGCGAGCATGAACTTGTTCACGCTGGTGCATACGAACGCCACTCTCACGTCATGCCCCACATAATCGGCGAGGGATAGCGAGCGTGTCACCCATGAATCGCTCTCCTCATCGATGGAGAAAATGGTGGAGAACTCCTCGGAGCCGTCGACGCTGACCATGACCTTGTACGACTCCCTCATGTCGGGGTGTACGGAACGGGCGTCCCAGACCACGCACGCCTCGGCGGAATTGACGGAGACCGCCGGAGCGATGAGCCAATTCTCCTGAGCCTCCTCGGTGTTGGAGTGCGTCGGGGAGAGTGCCACGAACCCTTTGGTATCCATAAGGCCGTAAGTCCACGCCTCGTCGAGCGAGAGGCGGTTGTAGTAATCCGCGGCGATAGGGGCGTTGTCGGCGTTTTTGATGGTGAACGCCGCCGAGATTGTGGAGAAGTCGCTGCTATAATAATCAGCCGCACTGAGCGGTGACGCTGCCATGGGCAACGCCAACGCCAGTGCGGCAATATGTTTCAGGAGTTTCATAGTAGGGGAGAGGTTATATTATTTAACCACTACTTTTTTCACCGCGTTGTCGGCTTTGACGATGTAAATGCCGGCGTCGGCGGTGGTGACGGCTTTGTTGCTTACCAAGGAGCCGTTGGTGTTGTAGACAGCGACGTTCTCAGCGCCGAGGACAACGATTTGGTTGCCGTTGACGAGCACGGAAGCGTTGTCGCTCTCATCGTTCACGCTCTCCACGCCGGCGACGAGGGGTTCGTCAAGCACTACGACGAAAGGCTGTGTGCCATACATTCCCACCGCCTCATTGAGGTAGATTGTCGCGCCGGCGCTCACGGAGCCGTCCTCGGAGTATGCGGAGAGTCCGGAGACCTCACGCTCGCACTCCAAGCCGAAGTATTGCAGGAGGTCGTAGCCTTTGCCGTCCACGAGGATTTGTCCGCCGTTCGCGGAGATATAGTTGCCGTTCAAGCCGGTGTAATAGTATCCGTAGGAGGTGTTGTCCACCCATTCGTTGGTGTCGGGGTTATACATGCAGGCTCCGTTGAGGAGTTCTCCGGTGCCATCCTCCTGCACATTGACCGCACGTGTGCGGAAACCATAGAAATTATTGTTCCTGTCGACGCTGATAAGGTTTCCGTGGAAAGTGTTCAACGAATCATTGTCGCCGTATCCGTCGATGAAATAGTAAGTGTAGTCGGTGGTGTACTCGTTGCCTTGGTATTCAAAAGTCTCAGTGACGCTCTTTTCGGAGAGTTCGTTGAAGATCACCATCTCGCCATCCACGATCAAGGCGGGGATATTAGCGGCGAAAGCGCAGTAGACAGTTCCGGCGAGTACTTTGCCGTCGTCGGTCATAGAGAGAGTGCAGAAACCCTGGTGCGGAGGTAGGGCGATTTCATCATACATGGTGAGTTCATACTCGCCGTATTCGTTGCGTGTCCAGAGGCAGGGATAGTTTCTGCCGCTGATTTCCGAAGTGGGGTCTTTGATGAATTGGTAGCCGCCGATATACTTTCCGTCGGGGGATATCGCACGCGCGTAGGAGCGTGAGAGAAGGCGGTCGCTCTCCGGCAGACGGTACCATTTCTTCTCAGAGAGGCTGTAGTAGCCCGCGTGGTCGGCACTTGAGCCGTTGACATACATCGAACCTACCGCGGTGCCGTCGTTAGCCACACCGTAGAACACGCAATCTTCGACAATCATGATATCCGTGGGGGATGAAGCCTCCCAGTATATACCACAGCTGTTGTCTTCGTCACCACCCACGGCGTAGCTGCCATTGGTGGAAACAGCGTACATTGTGCCATCTATCTCCTCATCGAAGATATAGATTTGATTTTCCGCGTTGCCGCTTAGCGTGGCGGCAAGCAATGAAGCAGTAATAAGTAGTGTTTTCTTCATAAGAAAGTCCTTTTTATATTCCGATATTAATATTCCGATTTATCTTTACGATAATCTATTACGATTACTCGTTTCTATACTTACTTATATGCTTGATACCCTATATACCTGATATGTTATATACTTGATACATAGCATCGAAAAAGCCAGCATTAATGAATTGCGTGCTAAGTTAGCAATTAAAAATTTACCTGGCAAAAAAAATATTGACAAAAATTAAAAAGGTGGGTAAAAATATGGAACATCAGAATAAAAAGGGGTTCAGACTGAATTAAAGCTGAATTTATTCACAAAAGCATATATAACTCAGCCTGTTCCTATTCATGATCTATTCAAGGAATATGCATAAAAACCACGAATAAAAACCACACATAAAGCTACACATAAAAAACTACGCATAAAACTACACATAAAGCTATCACAGAGACTGTGGGAGGGGAGAGCCGGGGAACTTAGAGCGACTGTAGTAGTTCCATGAGGTCGGAAGCTGACAACGAGCGCTGCTTGGTGAGGGATTGGGAGAGGTTTCTCACGGCGGGATGCACGCGCGGATTGTCGAAGAGACGGCGCGAGCGCATCACGATATGGTCGAAGAGGGCTTGAATCTCATCCTTCTCCAGCCCACAGGCATCCATACCCTCCGCCTCTATTTCGGAGTAGACGGCATTGAGTAGCTGCCGTGGCACCGCGGTGCGGTCATGCACAAGCGCGCGCGCCATGAGGTTAGCCACCACCATAGCCGCAGTCAGGTAGAAGTTCTTTTTCACACCCTCCCATACGCTCTTGGGCGACACCACCGGTGAAAAGATGTGATAGTAGTTGTCGGTAAAGGTCACCATCGGGCCTTCGCTATCCAATGTGACACTCACCACGTTCTCCACCGCGCCGAGGTCTCCCAGCGACAATATCATTCCCGCCAAGCCGTACGCTCTATCCTCCTCGTCGCGGTAGGTGAGTGTCATTGGTATATGTTTCATAGTTTCTCTATTCTATTTGTTATGAGCCACCCCCGGGGGGATGGCTCCATTAATGTCTGTTTCAGTCTTTTAGAAAGTAACCCCGAAACCCACCGCGAAGTTCACGCCCTCCCGGGGTTGCGCGGGGAGAATTTCGGTTCTTCGTCCGAGGAGGTTGTTCGCCTCCCCCCAAATGGATATATTCTTCACGGGCATCCAGCGCACCCCCGCGCCGAGCATGGTGAGGTCGCCCAGGCGTTGTGAGGCGAGGTTGTAATCGCCGGTGAAAGTGTCGAGTTGCATACCGTAGATTCTTCTGACGCCGCGGTATTGGTAGTTCAGGCTCACGGCGACATTCTTCACGGGGTTCACTGTCGCGGAGGCGTCGATGATCCAGCGCGGGCGGTCATAACCGTTGAAATAGCCCCGTTTCTCCCTTTGGTTGTGATATGCGGCGTTCGCGCCGATGGAGAAGATGGAGCTTAGCTCATAGTTGGCTTTGAAGAGCACCCTCATACCCCGCAGGTCGATCATGTCGCCGTTACATTCCATCCCCCTGAGCATATAATTGCCCCCTAAGAGGACATTGTTGGTGACGGCGTAGTCCATTTCCACTCCGGCGGAGAAGCCCTCCCAGGGGCCTAAATTCACTCCTACGGCGGCATCAATGGGGGAGAACATGGGGGTGGTGTTCGACATCAGCGGCTGTTGGTAGTAATCATACTGCGCGGCGGAGGCGAGGGTGTTGAGCTTGGTGCCACCCTTGACGTGCAGAAACGCTCCTACACCGCGCGACGCCACTTCCAACGATGCCGCCGGGGCGATATGTATGGCGCTGTAGCGCGACCCCTGGACTCCGGCGTTGGCGGTCACATCCACCTGTGCGCCGATGGTAGCTTTCACCGGGCTGTTGCTGTATTGGTAGTAGGGGGTGAAGGAGAAGTTGCAGTAGTCGTCATCCTCCGGCACGTCCAACACGCCACCGGTAGGGACATACGTGTCGCTGTAAAGGAGTAGGTCGCCGTTGAAGAGTATGCCCACGCTGTTGGCGGGGTTTGCGAGGCTCTTAGCCACGGCGGCGTGGAGGTTAATGTCGGTCTCACGGGTGCCGGGGGAGTTGTTGATGAAGTCGTGACCGACAACATACATTCTCCGGTAGCCGAAATAGCGCACTCCGGCGCCGAGGCTGTAGTCGAGGGATGACCCTATCCCCCTCCAGTCCACCTTCAGCTGAAGGTCGTTGAGGGTCTGTGTGGGGAATTTGCCGCCGAGGTTGTAATCCTCGTAGCCGTGGAATCCGTAGTAATTGAAATAGCCGAGATGATAGAAGAGCGATGCGCTGAGTTCCCCCTTGTCGGTGCGGAAATCGCCGTAGAGTCCCAACGTCTCGTCATAGCGGCGGCGCATATAATTGTCGGTGGCTTCATTCCAATGTGGTTTGAATAGGGAGGAGGAGTTATGGTTCAGCCACACGCCGGCACTGCTTGTCTCCGTGTTCAGGAAACGGTATCCGGTGCTCCCGGCGAGGTTAAGGTATGAGCCGCCCCCGAGGTCGAAATAGCCGCGTTGGGTGCTTTGGCGGCGGTTACCCTGCCATGCTTGGGAGGGGAGCGCGAAAACATCGGGGGAGTATGATGTCGGCACACCGCTGAAGGCGTATGCCGGGGCTGTGGTCTTGAAGTCGAAAGACGCTTTTGTGGGGAGGAGGTGCAGTTTCTCCATACGGATGATGTCGGGGATATACTCACCTTCCACATATAATGATTCGTTAAGCTCCTGAGCCGTCGCGGCGGCGGCGGAGAGTGCCATGGCACCGAGAGCCAACCTCTTTAATATTCTCATCGTTTCTGTAGTTAAACTGTTATTATAATCTTTCCTTAATCATCTTGCGTATATCCTCCTCGGTGCCGGGATAGTTGTCGCGCAGTGAGGTGAGATACTCCCTGGCGGTGGATTTCTTGCCTAAGCCGGTGTACGCGTCGGCGAGGGCGATATATCCCCGTGCGAGCCAATACTGATGGGGTGTCCCCTCGTTGGTGAACTCCAGTAGCACTTTTTGCGCTTTGGCGTACTCCTTTCTGTTGAGGTAATACTGCCCGAGCGCGACGGCGCTCTTGGCGCCGTTGAGTGATGCCGGAGATTTCGCCAGGTCGGAGAGTATCGCGACACCTTCGTCGTTGCGGTTGAGGTCTATCGCGGCGGATGCTTTGAGGTATTGCGCCTCCTCGAGTTGCGTGGAGTCGAGGCCGCCGGCGTTCATGGCGGCGTTGGCGTAGTTGTATCTGTCGGAGGGGGAGCTTGCGAGCCTTGCTATGCCCAAGTACGCCTCCGGGAGGTATGCGGTGTCGCCGCTCTGCGCGAGGGTGCGGTATATGGCGAGCGCGTCGGCGGTGCGTGAGGGATAGTGTGCCTCGAGGATCTCAGCCTTAAGCATCATCGCCTCCGGGGCTTGCTGCGAGGAACCGCGGCGCGCCAGCAATTTGTCGATGCAGCTGAGGGCTTTGTCGTAGGCTCCGGACTCATTGTATGAGGTGGAGAGGTCGGCGAGGGCTTGCGCCAGATAAGCCCCGTCGGGATAGTCGCTCACATACTTCTCCAGGGGAGCCACCACGTTGAGATTCTGAATCCATTGGTTCTCGGCGGTCTCGAAAGCGAGGGATTCGATTTCGTTCACATCGATTTTGGGCGCTCCGGGGACGGAGTTGATGAACGCCACATATTCGGCGAGGTCGCCGCGTTGCCCCATCATGTTGCGCAGGTCGATGTTCGCGGTCGCCGCCTCCTCGGAGGAGGGCCAACGTTCAATCAAGGTCTCGCACGCCTCGATGGCGTTGGCAGTGTCGCCGTTTTTGGCGTATAGCGTCGCCACTTGCAGCTGCGCCTGGCGCGCTTGCTGCGCCGAGGGGTATTTACTCACCACGTTGGAGTAGGCGGTGATAGCGTCGCTGTTCTTTCCCTGCGCGGCGTATGCCGAAGCGAGTTCCATCATCGCCTCGGGAATCCACTTGGAGTCGGGATATTTGGCGATCATCTGTTTCATCTCGGAGGCTTTCTTGGCGTTGTCGCCCCGGAGACCCTCCATATTCGCGGCGCGCATGGCGGCGTAGGCGGCGTCGCCGCTGCCGCTCTTCTCAGCTTGTGAATAGAGGGCTTTCGCCTTGGTGAAGTTGGAGGAATAGTAATAGCAGTCGGCGGCGCGTTCCAGCGCGTCGGGTTTCAGGGACGCCGGGAGCGCGGAGGAATTGTAAGCTTTCTCGAAGTTTGTGGCTGCGGCGGCGAACTTATCCTGCTGGTACAGTGAGTAAGCGAGGTCGTATGTCGCCACGGCGGCGTTGGTGCCGCTCTTGTCGGTTTTGAGGTAAGCCTCGCCGGCTTTCTGCGCCTCGGAGTATTTCCCTTGCGCGTAGAGGGCTTGCGCGAGCCATAGCTGCGCCTCGTTAGCCACGCGGCTGTTGTATTTCGACAGACTCACCGCCTCCTTGAGGTGTGTGGCGGCGGAGCCGGCGTCGCCGTTGGAGAGCTCCTGCACGCCGAGTTCATAAAGCACCACCTGCTTGGCGGTGAGGGCTGACGCGGGAGGATTGCTGATGCGGTTGATGCTCGCCAACGCTTTTGAATAATTCTTCTCGTTGTAGTACGCCGCGGAGAGGTATTCCTCCACCTTGGGGGCGTATTCGGAGTTAGGGTAGGTGTTGAGAAACCGCTCCAGCAGGTCGATGGAGGAGGAGAAGGGGGCGGTTCCGCCGGAGCTTAGGGCGGCGATATAGTCGTAGAGGGCGGTCTCCGACACTTTGTCGTCGTAAGCCATGCGGTATGCTTTGTCGAAATAGAGCGCGGCGGAGGAGTTGTCGCCCCTTTTCGCGGAGCACTGCCCGAGATATAGGTATGCGCTCTGCGCGATGGCGTCGCGGTCGTCCACCACCTGGAGGAACTCATTCTCGGCGGTGGTGTAGCTGCCGTTTTCGTAGTCGATCACTCCGAGGGCGTATAGGGATGTGCGCGCGGTGCCGTCGCCGGCATACTTCACGTAGTCGGAGAGGTATCCGCGGGCTTTGGAATAGTTGTCGGTTTTGAAATAAGACTCACCGAGGAGCCGCTGCATCTCGGCGGTGTACGCCGCGTCGGGGGCTGATTGCAGCAGCGTCGCGGCGCGCTTGATCACTTTCTCGTAGTTGCCGCGGCGGAACTCTATCTGAGTGAGGTAGTAGCCGGGGGTGATATCCTCCGCGATATACTCGTCGGTGTCGGTGCGTAGCTGCTTGAGCTTCGGCTCCAGGGTAGAGAAGAGGGAGTAAGCGCCGTCGTAATCACCCTCCACATAGAGGATATAGGCGAGATAGTATTGCGAGATGAGCTTATAGTTCTTGTCGGAGGAGTTTAGGTTTAGGAGCATAAATCGCGAACGCGCCTCGTTGAAGTCGCTGCTTTTGAGCAGGGAGAGGGCGTAGCGGTAGCTGTAGAGTGTCGACTTGGCGGAGTTGAGCGCGTCCAAGTTCACCGCGGCGTAAGCTTTCGCGGCGTTGGCATAGTCATGATCGAAGAAGTATCTGTCGGCGAGGATAAGACGCGCCTCCACCACATGCTCCGAGGCGGGGTAATCGGCGATGAACGCCTCGAGGAGGTCTATGCAGTTGTGGTCGCCGCAACGCTCGGAAGCCACGGCGTACCAAAAGCGGGCGTCCTCGTTGTCGCACACCGCCACCACACGGCGGAGTTGGTCGGCGGCACCGACATAATTCTTATCGTTAAGCATCAGAATGCCGCGCTCGTAGAACCCCGCGAGTGAGGCATCAAGAATTTGAGCCGGGGCGGTGGCTCCGGCGCTGAACACTGTGGCGGCGAACATTGCCATGCCGGCGCCGCGGTGCAGTCCATTCTTTATCCCATGTTGTAATTTATGCTTCATGGCTAACTTTAGTTCTGTTGAACTGCAAAGATAGATATTTATTTCAAAATCACCAAAAGGGGGAGAAAAGGGGCGGAAATAAAGTTAACAAAAGTTATACATAAGAGTAAAAGGTTAAATTTGATAAAATTTATAGTGAAAGTAGTGCATAGTTTAAAATTAAATACTATTTTTGCATAGTGTTTTTCATAGTATTAAATTAAGATTAAGGTTTCATCCAGTTCCTTTGTGAAAAGGGACTGGTTTTTTTTGGAGAGCCTCTCCGACCATCTCCTGAAGGAGAGGGGGCTAAAAAGCAGAGTTTTCTTTAGGAGAGGGGATAAGACATCTAAGCAAGGCGGCGAGCCTATTTTTCAGACGGGAACGGGAATCACGGAGGATAGAGGGACTGAGAGCGCTGATCTCGCGGCGCACGGTGCGGCGCACGGCGGGATCGGGAGTGATGTTATAGATGTTGTAGAGGGCGCTGAAACGGCGCGAGAGCGCGGCACGGCGCAGTAATGCAAAATCAAATGAGGATGAATCTGACGTAGAAAAATCTTTCTCCACATATTCGAGGATGCGCTCGGTAGCCCAGAGGGTGTCGTAGCGCGCTGGAGTGAAAGTGTTGATGAAGCTCACCGGATTAGGACGGTAGTAATAGACCACACGGGGACTCACAGCCACATTCACGGCACGTTTGTATAGGCGCGGAAAAGCCTCAAGATCCTCGTAGCGCCGTCCTTTCACAAACCATTCCATATTAGAATCAAAGACCTCGCGGCGGAATAGCTTCGCCCACGCGGAGGGATGGTATATGCGGCGTTGGTATAGCGTCAGCTCAATCGCCTCCGCGGCGGAGTGTACCCTCACATCCTCGCCGCATCGGTGAGAGCCTCCGCGTTTAGGGGAGCATCCGCACGTCGTGAAGCATCCGCGTTTAGGGAAATCACGCTTTTGAGTGTACATTCCCGAGGCGATGCCGCACTCCGGATGCCGCGACAGAATCTCCGCGAGGAACTTCAACGCCCCCGGGAGGAGTATGTCGTCGGAGTCCGCGAAAGCCACGCAATCCCCGGTGGCGGCACGCACGCCGATGTTGCGCGCCTCCGAAACACCAACCCCTTCCGTATGCAGCAGTGTCACGAGGTCGGGGTAGCGCTCCGCATAGCCGCGGCATATCTCCGGCGACGCGTCGGTGGACGCGTCATCTATAAGCACCGCGTCCACCACCACACCCACCTCCGCGTCATTTTGGGCGAGGATGCTATCCACGCACTCACTCAGGAACGCGGCGGTGTTGTGTATCGGCACTATTACGGAGATTCTCACGGCTTCTGAATCACTTTCGCGGCTATTTCCCGTATAGCACGGGGTTAGTCGCGGGATCGTTGTACATTTTCATCTGGCGGTAGACCTTCATATACTTTCTGCCGGCGGCGATGTCACCGAGAAGAGTGTCAATGGCGGCTGAGAGGTCCTCGCGTTGTTCAAGAAGCACGTTCAGCTTTCCGCGGCATGTCGCACGGTGTTCCTCCGACGCCTCGAGGCGTTCCACCTGCTCCCTCATGTGGTATATTTTGAGGGCGAGGATGGAGAGACGGTCGATGGCCCATGCCGGGCTCTCGGTGTTGATTGTCGCACCGGGTAGCGGAGTGACCTCCGCATAGCGTTCGCGGAAATAAGTGTCAATATCCTCCACCAGGTCGGTGCGGTCTTGGTTCGACTTATCGATGCGACGTTTTAGGGCGAGGGCCGCCACGGGGTCGATCTCCGGGTCACGGATGATATCCTCGAGGTGCCATTGCACGGTGTCGATCCAATTCTTACGGTAGAGGATATCCTCGAGGGAACCCTCTTTATGACGTGTCGGGCGCGGAGCGTCCACGTTGTCGGTGGTGTGGTAGTCGGCGATTGCGCTGTCGAACACAGCGTTGGCAATCGCGCAAAAAGATTTGATCATATTCTTTTAAAGCCTCTCCCCTCCTCGCGCCCCTCCCGTTAAAGTAAGGGGGGAGCAACGAGAGGATTTTATCTATTGATTAACTATCTGCCTAAAGAGGTCCATGGTGTCGTGGATCGTGATCAGGTACACGAGGAGCCCGACGGCGCCGAGCACCATACCTACGATGGCGAAAGTGCGCGCGGTGCGGTCTTCACGCTGTCCGCCGGCGACATTCCCGTAGGAATACTGCCTGTTGGCTTTATTCACCTTCGATATGGCGCAGATGCCGAAGATAAGTCCGAGGCATGAGAAAAGCCCCAACACCGTGGCGATGATAGCCATTGGGAGATTCGGGGAGCGCATTTCGTGATCCCCGTATTGCTGATTGTATTGGTTGTAGGGAGTCTGCCGGTACTGTGGCGGTTGCTGTTGGTACTGAGATTGTTGGTTCTGCTGTTGTTGGTACTGAGATTGTTGGTTCTGTTGGGATTGTGCGTTGGCAAGGAGCGGAGCCAATTCAGCCACCTGTGAGGCGCATTGCCAGTCCGCCATTCCCGACTTCCACACGTAAGTGTCGGGGGTGAGTCCGGCACCCAACAATTGATCCATGGCGAGAGGGCCCACCTGCTTTTTGTCAATGATGATGAAATACATAATATTTAGGGTTTAAAACCCCGTAGGGTGTCACCGTCGGCGGCATCCTACGGGGTTGTGTTATCAAGAAAGTATGAAGGGATGGGGGATTACTCCTCCTTCATATTGTGGAACACGTTTTGCACATCCTCGTCATCCTCAAACTTCTCGAGGAGCTTGTCGAGGGTCTCGCGTTGTTCCGCGGTTACCTCCTTATAGTCGGTGGGGATACGCTCGAACTCCGCTGAAGTGATTTCGAAAGCGCCATCCTCAAGATACTTCTGGATAGCGGAGAATTGGTCGAAGGGACCGTAGATTACCCATTCCTCCTCGTCGGCTTCGAGGTCGTCCACGCCGAAGTCGATAAGCTCCAATTCAAGTTCCTCAAGCTCCACGCCCTCTTTCGGTTTCACGTGGAAAACGCTCTTATGGTCAAACATGAAGCTCAGGGAGCCGGAGGTGCCGAGGGATCCGCCGAACTTATTGAAATAGCTACGCACGTTGGCCACGGTGCGTTGGTTGTTGTCGGTGGCAGTCTCCACCACGATGGCGATACCGAAGGGGCCGTAACCCTCGTAGACGATCTCCTTATAGTCGGAGGAATCCTTCTCGGTAGCTTTTTTGATGGCGCGTTCCACGGTGTCCTTGGGCATGTTCGCAGCCTTCGCGTTCTGCATGAGCACGCGCAAACGTGGGTTCATGTCGGGATCCGGACCACCGGATTTCGCAGCCATTGTGATTTCTTTGCCGATACGGGTGAATGTTCTCGACATATTGCCCCAGCGTTTTAGCTTACGGGCTTTTCTATATTCAAATGCTCTTCCCATTTTATTGGAATATTCTATATATTATTTCTGATATATCTTTTCTTTCTCGGCTAATTTATCTCAACTGACTCATCTCACCTGATTTATCTAAGCCGGGCGCCGAGGTTCTTCTCGAGGGCTTGCATGATTTTGCCCATCACCGCGTCTATTTGCTTGTCGTTGAGAGTCTTCTCCATATCCTGGAGAGTGATAGCCACGGCGTAAGATTTCCTACCCTCGGGGATATTCTTACCCTCATAGACGTCGAAGAGCGTCACTCCCTGCAGCAGGCGGCGTTCCGCCTTGCAGATAGTCTCCTCCACCTGTGCGAAAGTGACGTTGGAATCGAGGAGCAGGGCGAGGTCGCGGCGCACGGGCTGTGTCTTCGGGAGCGGCGCGAACTCCACCTTGTTGGAGGCGGCGAGCTTATAGAGCGCGTTCCAGTCGAGTGAAGCGAAGCATACCTCCTGCTCGAGGTCGAATCTCTTAGCCACGGTGTGGCGTAGGATTCCGAGGGTTCCCACGTGCTTGCCGCCGCGGTTGGTGATGTCGAGTTTCGCGGCGTAGATGTCGTCGTTACCCTGGGCGTATTGGAGCGCCGCCGCGGGAACGCCGAGTTTCACGAAGAGTGTCTCCACCACGGCTTTGAGATCGTAGACGGTGGAGGGTGTCTCCTTGGTGTTCCATGACTGGCGCACGGCGTTGCCGGTGATCCAGATGCCGAGGGTCAATCCCTCGCTGAAGGGTTTCAACGGGGCTTCGTCGGTGATTTCACCCTCATTGCGTGAGTAGACCTTGCCGAATTCGAAGAAACGCAGATCGGTGGCTTTGCGGTGGACGTTATGGCTGATGCTCTCCAAGCCGCCGTAGAGGAGTGTCTGGCGCATCACGCCGAGGTCGCGGCTCAAGGGGTTCATCAACGCCACGCAACGCTCCAAAGGATACTCCTTGTTGTCGGCGTAGTAGTCCACGGCGCTCAAGGAGTTGTTCATGATCTCGCGGAAGCCCGCGGAAGCGAGGTACTCCGCCGCCACCTCCTGAAGTTTGTAGGAGAAGTCGGTGGTCTGTTTCTGCGAGAGGGTCGCGTGCATCTCCATGCCGAACTCCACGTTGTTGTAGCCGTAGATGCGGAGGATATCCTCCACCACGTCACAGGGACGGGTGACATCCACGCGGTATTGCGGCACCTTGAGTGCGAGGGTATGGTCATCCTTCTCGGCGGTTTCGATTTCGAGGGCGCGGAGGATTCTCTCCACGAGGGACTTGTCGAGGTCTTTGCCGATAAGGGAGTTGCAGTAGTTTAGGTCGAGATCCACGTCGAAGGGTGGCATACCCTCCGGCCTGGTGTCTTTCACGTCGCCGCAGATTTCACCGCCGGCGAGGTCGAGGATGAGCAGGGCGGCGAGTTTGGCGGCGTAGGGGAGGATGTTGGGGTCGGTGCCGCGTTCATAGCGGAAGGAGGCGTCGGTGCTGAGACCCTGGCGGCGCGCGGTGCGGCGCACGCGGGTGGGGTTGAAGTAGGCGCTCTCGATGAACACGTCGGTGGTCACCTCGGTCACTCCCGAGTTCAGACCTCCGAAGACACCGGCGATGCATAGGGGTTTTTCGCTGTCGCAGATCATCAGGTCGGCGGCGGAGAGTTTATGCTCCACTCCGTCGAGGGTGGTGAAGGGTGTGCCCTCGGCGCAGGTGCGCACCACTATCTTCTCGCCTGCCACGTGGGCGAGGTCGAAGCAGTGGAGGGGTTGTCCCAGTCCCAAAAGGATGAAGTTGGTGATGTCCACGATATTGTTGATCGGGCGTTGTCCCGACGCCACGATAAGTTTTTTAAGCCATTCGGGCGACTCTTTGACTTTCACGCCGCGGATGGTGACTCCGGAGTAGCGGGGGCATCCCTGCTCGTCCTCCACGGAGATTTCCACCGCCCCGTCGGGGCGTGAGGGCTTGAACGCGTCCACGGAGGGCATTTTCACCACCGGGGTTCCTGGCACCTCATTGCCGAGTGCCGCCTGACATTCGAGCCACGCTTTGAGGTCGCGCGCCACGCCGAGATGGCTGGCGGCGTCCACGCGGTTGGGGGTGAGCTCCACCTCCAGGCAGTAGTCGCTCTCAAGTTTGAAATATTCAGCCGCGGGGGTGCCGGGGAGAATCTCCTCCGGGAGCACCATGATGCCGTCGTGGGAAGCCCCCACGCCGATCTCATCCTCGGCACAGATCATGCCGAACGACTCCACGCCGCGGATTTTCGATTTTTTAATTTTAAATTCTTCGTCGCCGTTGTAGAGGGTAGTGCCCACGGTAGCCACCACCACCGTCTGTCCGGCAGCCACGTTCGGGGCGCCGCACACTATCTGCACCGGCTCGCCGGAGCCGAGGTCGCACGTGGTGATATGCAGGTGGTCGGAATTAGGGTGCTCTTCGCATGTAAGCACTTTTCCTATAACTACTCCCTTAAGACCGCCGCGGATGGATTCCACCTCCTCCACAGTGTCACATTCCAAACCTACGGACGTGAACACAGCGGCAAGTTCCTTTGGTGAAAGATTGAAATCTATATATCTCTTCAGCCAATTGTATGATATATTCATTGCAATGAAAAAATTTAAAATGCAAAGATAACACATTTCTCAAAAAGCACCAACTTTTTCTAATTCCACCGAAAAAATTTTGTGTTTTTGGGGATTTATCGTATCTTTGCAAATTAATGTGAAGTAGCGTAAGCTCTTTCGAAAATTTAACCGAACAAAAAGTGTCGACGACTCGATTCAACATAAAGATACACCACGAGGGAACGAACATCCTGATACTGCTGTTTTTGGTGGTGTGCGCCCTGAATATCCCGGTATGGTTGTTTCTGCCGCCTCCGGTGATTCCGGTGGTCTTCACCACCATCTCGGTGGTGCTCTACCTGCTTGTGTACAACTTCTTCCGCTGCCCGATACGCCATTATCCCGACAACCGCGACAACATGGTGATTTCGTCGGTCGACGGCAAGGTGGTGGCAATAGAGGAGGTCTACGAGGGTGAGTATCTCAAATCCGACGCCATTCAAGTGTCGGTCTTCATGTCGCCGCTCAACGTCCACGCCAATTGGTTCCCCGCGGAGGGGGTGGTGGAGTATGTGCGCCACCATTCCGGGCGCTTCCTCTCGGCGTATCTGCCCAAGGCGAGCTCCGAGAACGAGCGCAGCACCGTCGGCATCCTCTGCGACAACGGACAGCGCATCACCGTGCGCCAGGTGGCGGGGGCTATGGCGCGCCGCATCGTCACTTACGCGCGTAAGGGTGACCGCAGCATCATCGACACACACCTCGGTTTCATCAAATTCGGCTCACGCGTGGACATATATCTCCCCGTGGATGCCGAGATTCTCGTGAAG
>CAYQMV010000002.1:0-83238 GCA_964418705.1 uncultured Sangeribacter sp.
TCTCAAGCGGTTAAGCCAAATCTAACTTTCCACATTTTCTGAATATCCCTAAGTATATTTGGCTTATGTGTTACAACTATGCCAGGTATCGTTTTCTCTATCGTTTTCTTTATATCAACAAGATATTTGTTGATAGTTTGAATGCTTGTCTCTCTATCTTGAATTGGAATATATGTCAAATCAATATCCACTGAATATCGGGGCAGATTGCGATGGAATAGATTAATAGCTGTCCCTCCGTGAACGGCGAAATCGCGTATTTTATAGATGGCTGGCATTATGCGTATTAGCAGAGCTACCTGTTTGCGATATTTATCCTTCATATAATTCTAATTCTTTTGGTATGGTGATTAGATATTTTGTATTGTAAACGCCATTTTTCACAAGTTGTGATTTGGAGGTGCCGAAGTCTATTTTATCTTTGTTTAATTCGTGATACCAAAGATGTCCGGCTTTTTCTGCCATATACATGAAAACTCTTTTCACACGATAGCTATTGGCGCCTTCTAATAGCCTTTGCAGCACGTCACTTCTTAGCGTTGTAAGCTGTTCCATTATATAATAAAGATCCATATAATTATAGAATTTTGGTGCAAGTAATAAACATTCGAGGAAGGCTTGTTCTGGAGAAGATACATATAGATATGCATCTTCTTTCGCAGAGTTAACCTCTGTGTATGAAAACGTTTGGGTTGTAAATGTTTTAAAAGACATGTCGAAAACATCACTATTCATCCATATCGGACGTTTAACGCCAAATGGTAGAGCAACTATTAAAACGGGTTTCCCCATTGGCACATAATGATTGTAACCGAAGTATTCCAATGCTGACATAGCTGCGATGTGGGACTTCCCATTATGCTGCTCGTTGTATGATGATAAAGACTGAAATGCTGACAAATCCGCACCGGAACGATACATTACACCTTTGGATAGGGATGATAGCCATCCAGTGTCTCTATAGCGTTTTTGAAGTTGGTCTGAATACCCTCGTGATTTCAACCAGCTGGAAAATAGTAATCCCGATGGTCTCATATTAGAGAGTAACCGGTTTATTTTAGTGCCATATTCTATACTCATGGTTTATATCCCTAATTTGTTTTCAACGGCAAAGGTATAAAAAATTTTTATTTCATCCTATAAAATAGTTGATTATATTGTCATATTCTATACTTTTGGTTTATTTTACGTATAATATCTGAACAATCAGACATCTAATGCGTACAAAATAGTTGTGGCTACAAAACAATGAGTCTATGGTTTTGCTTAGAAATAGTAGGAAGCGGTGAGGTATGCTCCGCGCATGAATGATTTCTTAGGATAGAATTTGTCGAAGGATACGCCGTTGTAGGAGAGGTGGCGGTATTGACTGTAAGTGTCGAAGTTGGACATGATATATCCGGCACTGAAGCCGCATTGCCCGATGTTGGCATAGACACCGATTTTCACATCCACTCCCAGCCATTGTCCCTTTGTCGTGCTCGCGGATTTCAGTTCATAGTTGAACATATCGGTGTATTCACGTATCCAAACGTGTTTGTATGGGATGTTCATCATCACCCCCGGTTCGGCATACAATCCCAAATCAATATTTCTGATTCTCAATGCCGGGGACTTGAAAACAACTGATGGATGAAGGTATATGTTCCCCGGTTTGTTGTCGCCGTCGTCAATGCTCCAGTTGCCGCCATCCGCATAGCCGTTTTCGTAGTAGACTTGCCAGCTGCCGACGGATCCTCCCACCCCCACGTAGCGGTTGAGCATATAATGGTATCCGAATTGCACTTGCCAGGTGTCGGAGGAGGTGAGCATGCCGCTGACGGATGCGCGGTGATGGCTGAGCTCAAAATCCCCATCCCCCGTTTCCTCCGCAAGTAGCACCACTGCGCTGAATATCGAAAGCAGTAGTATTCCGGTTCTTTTCATTCCGCTAAATTACTCATTACATATTCCTTTTGAGGCGTTGTGGAGGAGTAGGGCGTCAAGGATTGTGATTGCCGCCATGGCTTCCACGACGCTGACGGCGCGTATCGCCACGCAGGGGTCGTGACGGCCCCGTGCCGGGAGAATCACTGGATTGCCGGCGTTGTCGTAGGTGGCGAGGGGTATCGGTAGAGTGGGGGTGGGCTTGAACGCCACCGACAGGGTTATGTCGGAGCCGTTTGTGATTCCCCCTTGTAGCCCTCCGCTATGGTTTGTCTCCGTGGCGAGGGTGCCGTCGCCGTTGGGCGTGAAGCGGTCTATGACCTCCGTGCCGTATGCCGCGGCGGAGGCGAAACCATCGCCGAACTCCACCCCACGAGCCGCATTGATGCTCATCATCGCCGCCGCGAGAAGGGATTGGATTTTGCCGTACACAGGATTCCCCACTCCCGCCGGCACACCACGTATGATTACGCTCACGCGTCCCCCTATGGAGTCTTTCCCCACACATCCGCGCACAAGACTCTCCATCGCCGCGGAACATTCCGCATCGTGGCACCGCACCGGCGAGTCGAATATCTCCTCTTCCTCCGGGAAACAGGCGTAGGGCTCCTCAAGGGCGACATCCCCGATTTGCGAGATGAATGCGCGCACTTCCACCCCCATTGCTTTCAGTATCTGCAAGGCTATGGCTCCAGCCACCACTCTTGGTATGGTAGTGCGTGCCGAAGCGCGTCCGCCGCCGCGGTGGTCGCGTATCCCGTAGCGGCATTGGTATGTGTAGTCGGCATGGTTGGGACGATAGGCGTTAGCCAAAGCTTCGTAGTCCTCACTGCGCGCATCCTCGTTGCGGACGATGAACCCTATGGGCGTGCCGAGCGTGGTGTCACCTTTCAGACCTGAGAGAAACTCCACGGAGTCGCTTTCGCGGCGTGGGGAGGTGAGCGGTGACGCTCCGGGGCGGCGTTGCGCCACTTTGCGCCGCAGCTCCTCCATGTCGAGATGGAAATTGGAGGGCACTCCGTCAATAATACCCCCTATGGCGTGGCCGTGGGATTCCCCGAACTCTGTGAGTCTGAATATTTTGCCGATACTGTTCATTGTGTTACTATGGTTACTGTGGTTACTATGATTAGTAAAGTAGTAGATACTAAAGTTAGTGGGGTAGTGATTACTTATAAAAGTACCGCGGATTCGGAAGTAAAGTAGTGGATACTAATATAAGTAGGCCTTACCTGTCACAAAGTTAGTTGAAAGATAGGGATATTCCAAATCTTTTCGTAAATTTGCAAAGCATAATATGCGGCGTCGGCTTTATTGATGAGTTAGCTGAAGAATTGGCTGACGAGTTAGTACGGCGTTCGCTTTTTTAATTAATAATATCAGATGAAACTTAGTAAGAATTTAACTTTAGGTTTGGTGGCGGGTCTTACGTGCGTGGCGCAGCCGATGGTTGCGATACCGAAGGATCCGGCGTTGGAGAAGAGGGTGGAGCAACGCCTTTCGCAGATGACCCTTGATGAGAAAATCGGACAGATGACGGAACTCGCGATCGATGTCTTGGGACATTGGGAGAACGGCGAGTTCGTGCTGGATCAGGATAAGGTACACAACGCCATAGGCGTGTATAAGGTGGGTTCCGTGCTCAGCGCTCCCGGTCCATACGCGCAGACCACCGCGAAATGGCAGGAGATAATCTCCACCATCCAAAGCGAGTCCATGCGTGAGATAGGCATCCCCTGCATCTATGGCTTGGATCAGAACCATGGCACCACCTACACCATCGGCGGCACGCTCTTCCCACAGAACATCAATATGGGTGCGTCGTTCAATCCCCTGCTGGTGCATGACGCGGCGATGGTCACCGCTTACGAGACACGTGCCTCCAACTGTCCGTGGACCTATTCACCCACCGTCGACTTGGCGAGGGATCCCCGCTGGCCACGTGTGTGGGAAAACTATGGCGAGGACACTTATGTCAATTCAGTGATGGCTGCTGCGGCGGTGCGCGGTTTCCAGGGCGACGACCCCAACCACATCCCCTCCGACAGAATTGCGACCTCCGTGAAGCACTATATGGGCTATGGTCAGGCACGCACGGGCAAGGACCGCACCCCGGCGTATATCACAGTGTCGGATCTCAGAGAGAAATGTTTCGCTCCTTTCAAGGCGGCGGTGGAGGCGGGCGCTTTGACCATCATGGTCAACAGCGGCAGCATCAACGGCGTTCCGGTACACGCCAACCGCGAAATCCTAACACAATGGCTTAAGGAGGACCTTGATTGGGACGGTATGCTCATCACCGACTGGGCGGACATAAACAACCTATACACGCGCGAGCATGTGGCAGCCGACAAGAAAGAGGCGATTGCCATGGCTATCAACGCCGGAATAGATATGGCGATGGAGCCATACGAACTCGACTACTGCACCATCCTCAAAGAGTTGGTGGAGGAGGGTACCGTTTCCATGTCGCGCATAGACGACGCCACACGCCGTGTGCTTCGCTTGAAATACAGATTGGGCTTGTTCGACACCCCCAACACTTATCCTAAGGATTATTCCAAGTTCGCCAGCGCCGACAACGCCAAGTTGGCTGTCAGTGCCGCCGAGGAGACTGAGGTGTTGCTTAAGAACAAAAACAATATCCTCCCTTTGAAGAAAGGACAGAAAATCCTCGTGGCGGGACCCAACGCCAATTCAATGCGTTGCCTTAACGGAGGGTGGAGCTATTCATGGCAGGGCCATGTGGCTGACCGCTACGCCGGTGACTACAACACCATCTATGAGGCCCTTGTGAATAAGTTCGGGAAGAGGAATGTGACCCTCGAGCAGGGTGTGACATATGTGGCTGAAGGAGCTTATTATGAGGAGAACGCTCCCGAGATCGAGAAAGCGGTGAAAGCCGCCGCCGGAGTGGATGTGATCGTGGCTTGCGTAGGAGAGAACTCCTATTGCGAGACCCCCGGCAACCTGTCGGATCTCGCGATGTCGGAGAATCAACGTAATCTTGTGAAAGCCCTCGCCGCCACCGGAAAACCTGTGGTTCTTATCCTCAATGGTGGCCGTCCGCGCATCATCAACGATATTGAGCCGTTGGCGGATGCCGTGGTAAATATCCTTCTCCCGGGCAACTATGGAGCCGACGCTCTCGCCAACCTCCTCAGCGGCGATGCCAACTTCAGTGCCAAGATGCCTTACACCTATCCACGTTATCAGGCGGAACTCACCAACTACGATTACCGCGTGAGCGAGGAAACAGATAAGATGGAGGGCGCTTACGACTACGATGCTGTGATTTCCGTGCAATGGCCTTTCGGCTACGGACAGAGCTACACCACTTACTCTTATTCTAATTTGTCATGCTCCGCCACGGAGTTCACCGCCGATGATGAGTTGGTGTTCACCGTGGATGTCACCAACACCGGCAAGGTCGCCGGCAAGGAGGTGGCGATGCTCTTCAGCCGCGATATGGTGGCTTCCATGACCCCTGAGAACCGCCGTCTGCGCGCTTTTGATAAGGTGGCGTTGAACCCCGGCGAGACTAAGACAGTGACTCTGAAAATCAAAGGCAGTGATTTGGCTTTTGTGGGCGCTGATGGGAAATGGATTCTTGAAAAGGGTGATTTCAGAATGCAGGTAGGCGACAAAACTATTATGGTGACTTGCCGCGACACTAAGAAGTGGGACACTCCCAACAAGGATTAAAGACGAAATAGAATAAAGACGAAATAAGAAAAGACGAAATAAAAAAGAATGGCGGGGAGAGATCTCCGCCATTCTTTTTTCATATCTGTATTTTACACTGTCACGTCCGCCGCTTCCGCGCCGAGGTGCTTTATCAGCGTCGCCGGATTGAGCTTCAGTTGAAGCCCCCTTTGTCCGGCGGAGATGTAGAAGACCTCCAAGTCGAGGCACTCCCGCTGGAAGTATGTCGGAAAATACTTTTTCATTCCCAGAGGGGAGCATCCTCCGCGGATATATCCGGTGGTGGGCAGCAGCTCCTTCATCGCTATCATCTCCGCTTTCTTATTGCCGGAGGTTTTCGCCGCTTTCTTGAGGTCCACCTCCCGGTTTCCGGGGATTACGCACACGAAATAACCTGTGCGGTCGCCATGGAGCACCAACGTTTTGTAGACCATATTGATATCCTCGCCGAGGGATTCCGCCACGTGGTCGGCGGCGAGATTATTCTCGTCCACCTCGTAGGGGATAAGCTCGTAGGGTATCTTTGCTTTGTCGAGCAGGCGCGCCGCGTTGGTTTTCTGAATCTTCTCTTTCGACATTATTAAATTTGTCCGGATTAATATTTGTCCGTACTAATAATTTATCAGTGTTAATATTTGTCCATATTATGGAGAATCTCGAAGTTGTTGCGTGTCATCTCCATCTGTTTTTTGATAAACTCAAGCGCTTCCACGGAGTTCATATCCGCGATGTGGTTGCGTAGCAGATACATACGGTTTAGAATCTCGGGGTTGGTGAGGAGGTCTTCGCGGCGTGTGGATGATGCGATGATATCCACGGCGGGGAAGATGCGCTTGTTGGCGAGTTTGCGGTCGAGTTGCAGCTCCATATTGCCGGTGCCCTTGAACTCCTCGAAGATCACCTCGTCCATTTTGGAGGAAGTCTCGGTGAGGGCTGTGGCGATAATAGTGAGTGAACCACCGTTTTCGATGTTGCGGGCGGCGCCGAAGAAGCGTTTCGGGCGTTGGAGCGCGTTGGCGTCCACACCTCCGGAGAGGATTTTTCCGGATGCCGGGGAGACGGTGTTGTAAGCGCGTGCCAGACGGGTGATGGAGTCGAGCATGATCACCACGTCATGACCACATTCCACCAGGCGTTTCGCTTTCTCAAGCACTATGCCGGCGATTTTCACGTGTCTGTCGGCGGGCTCGTCGAAAGTGGACGCAATCACTTCGGCGTTGACGCTGCGTGCCATATCGGTCACCTCCTCCGGACGTTCATCGATCAAGAGCATGATGATGTAGGTGTCGGGGTGGTTGGCGGCGATGGCGTTGGCGATATCTTTCAGCAGGATGGTTTTACCTGTTTTCGGGGGAGCCACGATGAGGGCGCGTTGACCCTTTCCGATGGGGGCGAACATATCCACCACGCGTGTGGAGATGTTTCCGTGAGGACCGCTGGTGATGTCGAATTTCTCTTCGGGGAAGAGGGGCACGAGGTGCTCAAACGGGATGCGGTCGCGCACCAAAAGGGGATTGAGACCGTTGACGCGCAGCACTTTGCAGATGGGAAAGTATTTCTCACCTTCGCGCGGAGGACGGATGGAGCCTTCCACCACGTCTCCCGACTTCAATCCATATTGTTTGATGAAGTTTTGGGGGATGTAGACATCATCGGGGCTGCTGAGGTAGTTGTAGTCCGAGGAGCGGAGGAATCCGTATCCGTCGGGCATAAGTTCAAGCACTCCGGTGGTTGAGATTATGCCTTCGAAATCGAAGGGTTCGGGGTTCTGTTGCGGGAGTGCTTCCGGTTGAGGTTGTTGGGGTTGGAATTGCTGTTTGCGTTGCATGCGCTGTTGCAATTTCATTTGTCGTTTCGACATTGGTTGGGGAGCCGGTTGAGGGTTGTCCCCTTTAGGTTCTTCGAGCACGATAGGGGCTGATGCCGCCGCTATTGCCGCCGCTTCACGCTCCTGGGGAGTGCGTCGTGTGAATTTCTTCGCTCCCGCGTTGGGAAAGAATGATCCCAAGGTGGTCTCATTGCGGTGGGGTGCGGCGGGGGCTGCCGGTGCTTGTTCCACCACCGGCGACGCGTTCTCTTGCTCCGGCATGGGAGCCGCTTTGTCGGTGGGATGCAAGGGTATGATGTCGGGATGGTTGAAAAGTCCCATATCTATCGGTTGGCTGATTTGTGTCTCCATAGTGAGAATAGGATTTGTTTCTTCTACAGGTGCAGTTTCAACTACTTTTTTCTTTCTGCCTCTTTTTTTAGGTTGTGCGGGTTCTGTGTTGATGGGAGTGGCGGAGATAGATGATTGCTGTGGGTCGTTTGTGTTGGGGAGTTCCGCGTCTAATTTTTGATTTTTTGGTTTGCGTCCGCGTTTCTTAGGCTGGGGTTTTGCGTCGGTGTCCGCATTTGTCGCCGCGGGGATTATAGCTGTGTTGTTGGCGGCGTTGTCGGAGTCGGCGTTGTTTGCGGCGTCGGCCTGTTGCTGTGCCTGTTGTTGGGCTTGCAGGGCGAGGAGTGCCGCTTTCTCTTTCTTCGACTTACGTCCTCGTTTTTTAGGGGTGGGGACGTTCTTCTCCGCGATTTCTTTAGCGGAGGTTATCGCCTGATTATCTAAGATAAAATATTCCACATCCTGGCGCTCAGCGGTCTCTGATGTGGCCATTCCCATGTCGGCGGCGAGGTGTCGTACTTCCTCTTCACCCATGGCATAGAGTTGATCGATGTTGTACATTTTATATGTTTTATCGAGAATTTACGTGATGTAATATTCCAACGGTGTCTAATAGCGGAGGGTTCCGTTATCAGTTTTAGGTTGGCAATTAATTAAGTAATTGTGCTATCAGTGTTTTCTTTGATTAGGATTCTGCTTTAAAACACACTAAAATTAAAAATGGTTTATTTATGACTTTATCATAGGGTAAAATAAAAGTGTTTTGAAAATTAAAGCATTTTCTTGGTCAAAGGTCAATGCAAAGATAGTGACTTTTTTTCTTATGCGCAAGTTTTAATCCTTTTTTGTGTTGTTTTGATGTTAAATATACTTAAATTGGGACTTTAATACGTATATTTCGTTGTTTTCGTACGAGATTAGCTGCTCCGCGGTGCGTTTGCATCCGGGAATCCACACCACCGCGTCGGTGTCGGCATCCGCCAGAACCATGAATTTTTTGCGGTAGGGGAGGGGTATCCCCGCCTCTTTGAGAATGTCGCTGATGAGCTTCTGCCCTTTCATTCCGAGGGGACGCACGCGCTCCCCTTCGCGCCATGGGCGCATTCGGTAGCGGCTCAGTGGACGGGGAAGGTAGGCGGTGTCGCGGTCCTCGGCGTGGGGGATAGCTTCATCTTCTCCGCGGTGGAGAGTCCCGCTCTGCGCGACGGTGGGGTATTCCCCTTCTATGGGGGGATATATGCTCAGCCGCCCTTTGTGCAGCAGAAGGACGCTTTTGTCGGCGAGAATCCATTGCCGAGCCTCATTGCGCGGAGTCGTGAGCGCGTTGAGGATCTCACGCTCCATATCCTTGTTGGCTCCACGTGGTTTGAGAAATTCATGGATTACGCTTATCGCGTCGGCGGAATTGAGAATTTGTGTGGCGGTTATCTCCATCGCGCCGTTGGCGAGGATGTCTGCCATGTATGCGTCGTAGATTTTGGCGCACCGCTCCATATTAAGGCGTGTGGCGGCGAGGGCTTTGTCGGCGCGTTGCCAGCGTGAACGCAGCAGCGGCAGCACCTCCAGACGGATGAAGTTTCTGTCGGGGTCGGTGGTGAGATTGCTTGAGTCGGTGATGTGTTCCGCACCTATCGCGGTGAGATAACGCTCAATATCGTCGCGCGTTATATTATTAAGGAGGGGACGTATGATTTCGCCGTTGTCCACCACCATCCCTTTCAGCCCGTCGAGACCGCTGCCGCGGAGCATATTGAGGAGCATGGTCTCCGTATTGTCGTCGCTGTGGTGCGCGGTGGCTATGCGCGCCAGATGGTGTTCTTTCATCAGCGAGCGGAACCATGAATAGCGCAGTTCACGGCACGCCACCTCCATTGTCACCCCGTGGCGGCTCATATATTCCTCCACGTTGAAGTCTGTTTTAACTAATTTGACACCGAGTCTGTTGCATTCCCCCGTCACGAAATTCTCATCGCGCATGCTCTCCCCGCCGCGGAGATGGAAATTGCAGTGCGCGGCGATGAATGGTTTTTTCAACCGGTGGAGCGCATGGAGAAGCGCCATGCTGTCAGCTCCCCCGCTGATTGTGGCGAGAACGCCACCCTCTATGTGCGAGAGTGTTGACTCAATACATTCCTCTATTTTTTCAATGTTTTTTTTCACTTCTCCAAGGCTAATCCTTACTATAAGCACAAAATTAAAAAAAAAATTCCACAAACTATTGTGTATGAAAAATAAAAGTTGTAATTTTGTACCGGATTTAATTTTGTATCTAATACAATGTAGTTAAAACCACCAATAAAATACTAATAACCCGCAGCGGTTGAGATATCGGCCCTGCCTAATGAAAGTAGAAAGCATGTCATCGGCAATTGACTTATTACGCCAGTATGGGATACGCCCGTCGCATCAGCGCATCACGGTGTTGAATTATCTGCTGGACCATCGTGAGCACAACTCTGCTGACGAGATTTTTGAGGGCTTATACAAGCAGGTCCCGACATTGTCGCGTACCACAGTGTTCAACACACTCCGCCTATTCCGCGATTTGGGTGTGGTGCAGGCTGTGAGTATCGGCACAAACCCCGTATGCTTCGACGTTGATATGACACCCCACGCTCATTTCTATTGCTCGGAGTGCCACAGCATCACCGACATACCCATCACCGATGAGGATTGGTTCGCGGTTAAAAAATATGGCGGCGACGGAGTGGATATGCAGGTCACTTTCCATGGATTGTGCGACAGGTGTCTAAGCCACCGCCGTTAAGAAAGGGATATTAGGTAGATTAATCTAAGCAAAATAATCTAAGCAAAATAATCTAAGTAAAAATAATCTAAGTTACTAAACAACTAAAAAACAAAATTTATTATTATGGCAACAAAATGGATTTGCTCCGTATGCGGCTATGTGGCAGAAGGAGAAACAGCCCCTGAGAAATGTCCCCAATGTGGTGTTCCCGCTTCCAAATTCAATAAAATGGATGAAGAGGCTCTTCTTAACTTCGTCACCGAGCATGAGATCGGCGTGGCTAAGGATGTGGATGACGCAATGAAAGCAGACCTCAACGCACACTTCAATGGTGAGTGTACCGAGGTAGGTATGTATCTTGCAATGTCTCGTCAAGCTGACCGCGAGGGTTATCCCGAGATCGCCGAGGCTTTCAAGCGTTACGCATGGGAAGAGGCTGAGCATGCCGCTAAATTCGCTGAGCTTCTCGGCGATGTGGTATGGGATACCAAAACTAACCTTGAGAAACGTATGCACGCTGAGGCAGGTGCCAACCAAGATAAAATGCGCATCGCTAAAAACGCCAAGGCTGCAAACCTCGACGCTATCCACGACACAGTGCATGAGATGGCTAAAGACGAGGCTCGCCACGGCCGTGGTTTCTACGGCTTGTTCCAACGTTATTTCGCTGACAAGAAATAATAAATCCCTCTATTCATCATAATTACAGGCGCCCCGAATCATCGGAGCGCCTGTCTTATTTTGGATTTTATTTGACCTATACGCCTTTTATTTTGTGCTTGTGTCCTTAGTGGTTTCGGCGGTCTAATAATCGTATTCTTTTTTGAGGTATTCGAACTGTTCGTAGACATCGGCGAAGATTATCTGAGTTTTCTCCTCTTTTGTTTCCGCCTCGACCTCCTCTTTCAGTTCCTCGAAGTCGCCGTTGCAGTCCATCTCCACGCAGTCGGTGTCGTAGAGGGCTTTGAGTTCCGGAAGAAGCTCGGTGGCGCTGAATTTGGCGGCGTCGGATGCCACGAACGCGGCGAACAGACCGTCGCACATTTTCGGTTGACCGACGATGTCTTTTGTGATTTCATTGATAATGCGGCGGTACGCCTCCACCACTTTGTCGCGCAGACGGGGATGGTTCACCGCGATCATCGCCATAGCCGCCGACGCGTAGACCTTGTTGAATTGATTTATTCCCTCACGGCGCATGAACTGCTCAATCTCATCGATGTTTTTCACTCCGATGCGGTAGATGCTCTGGTTGTAGGTGAACTCGTCAGCCTCACTGATGAAATAGTCGCTCCAGTAAGCATCCTGGCTCAGACATTCGAAGATCACGCGCAGGCTTGTTTTGGTGCCCACCCATCCGAGCAGAGCCACGGAGTTGCCCACAAGAAAATAGTTTATCGTTTCGTTGTCCACGTCATCGGCGGTGACTGCCAAGGCGTAGTTGAGGATATTCTCGAGGTCGGTGCGCAGATCGCGCTTGGGAATCTCCATGATTCGTTCCAGCAGTCCGCGGTCGGGGAAACGGTTGTCAGGGTTGTTGAGTATGTCGAAAAGCCATTTGGTTTTAAGCTTCAGTTCGGTGTGGTAGTTGGGGTGCTTATAGGTGTATTCACTCTCCGCGTAGTCGTTGTCGTAGTGCGTGGAATCCTCGTTGAAGCACTCCACCTGATATGCTATCTTCTCTTCCGGCAGGTGGGCGCGGAGGATGGGGAGGTAAGTGTTGAGTTCCTTGGCGGTGGCGACATATAAGCTGTGTTTGCCGTTTTCGCCGTAGTTGTATGAAATCAAGGGTATCTCGTCGGAATCGTCGCTGAGAAAGTATTCGGTGAGCTTGAAGTCCTCGCAGGGTTCGATGCCCCCCTCTTCGGCGAACTCCACGGCGCCGTAAATGATATTGTGTACCTTCTCATATTCAATCTCCACCATCTCTATGCCGGAGGTGTAGAGGTCTATGCTCTCTTGGATTAACTCCGGGGTTTCGTTGAAGTGGTAGAAACTTTTTTTCACTCCGAGGCAGAAAGTGTCTACGAGGTAGAATGCCGCGGATTGGTTCCCTTGTTTATGTTGGCGCACCACAATAATCATCGCCATTCCGTTTTTCATCCACCCTTTGTTGATAAGGCAACGCGCTATCGGGAGTGTGCGCATACGGGTGCGTATATGTTGTTCCGGTTTTAAGGGGGCTGATGATTTTGCAGTATTTCCTTTTTTCTTTGCCATAAATTTAAGTGCCTATATTTGTTTGCGTAAGTTCTATGTGTTGTGTATTTGCCACAAAGGTAATAATAATTTGACGAATATGGAAAATTTATGAAATTAGTTCGCCAAAAGCAACCGCGTATTTTGTAAAACGGATGCATATAAAAAGAGTATGCGTTTTTGTGGCGCATACTCCATATTGGACCTGATGTTGAGTTCAAGGGTTGAGTTCAGGGGTTGAGTTCGGGTGTTGACTTAGGGTATTGACTTAGGTGGTTGACTATTTGCAGAAGTTTTTGGCGGCGGTTGTGAGAGATTGCAGATCCATATCGCCGTCGTACATCACGACCTCTTTGGAGCCGCAGAACATCAGCTGTGGGATTGCCTCTATGCCGTAAGCCGTCACCACATCGCCACATTCATCCACGTTCACCTTATAGACGGTGATGCCGGAGGTCTCCGCGAGTTTGTCGATGGTTGGCGACAATTGGCGGCAGGGTCCGCACCATTCAGCCCAAAAATCCACAATGCATGGTTCAGACCCTACGAATACGGAGGGATCGCGCGTGTAGTCAGCGACTAATTGGCGGAATTGGGCGGAAGTGAGGTTCACCACTCTTCCTTCGCCGGCGGAACCCGTTTCGGCGACAGCCTCTTTCTGCTCTCCATCATTATTCTCTTTCGCACCGCTGTTGGTTTTGCCATCGCCGCACGACACAATCATTGCTGTAGAAATCGCAACAGACATCCATACGGACATCCCACATACTAATTTTTTTATACGTATCATATTATTCATCTTTAGGTTGTGAGTCGCAAAGTTAATTTTTTTATTTAATTCCACAAAACATATCGCCAAATTTCTTGATGGAGAATTTTTTTTTTTTTTTTTGAAAAATTGTTAACTTTGCGGAATCGTTTACTCAGGTATGTAATACTACTTGATTTTTACGGAAATATAGAACAGATAAAAACATCAGAACTAATAAGACTTTAGAACTAATAAAACGTTAGAACTAATGAAAATTTCGTACATAAAAAGGATTTTGTCCCGCTCAGGCATACTGCTGTCGGGATCATTGCTATTGCTGTGCTCTTCCTGTTCAGATACATGGGGGGATAGTCCCGGAGGCGAGGGTTATGTGAGTGGCAGTCGAAGGGACTTGAACTACACCGGCTCCAATGTGCATGTTTATGTCGACGGCGTTGAGAACACGCAAGTGTCGGAATTGAGAATGAGGTCGCAGGTACAGGATGCCATGGCGGAGAATCCTCGATTCACAACCTATCTCAATATTAAGGGATTGGTAAAGAAGAACAAGGTGAGTATAATAGAGGTGGAGTCCACAAACGACTCTTTCGAGGGCACCACCACATATAAGGGTGCTGAATATATTGTCACCGGTGAGTTTGTGGGTGATTCGTGGTTTGACGATTTCTCCAAGTTGGGAATTATTGTGTACTTGAATAAGGAATAGTATGGGAAAAGCGCATATTTCCGCGATTATGCTTGCCCTTCTTAGTTTCAGTCCCCGGCTATTCGCAGCTACGGATTCCATCCCGGAGCATAACTTGGATGAGATAATCGTCACCGCTACGGGAGCCACGCGCAATCTGCGCGCCGCGGAGATGGGCAGGCATGTGATAGACCGGGAGTCGATAGTTAAGCTTCCCGTCTTGTTCGGGGAACCGGACATCGTGAAGAGTTTGCAAACATTGCCGGGAGTCTCCCAGGGTGTGGAGGGGTTCACCGGATTGTATGTGCATGGCGGCGACAATGACCAGAACTTGTTTTTGTATAACGGTCTTCCGCTGTATCATGTGAGCCACCTCGGCGGCATATTCTCTTCGTTCAATGTGTCGACGATACGCAATATCGATTTTTTCAAATCGGCGTTTCCGGCACGCTACGGAGGACGAATTTCGAGCATCACCAACATAAATATGGCGAAGCCGGACTTCCAACGCTATACGGGAAAATTCACCGTGGGGCTCCTCGCGGTTAACGGCTATATCTCCGGCCCGATAATCAAGGATAAGTTGGCGTTCAGCGCGGCGGTGCGCCGTTCGTGGATTGACGTGGTGGGCGTTCCGGCGCTCCTTGTGGCCAACGCCATACAGAAAAAGAACGGAAAGAAAACTATCGCCGACTATTATTTCATGGATTTCAACGCCCGTGTGGATTGGAAATTCACCGGCGGCAGCCTCTACGCCATAGGCTACTATGGAAAGGATTATCTTAAGATAGGGAATCGTGAGTTTGAATCCTCCGCCAACAGTTATGTTGTGGGTGCCAACGGGGTGATAAATAGTGCCGGCAGCGGGGAGTCCAGCTTCTTCGATGAGGATAGGAACTCTTTGTCGTGGGGCAACTGGGGAGTCTCTTTGAACGCCGACTATAACGTGTGGGACGGCACTCTCAACGCCATCGCCTACGTGTCGCGCTATTTCTCGCACTATAGCCAGTCGAATGAGCATCAGACGAATCTCAGCGACCCCTCCACGTATGGCTACAATCTTAACGGCACACGCAACTCAATCTCCGATGTGGGGCTTAATTTGCAGTATATGCGGCAGTTCGCCGACATTTATCTTATGAAGGTGGGTGGCGGATATGTGCATCATAACTATCATCCGGAGGGGTTGACCAATGAGTATGTGGATGCCGACAACAGCTGGATCGACAACAACGACAACCCGTTGGTGCGTGGGAACGAGGTGTTCGCATACCTTGACAATCTCTTTAATTTCGGTGAGAATGTCTCGCTGGATGCCGGTGGACGTTTCGTGAGCCACTTTATCCAAGGGGAGTCGTTCCCGAGGTTTGAACCGCGCGCCTCCCTGCGTGTGAATGTGTCGGAGAATTACAGTGTGAAGGCATCCTACGCACGCATCAATCAGTTCGTGCAGCAGGTGTCGAGTAATTATATAAGTCTACCCACGGATCTGTGGCAGCCTATAGGCAAGGGGATGAAACCCTTGGAGAGCGATCAGTATTCGCTCGGTGTGTATGGCAACGTCACCAAGCAGATTTACTTCTCTTTGGAGGGGTGGTATAAAGATATGCGCAATCTGGTGGAATATCGTGAGGGTGTCTCCACGTTCAATCCCAATCTGGCATGGTCGGAGAAGACCACGTCGGGCAAGGGTTGGGCTTATGGTGTGGATCTCAACGTGAAGCGTGAGGTGGGCAAACTCAGAGGTAGTGTGGGATATGGTCTGATGTGGAACTGGCGCAAGTTCGACGAGCTTAACGGCGGCGTTAAGTTCCCGGCGAAGTTCGACAACCGCCATAAGATAAATATCAATCTCACTTATTCCCTCAATGATAAGATTGAGTTCAACGCCGGATGGCTCTATATGACCGGCAACAGAATCACTCTGTCGCTCTACAACTACGATGAGATAGGTAATCTCTTCCCCGACGCGCCTACCACCGGCATCGGTGACTCCGGTTTCGATTGGCAACAGGCATCGGGAATAGGCTACTATTCCGGCAGAAACAATATACGTATGCCGGCGTACCATCGTCTCGACATAGGCATGAGCCTGTTTAAGAAGTTGAAAAACGGAAAGCGTTCGATATGGAACTTCAGTCTTTACAACGCATATTGCCGGATGAACACCATGACGCTACATAAGGATGATTATGTGGACTCCACGCAGAAGAACAGGACATTCCAAAAATTCAGCCTTATCCCTGTGGTGCCTTCGGTGTCATACACTTATGAATTTTGATGTATATTTATTTTGATGTGTACATGAGAATGTTAGAAAGTGACAACATGAATATAGAGACAACATGTGATATTAGAAAGTGACAACATGAAGAAAAGATTTTTTTATCATATATCATTGCTCGCCGCGCCCTTGCTTCTTTCCGGATGCTATCAGGAACTTGATTTGGATAAGTATAGGGATCAGGAGGGACGTGACCTTTTGACCATAAATTCTATCATTAATCCGGACTCCACTGTTTCCGTGGTCGCCACCAAGACTTATTTCTTCTCCGACGAACACAATGAACGCTCCTACGTGAAGGATTTGGCGATTCATCTGTCGGTCAACGGCGAGGATAGGAGCGTGATGGACTATAATGCCGCTACGCGGATGTATGGCAGCAATGTGAAGCCTATGGAGGGTGATGAGGTGGCTCTCACGGTGCAGTATGGTGATTCGTTGGTGAATTGCAAGGATATTGTCCCCTCGAAGGTGAAAATCGAGAATGTGTCGGTGTCGCGGCAGGGTCCGTTGTCGGTGTATACTGACAATGATTATATATTCACCTACAATATCACTTTCACCGATCCTTGTGGGGATAATTATTATTTCCTGCAATATGATGCGGAGAACCCTTTCCGCGGATTGCAGATGGGTGAGAGGGTGTTCTCTTACGAATATGTGTTCCAGCAGTTGGCGCGTCAGGTGAATTCCAATATCCCCGGATGGGAGCCGTATTCACCCGATGGCTTGCCGTTTAGCGATTACGGCATTGACGGTGAGAAGCATACTCTCGTGGTAAAGGAGATTATGCAAGGAGGAAATGGCAGGGATCTCACCCGATATAAGACCATGTCGCGTAAGTTCCGCCTTTATGCTGTCTCGAAAGACTACTACGACTATATGTTGAGCATGATATATAATGACACCGATGCCGATGGCTTGCACGCCGGCATGATAGATTTGGGTGTGACCGAGCCTCTCAGTTACTTCTCCAACATTCATGGTGGTATCGGCATCTTCGCGGCGTACTCCCTCGATGAGTTAGTCCTTGATGTGATGGATATCGTCGGCGTTTTCCCTCAGTAGTGGAAAGACACCGTGCCGCAGCTAATATTTATGAACTGCACTTCAAGAGTTTTATGTTAACTTTTGGAGTGCAGTTCATTTTGACATAGTCTCCCTATTCGCTGTTACCCGATTACTTGTTTAATAGGAGTTTTGCTTAATGTACTCTATAATTGAAGATGCGACGTATTTCCCCAAATTTACAGGTACGGCATTTCCTATCATTTGTTCTATTTCGCTTTTGGTTCCTATAAAATTAAATGATTCCGGGAATGTTTGAATCATGCTCCTCTCTTTTGTTGATAGGGGACTTATTCCATCAAGATTATTCACCGGGTCATTATGATGTATAGGATAACCTTTAGGAATAGGTCTGTTGACTCCTCTGATAGTAGGACTTGGTTCTTCAACGCTGAAAATTCCTCTTCTGGCATAGCTTCTCGGATGCCTATAGTAATATTTGAAATCAATTTTGTCTCCAAAATATTCCTTTACGGTCATCTCTTTTTTTGAGAGATTGCTTTTTATTTGGCTTTCAAGAAAATTGTCGTCAGCCCCTAATTTGCCAATAAGAAAGAATCGTTTTCTTTTTTGTGGAACACCGCAAAGCGCTGCGTTTAATATTACTTGAGTCAGTCCATAACCTGCGGATTTGAAAATCTCTTTGGCTATGGCGAGTTTGTTGGTGCGTGTGATAGTAGATACGTTTTCCATAACAAACCATAGCGGTCGAATCTTTTCTATTATTTGGGCGTATGAAACAGTGAGATTCCCTCTGCCGTTATCTTCGTTTCGTAGTCCCGCACTGCTGAAGTCTTGACATGGAGGCCCTCCTATAATCATATCCGGCTTATATTGTCGGATAGCGGACGATGCAAGTTCCACATCTGACAAATCAACAGTGTTGATAGGATGATTGAAATTAGCCGAATACACTTTTATGGCGGCATCCCAATTGTCGTATGCGGCAACAATATTCATTCCTGCCATTTCAAAACCTAAGCTCAGACCGCCGCAACCACTAAATAAGTCTACTACGTTCATCATTCAAATATATCAGGGCTGTTTACGATTACGGAGTCAAAACGTCTTTCCGGGCTGAGTAGATTTTGACCGCCGCCTAAAATGATATTTTTAATTTCATACTTTGAGATTCTTGGATGTGTGAGTTCGTCACATCTAAGAAATTCGTATGTTTGTTTCCCACTTAGGGCGTATGCTTTATCATTTGCTATGTTGTAGGAATGGAGTCTGACGATTCTTCTGTAATCAAATTGTGCATATACCGATGTATAATCAAGAAGCATAAGATAAATCCATATTATGGTTCTCATTGGTCGTGTAATCCTTGTCTTGCTGATGCTGTCGGCTCGGTTGCACATTTTTTTATCCATAGCGTAGTGATAGTTTTGTTGAGTGCAAAAATAGTAATTTTTTTCAAATTTATTCGCTTTTCCACTCCGTGACGTTGCGTTCCTGGGTGTCGAAGTTTACTCCCACTTTGACTAGTTCGCGTTTGTCGGCGAGGAACGGCTCGGCATATCCTTTCTCTTGGATTTGACGAAGCGCGGCGTCGGCGGAGCCGTTGATTTTAATCTCAACGATGTAGATGTATTTGGGCGAGAGGATTGTGATGTCGGCGGCACCCTTTGAGCTGCGCACCTCGGCGTTGACCTCGTTGTGAAGCATACGGAAGAAGAAAAAGAAGATGCGGTGGTAGTACGCTTCGGTCTTTTCGGCGTCGGCGAGGATATCTTTGTCGCCGCGCATATATGGCAGAGACGCGAGCATGGATTTTAGCAGCATCATCGCTTTCTCCAAGTCACCCTTTTTCAGAGCCACCGACGCGAGTGAGACGGTGTTCTCCACATCATAATCGCTGTTGCCGGAGTACATTGGGAGTAGGTTTTGCAACAATCCCACGCGCACCTCGCTGTTGGGGATTCCCAAGAAGAACACCCTCGCTTCGGGATCGTAATCTTTGATGGTGAGATATCCGGCTTGATACAATAGCGACAAAGGTCCGGACTGCGATTCGAGCGGTGACTCGAATTTTGCCGGGGATACGGAATTGATGGAATCCAGCATATCAATGTCGAATTTTCCCTCTTGCCGGTATTTTTTGAGCATTTCAATGAGGAAGCGTGGCGTTCCGCTGCGGAACCAGTAGCTGTCGATTTTGGCGGATTTGAGTGCGTTGAGCAGACTGAACGGGTTAAACAACCCTTCGGATTCTTCGCTGAAATGGTACCCATCGTAGGCACTTTGCAGCCGTGCTATGGTCTCCTCGTGTGAGAGTCCCAATTTCTCCGCCATTTTGTTGATGCCGTATTGGAAGTTCTCCACAAGCTCATGTTCCGTTATTCCGCAGATGGATGCGTATTCATCGCTTCTCGAAATGATTTCCAGATTGTTGAGTTCGCTGAAGATGCTCAGTTGTGAGAACATGGAGATTCCCGTGAGGAATACGAAGCGCAGATATTTGTCGCAAGTTTTCAGCGGAGAGTAGAACTCGCTAAGAATCATGCGGATATCCACACGTTTCCCATCATCGTGCAGCACATCAAGGATGGGTGCGTCGTATTCGTCAATTAGTAGTACCGCTTTTTGATTTGTGGCTTCATAGGTTTTGCGGATTAACGTATTGAGCCTGTCCCCTAATGCGGATGCTGTTTTATTAACGTTGTATCTCTCCTCGTATTCACTTAGCTGCAAGGCGATGCTCTCGATCATCTCGTTTTTAGGTTTCCCCTTGACGGTGCTGAGGTCGAAATGCAGCACGGGATACTTGATCCACTCCTTTTCAAGTTCTTCCATCGCCAATCCGGAGAACAGGTCACTGCGCCCCTCGAAATAGTAGTGGAGCGTGCTTGTCAGCAGCGATTTGCCGAATCGTCGCGGACGGCTGAGGAAAACATATTTACAACTATGTGTAAGACGGTGGATAAGAGCCGTCTTGTCCACATATAGCGCGTTGAGAGAACGAATCTCCTCAAAATCTTGGATACCTATCGGGTAGCGAGGTTCTTCCATCATAGCGGTTGACTTTTTAGTGAGAGCAAAGATAATGAAATTTTTTTATACTCCTCCCATTAATTCACGCTATATCACATCTATACAATGCTTCTACCAACTGCTTTATAAGGAGCTCCACCCCGGCTAGCTACTCACTACATTACTTTCCGTTTCTTTCGAGATACTCTGACATGGCCTCGTTTACGATGTCGCGGAGCGACATGTTTTTCTCTATTGCGAGGTATTTCATGCGGGTGTGGATGCTTTTATTTATGACAAAGTTGCAGTGTACGGCAGACTCCTTTTTCGGGGCCTCAGCAGCCGCTTCCTGTGCGTTGTGGCGCGGTGCGGCGGCGGATGCCGTGTCGTGGTGAGCCGCCGGCTTGCGGGGCTCTTCATGAGGTATGGAAGTGGGGGAGAGGAGTCCGTTTAACCCCCCCTTCATGCTGTCTTTAAGAGAATTTGCTTTTCCCATAGTTGTTTCGTTTTTGTACCTTATTTCAGATCAATCACTTCTTTGGCGAGCTCAAGATAATCTTGGGCGCCATAGGAGCGTTTATTGTATTCGAAAATATTTTGACCATGTATGGGCGCTTCGGCGAGAGCCACATTGTCGCGTATCATAGTCTTAAACACCTTGTCGCAGAAAGACTCTTTGATGAGGTCGCTGACACTCTTGTTGAGCGTTTTTCGTTTGTCGAATTGAGTGATGACGATACCGCCTATTTTCAGGTTGCTGTTCAGGCGTTCCTGCACGATTTGAATGATGTTCATGAGCTTCGCCATACCCCTCATTGCGAGGAATTGCGCTTGCACCGGGATAATGAGGTAGCTCGACGCTGTGAGCGCGTTGAGGGTGAGCAGTCCTAACGACGGGGGACAGTCGATTAGGATATAGTCGAAGTCGCGTTCTTGGGTGGCGCGGGAGATTAGTCCGCGGAGAATCATTTCGCGCCCCGGTTCGTTGATTAGTTCCGATTCGGCGGCGGAGAGGTCGAGACATGAGGGCACGAGAGTGATGCCATTTTCGCACTCATGCATGGGGAGGGGGTATTCACCCTTCATTGCGCCGTAGATTGTTTGAGGTTCTTCAATCGACACCCCCATGGATTCAGTAAGGTTTGCTTGGCCGTCGAGGTCGATCACCATCACTCTCTTTCCTTGCATTTGAAGGGCTGCCGCGAGGTTAATGGTGGTGGTGCTTTTGCCCACGCCCCCTTTGTGGTTTAGGATAGCTATTATTTCGGTATTCATGATGTTGATATTAATAAAATGATAGTGCAAAGTTAATACTAATCGGAGTATTTACTATCATTAGTAGCGAAAAATTTTTGACTAAATGTCTAAAATTAGTAGATACTAATAGTAGTAATTAAGCTTTTCGAGGTAGTTAACAGCCGGTTGAGTTTTTTTAAAATTATCCTAATTTATTTTTTTTACCACCTCGTTTATTTTTTTTTATTACCTTTGTGGAATCTATTGTTTATAATGAATACTCTCTATTGTAATTGAAATGGCAAGAGAAAAGCAACCAATAGTGGTGGGCATAGACATAGGAGGCACCACCACGACTTTTGGCTTTGTGGACCGACGTGGCAATATACTCGCCAACGGAGGCATCGCGACTAACTTACATCCGAATCTTGATGAATATATCTCCTCGTTGCATTTGGAGGTGGAGCAGGTCATAGCCAACAATCATATCACTGACCCGATCATCGGCATCGGCGTTGGCGCTCCCGCCGCGAACTCCAAGACCGGAGAGATAGAGAACGCCGTAAACCTACCATGGCCGTCGCCCACACCGTTGGCGGCGATGATGAGCAAGGAGTTTGATCTTCCGGTGAAAATCGCCAACGACGCCAACGCCGCCACCATCGGCGAGATGATGTATGGCGCCGCGCGCGGTATCAAAGATTTTATAATGCTTACCCTCGGCACCGGTATCGGCGGCGGCGTTGTCGTCGATGACCGTTTGGTGTTGGGCGTGGGTTCCATGGCTGGCGAGCTTGGCCATGTGGTGGTGCGTCAGGAGAACGGACGCAAGTGCGGCTGTGGCAGATACGGCTGCTTGGAGACTTATTGCTCCGCCACCGGATTGGTGCGCACCGCGTGCCGTATGCTCGCCGAGGGCACCGAGCCGTCGTTGCTGCGTGAAGTGGATGTGGAGAATATCACCGCGCTGGACGTTTATAAAGCGGCGGTGCGCGGCGACAAAGTGGCGAAAGAGGTGTTTGACTATACAGGGGAGGTTCTCGGCGAGGCGTGCGCCAACTATGCGCTCTTCACCGCTCCGGAGGCAATCGTGCTTTTCGGCGGTCTCGCCAAGGCCGGAGAACTGCTCTTCAAACCTGTGCGCGACTCCTTCAAACGCCATTCGTTGAGTATCTTCAAAGATAAAGTGAAAATCATACCGTCGGGATTACGTGAGGCGGACGCCGCGATTCTCGGAGCCGCCGCCGTGGCATGGTAAGGTCTCACATTGAATAATGAAAAAATCTGATATTGATGAACCGTAGTTTCTTAAAAAATATGTGTGCGGCGCTCCTCGTGGCAATCTCCGGAGGGAATGTCGCCATGGGGGCGTACACTCCGTCGCAGGAGGTGAGGGCTTCACAGAAAGAGTTTTCGGAGGATCGCTTCGGCATCTTCATCCATTGGGGCATCTATAGTATGTTCGCCCAAGGGGAGTGGTATCTTAATTACGGGCCCACCGCCGAGGAGTACGCCAAGGCGGCGTCGGGCTTTTATCCCGCCAATTTCGATGCCGACGCATGGGTGAAAGCCATAAAAGAGGGTGGTGCCAAGTATATATGCATCACCACGCGCCACCACGACGGCTTCTCCATGTTCCATACCAAGCAATCGCCCTACAACATAGTCGATGCCACACCATTCCACCGCGACATACTCAAGGAACTCTCCGACGCGTGTCAGCGCTACGGCATCAAATTGCACCTATACTATTCGCATCTTGATTGGACGCGTGAGGATTATCCGCAGGGACGCACCGGACACGACACCGGGCGCGACGCTTCCAAAGCAGATTGGAACCACTACTACAACTTCATGAACGCGCAGTTGCGCGAGCTGCTGACCGAGTACGGCCCCATACGCGCCGTATGGTTCGACGGATGGTGGGACCATGATGAGGATACCACTCCCTTTGATTGGCGTTTGGAGGAGCAGTATGCCATGATCCATAGCTTGCAGCCGGGGTGCTTGGTCGGCAACAACCATCATCAGAACCCATTCGATGGTGAGGATATCCAAATTTTTGAACGCGACGTGCCGGGGGAGAACACCGCCGGATATTCGGAGCAGGATATCAGCCATCTTCCTTTGGAGACCTGCAACACCATGAACGGCATGTGGGGGTATAAGATCAAGGATCAGGACTACAAGACCGTGGATGAGATAATCTCTTATCTCGTGCGCACGGCGGGAATGGGCGCCAACCTTCTTCTCAATATCGGTCCGCAACCCGACGGATCCCTCCCCGCCACCGCCCTCGAACGACTAAAAGGTGTGGGCGCATGGTTGGATAAATATGGGGAGACCATCTACGGCACCGAGGGTTGCAATATGCCGAGTCATGACTGGGGCACGGTGACGCGCAAGGGTGACCGCGTGTTTGTGCATATCCTTTCTCTCGGCGACAAAGAGGTTTACGTGCCGTTGAAAGGAAGCGTGAAGCAGGCGTTCAGTTTCGACGACGGCAGGAAAGTATCATTCAAGCAGACCGCCGAGGGAGTGGTGCTGAACGTGGGGGCTATCCCCAAGGTTCCGGACTATGTGGTGGAACTGCGCCTTAAATAATAAATTTTGAATTACCATGAATAAAACCAAAGAGGGCACGCCTGTCTTAGAGGTATGTGCCGGAGATATAGAGAGCGTCGTCGCCGCCAAAAAGGGTGGTGCGGTGCGTGTGGAGTTATGCAGTGCCCTCGGAGAGGGGGGCATCACTCCATCATTAGGAATGATAAAAGCTGCCGTGGCGGTGGGAGGTATCGATATAAACGTATTGATACGCCCCCGCGGCGGCGATTTCCTTTATACGGAGGATGAAGTGGCGTTGATGTGTGAGGATATCCGCCAATGTGCGGCGGCGGGAGTTCACGGCGTGGTGATCGGGGCTTTGCGTTCCGACGGAAGCGTGGATTTCGAAGCGTGCCGCCGGATGGTGGATGCCGCCGGGAACCTGGAGGTCACATTCCATAGGGCTTTCGACATGTGCCGTAAGCCGGCGTGTGCCTTTGAGGAGATAATCCGTCTCGGGTGCCACCGGCTGCTCACTTCCGGACAGGCTGCCTCGGCATGGGAGGGACGCTCCCTCATCGCCGACCTCCGCCAGCGTAGCGAGGGACGTATCAGCGTGATGCCCGGAGGGGGAGTGAGTCCGGAGAACGCCGCGGAGATCATCCGCGCCACCGGGGTGTGGGAGATTCACGCGTCGGCGCGTAAATCCGTGGCGAGCGATATGCGTTTCCGCATCGACGGCGTGGCTATGGGTAATCCCGGCGACGACGAATACATGCGCAAGACCACATCCTCGAAGATCGTGCGCATGATAGTAAATTCAATAAGTAAAATAGATATTTGACCTAATATAACCATCCGACAGATATTGGATCAAATATCCCTACAATAACTACAACAGAGAAATGACACTGAATGAGATTTCATACGCCGGAGCGGCACTGGGTGTGCTTCTATCCTCCGGATTCTGCATGGCGCGTAGCATAGCCCCGAAAGATGTGGTGGCTGATTTCAATGCCCGCAAGGGTGTGGAATGTATGGACGCCCGCATAAATCAGGTGGAAAACATGACTATGAGCGATGATGAAAGGGCTTGTATGCGCTTTCTTTACGCCTATATGCAGTTGCCCGACATTGTGGACTATAGTCCGGACTTTTATCTCGGCAATGTGAGAAGCACATTGCGCGCTTTGGAGGAGATGCCGTGGGGAAAGATAATCCCCGACCGGGAGCTTCGCCATTTCGTGTTGCCGATAAGGGTCAACAATGAGTTCCTCGATGCGAGCCGCGAGGCTTTCTACGGAGAGTTGAGGGAGAGGGTCAGAAATCTCACTATGGAGGAGGCCATTCTGGAAGTGAACCATTGGTGCCACGAAAAGGTGACCTACCAGCCCTCCGACGCACGCACTTCATCGCCGTTGGCGACGGTGAAGAGTGCCATAGGACGTTGCGGAGAGGAATCCACGTTCACTGTGGCGGCGTTGCGTGCCGTGGGTATTCCGGCGCGCCAGGTCTACACTCCGCGATGGGCGCACACCGACGATAATCATGCGTGGGTGGAGGCTTGGGCCAACGGCAAATGGTATTTCCTCGGCGCGTGTGAGCCGGAGGCTGTCCTTAATCTCGGATGGTTCAACGCTCCGGCGTCGCGCGGCATGATGATGAACACAAAAGTGTTCGGCAACTACGATGGTCCGGAAGAGGTCATCACCCGTAATGCGGCGTACACCACAATCAATGTCACCAAAAACTATGCGCCGGTGTCGACGGTGAAAGTGAAAGTGGTGGATAGCAAAGGGAAAAAGGTTAAGGATGCCAACGTGGAGTTTACCCTTTATAATTATGCTGAATTTTACACCATAGCGCAAAAGCGCAGCGATTCCAAAGGTGTCGCCACCCTCACCACCGGACTCGGAGATATGCTCGTGTGGGCAAGCAAGGATGGAAAGTATGGATGGGCTAAAGCCACCGCCGGGAAATCCGGCGTTGTGGAGGTGCGTCTTGACAAGAGCGCGTCTTACCGCGGAGTGGAGGATATAGACATCATCCCACCCAAGGGTGGCGGCTTGATACCGAAGGTGACACCCGACATGGCGGAGAGGAACAACCTCCGCAAAGAGCGTGAGGATTCCATACGCAAAGCATACGAGGCCACATTCATCACCGCGGATGCCGCCAAGGCGTTGGCGGCGCGATGGAACCTTGATGACAAGGAGATGGTGCGTGTGCTCACCGGATCCCGCGGCAACCATGCCACGTTGGTGAACTTCCTCACCGCCGCCGATGACAAGGTGAAGGGGCTGGCGTTGCTCTCCTCGCTCACCGACAAGGATTTGCGCGACATACGAGGCGAAGTGCTCGCGGATGCCATGACTGTGGGCACTGCGGCGTCGAAGGATGAGGTGGATTATGTGATGAATCCACGTGTGGAGTATGAGAATCTCACCACGTTCAAGGATTATTTCACAAAGAATATCCCCGCGGATAAGCGGAGTGAGTGGCATTCCGATCCCTCGAAGATGGTGGCATGGGTGGCTGGAAACATCAAATGCGACGACACCTATAATTTGCAGGGGATACGCATGAATCCCGAATCGGTATATGAATTGAGGATCGCCGACGCCAAGTCGCGCGACATATTCTTTGTCAAGCTCGCACGCGCGTTGGATATTAAAGCGCAGTTGGATCCCGTGGATGGAGCGGTGCTTTATTATGAAGAGGCTTCCGCGGCGTGGGTGAAGGTGGATTTTGATAAATCAGACATGATATCCACGGAGCATAAGGGGGCTGTGATGCTTAATTTCACACCCCATAAGTATATGACGGCCCCCGTCTATTATGCCCATTTCGCTATCACAAGGATTGAGAATGGCGAGAAGCAGCTGATGGAGTATCCCGAGGATGCCACCTACAGCAACACTTTCGCCACCCGCGTGCCGCTCGACACCGGCGACTATATGCTTGTCAGCGGTCAGCGTCTCGCGTCGGGGGAGGTGCTCGGCAGAATATATAATTTCAACGTATTCTCCGGAGAGACCACGCGGGTTCCGTTGGAGATACGCGCCGATGATTCGGAAATCAGCGTGATTGGCAATTTCAATGCCGAGAACATATACTACGACCTCACCACCGACACGGATAAATCTGTGCTCTCCACCACCGGGCGCGGATATTATATCCTTGGGGTCATCAATTCCAACCATGAGCCGTCGGAGCATCTGCTCAATGAGATTTCAGCGATGAAGGATGAATTTGAGGCGTATGGTAAGCCGGTGATTCTTCTTTTCGCCGACCATAGCGTGGCGGCGAGGTTTGATGCCTCACGTTTCCCGAATCTTCCGTCGAATATACGTTTCGGTGTTGACACCACCGGGGAAATTGCGTCGGAGATACTTGAATCCATGGGCGCGGAAGGGAGCGAGTTTCCTCTGCTTATCGTGGCGGACACATTCAATAGAATAGTGTCGTTCAGCCAGGGATATTCCATCGGATCCGCCAACCGTGTCCTCGATGTGATTAAAAGAGTTGAGGAATAGTAAGACGTGGAAGAATAGAAAAGAGTTGAGGAATAGAGCGCTGTTGCTAAAAAAGTATTAACTTTGCGCATCAATTAACTTTTTCTTAAAACGGAAATCATGATCAGAAATGTAGTAAAAGGTGTTGTTGTTTTTTCAATGCTCTCCGGCATAGCTCCGGTGAGGGCTGAATTGATAAATGTTTCGACAGCAAATTCATCGCTTGTTTTGGATGCGAATGTTGGGTCTCCGCTGAAATTCGTGTATTATGGGGCAAATCTGAAGGATTCAGACATTCAGAATCTTAAGAGCTCCGGAATCGCGGATGTGGATGCCTATCCCGTGTATGGCATGGTAGCGGCGAGGGAGACCGCCATGAGTGTGGTTCACGCCGATGGGAATATGACCCTCGACTTGCAGGTGCAGGATATAAAAAAGGAATATGATGCCGAAAAAGGTACTAATTTGACCTCCGTGGTCATGAAGGATAAGTATTATCCTTTCGTGGTTGTGGTGAAATATCAGACATATTCCGATTCGGATATTATAGAGACATGGGTTGAGGTGACCAACAATGAGAAGAAGAGTGTGAGCCTCACCTCCTTTGATTCGGCGTATATGCCGTTGCGCTACGGGGATGTCTATCTCTCCTCGTTCTATGGTTCGTGGGCTAATGAGGAGCGTCTTGAGGAGGCGCCGCTCGCCCACGGCATGAAGGTGATAAAGAACAAAGATGGCGTGCGCAACTCCCACACCGCCCATTCCGAGGTGATGTTCTCCCTCGACGGGGTTCCGCAGGAGCGTACCGGCAGAGTGATCGGCGCGGCGTTGTGCTATAGCGGAAATTACCGTTTGCGTATCGACACCGATGATTCCAACTATCATCATTTCTATGCCGGCATCAATCCCGACAATTCGACTTATACGTTGCAGCGCGGTGAGACATTCGTCACTCCCGCCGTGGCGTTCGCATACTCCGATGAGGGTAAGGGTGGCGTGAGCCGCGCTTTCCACCGCTGGGGCCGCAACCATAAAATCGCCCATGGCAACGTGGAGCGCAAAATCCTCCTCAACAGCTGGGAGGGGGTTTACTTCGACATCAATGAGGAGGGTATGGCGCAGATGATGAGCGATATCTCCTCCATGGGCGGCGAACTCTTCGTGATGGACGACGGATGGTTCGGCGATAAGTATCCGCGCAACAAAGACACATCCTCGTTGGGTGATTGGGTGGTCGACAGACGCAAACTCCCTTCGGGAATCCAAGGACTTATCGACACCGCCAAGAAGAACAATATAAAATTCGGAATATGGATTGAGCCGGAGATGACCAACTCCGTCAGTGAGCTTTACGACAAGCATCCGGAGTATATTATCAAGCCAAGCAACCGTGAGGCTGTTCAAGGACGCGGCGGCACGCAGTTGGTGCTTGACCTCTCCAATCCGAAAGTGCAGGATTTGGTGTTCAATATCGTTGACACATTGATGACCAAGTATCCTGAACTTGACTATATAAAATGGGACGCCAACGCACCTATCATGAACCATGGGTCGCAGTATCTCACCGCCGATAAGCAATCACACCTTATGATAGAGTATCACCGCGGTTTCGCCGCCGTGTGCGACAGAATACGCGCCAAATATCCCGACCTCACCATCCAGGCGTGCGCCAGCGGTGGCGGCAGGGCTAACTATGGCGTCCTTCCTTGGTTTGATGAGTTTTGGGTGAGCGACAACACCGACGCTCTCCAGCGCGTGTATATGCAATGGGGCACCAGCCACTTCTTCCCCGCGATCACCATGGCGTCGCATATCAGCGCAGCCCCCAACCATCAGACCTTCCGCACCATCCCTTTGAAATATCGTATTGATGTGGCTATGAGCGGAAGATTGGGAATGGAGATCCAGCCTAAGAATATGACGGAGGCGGAGAAAAATCTTTGCCGCCGCGCCATCGCGCAATATAAGGAGATACGTCCGGTGGTCCAATTCGGCGACATCTACCGTCTTCTCTCCCCCTACGACAATCTCGGAGCCGCGTCGTTGATGTATGTGGCGGAGGATAAGTCGCAGGCGGTGTTCTACTGGTGGAAAACCGAGTCGTTTGTCAACCAGCAGTTGCCGCGCGTGACTATGGATGGTCTCGACCCCGACAAAGAGTACCGAGTGGAGGAACTTAACCGCATCGACAACAGTCCCCTCCCATGCGAGGGTAAAGTATTCTCCGGCAAATTCCTTATGACCGTAGGTTTGGAGATGCCCTTGGACCACGATGTGGACTACAACACACGCAACGACTACGCAAGCCGTGTGCTTCGTTTGACAGTGATTTGATTAATTTTGATTTAGTATTATATTATGAAGATTGACACATCTTTAGCGGTGAATAAACCGTTGAAATTCCAACCCTATTTCAAGCCTGTGATTTGGGGTGGTGAGAAAATTGGTAAGTACAAAGGCGTGGCGATAGATTCCGATTGCATCGGGGAGAGCTGGGAGCTTTCCGCGGTCCCCGGACATGAGTCGGTGGTTTCCGAGGGAGTGTTTGCCGGAAAGAGCATCACCGACCTTGCGGAGGCTTACGGGGCTGAATTGCTCGGCACCAAGACCGTGGAGAAATATGGCAAGGTGTTTCCGTTGCTTATCAAGCTTATCGATGCGCGCAGCGACCTTTCTGTGCAGGTGCATCCCGATGACAAACTCGCCAAGGAACGCCACAACTGCGCCGGGAAAACGGAGATGTGGTATGTGGTTGACTGCGAAAAGGATGCCAACATCTATTGCGGACTCTCGGCGGCGTTGACCCCCGAGGGGTATGTGGAGAGAATCGCCGACAACAGCATCATGGATGTGGTGGGCGCGTATAAGTCCGCGCCGGGGCAGTTCTATTTCATCCCCGCCGGCACAATCCACGCCATCGGCGCCGGCAACCTTATCGCTGAGATACAGCAGTCCAGCGATATCACCTACCGCGTGTATGACTACGACCGCCGCGATGCCGAGGGTAATCCCCGTCAGTTGCATACTGAGGAGGCGAAGGATGCCATCAACTATGCTTTCCCCCACACAGTGGAGCCTACCGCCAAGAGTTTCGCCGCCACCACTCCCGGTGCGGTGAAATCCGACTATTTCACGGTGGATTTCCTTGAGGGTGATGGCAGCGCGTTGGAATACGCTTCCGCCGGAGAATCTTTTGTGGTGCTTATGGCGATAAAAGGTGAGGTGGAGATCGGAATTGACGGTGAGGTCACTCTGTTGCGTCAGGGTGAGACCGCTCTGATTCCGGCATGTGTTAAAAACTATTCATTAAAAGTGTCTGCCCGGGCATTGAGGGTGACTCTTTAAATTCATATTATGTGTGGGCGCGGAGGTCAGCCGCCGCGCCCGCACACTTTCTCTTTTATGCCTCAAATAATAACCGAAATCACGCCGTTGTCGCCGGCGGACTGCTTTTACCTTATATCACGCGACAAAATGTCGTTCGACTACCCTTTGCACCGTCATGAAGATTTTGAATTGAATTTTGTGGCTCATTGCGCCGGGGCGCGCCGCATCGTGGGTGACTCCATGGTGGAGTTGGGCGAGTATGACCTTGTGCTCATAGGTGGAAACCTTCCCCATTGTTGGGATCAATACCGATGCAAAAGCAGCAATATCCATGAAGTGACGATCCAATTCTCAGACAGCCTCATCTCTCCGGAGATGATGATGAAGAACCAGCTGGAGAGCATCCGCAATATGTTTGAACATGCGCGCACGGGACTCTCGTTCGACCTCCCGGTGATTATGTCGATCTACAACAAACTTGACGAACTCACCAAATCGCAGCCGGGATTCCTACGCTTGCTGAAACTTCTTGAGATACTCTACATCCTTTCCATGTCGAATTACCACACTCTCTCCACCTCTTCGTTCGCCGATGTGAAGAGTCCCACGGATTCGCGCCGGGTGAAGAAAGTGGAGGAGGAGATAGCGCGCAACTACAATAAGCAAATCTATCTCAAGGATCTCGCCGATATGGTGGGAATGACCCCCACGGCGTTCAGCCGTTTCTTCAAATTGCGCACCGGACGCACCCTCTCCGACTATATAATCGACATACGCATGGGCCATGCGGCGCGGATGCTTGTCAACACCACCATGACCATGGCGGAGATATGCTATGAATGTGGTTTCAACAATATCTCTAACTTCAACCGTATTTTCAAGAAACGCAAAGGATGCTGCCCGAAAGAGTTCCGCGAGAATTACCTTAAAACGAAGCTTATCATTTAATAGCGTCAAGACATTGTCTCCGTTGTCGCATCGCCGGCGGTATCATTCTGATGGATTGCAGATTATGGGATCCTCATTTGAACGATGCGTCAACTGCTTATGCTAATATAATACAAATTTACCTGATTGTGATACTATTGTTGCAATCCCTTTGCTTGTAATATAATACTTTATAGCTTTGCATTATACTTTTCTCAATTAACAGAATAAAGTCATGAAAATCAGGTTTAAGCAACTCTTAGTTGCGGTTCTTTTATCCCTCAGTCCCCTCTCCTACGACGCTGTCGCGGGGGTGGTGTCGGAAAATGGAGAATTAAGAGTCGATGGGGCGAATCTTGTCAATGCCGAAGGGGTGGCGCTGCAATTGCGCGGTGTGAGTCTGGGATGGCATTGCTTGTGGCCCAAGTTCTATAATCAATCCGTGGTGGACCGCCTGTCGAAGGATTGGAACACCGATATCGTGAGATGCGCCATAGGACTTGACCTCGGAGATCTCTCTTTCGAACAGCGTCCGGAATTGGGCTATGCCCTTTTGGACAATGTGGTGAAGGGTGCCGTGGAGAACGATATATATCTGCTTGTGGATTTTCATAGCCATGCCAACAATCTAGCATTGGCGAAAGAGTTTTTCGCCCACACCGCGGAGAAATATGGCAAACTCCCCAATATCCTTTTTGAAATATGGAACGAGCCCCGTGAGGTGGAATGGAAGGAGATTAAGGATTATGCGACGGAGATTATTCCCGTGATTCGCAAATATGCCCCTAATTCCATCATCATAGTACCCACCCCCCGTTGGGATCAGGATATTGACCTCGCCGCCGATGATCCGTTGGTGGGCTACAACAATATAATGTATTCGGTGCATTATTACGCCGCCACCCACACCGACTATTTCCGACAGAAAGCCCTCTATGCTATCTCCAAAGGATTGCCGGTGTTTATGAGCGAGTGCGCCGCGATGACCCACACCGGCGACGGAGTGCTTGATATGGATTCTTGGGAGGAGTGGCAACGTATCGCCGACGAGAATAACATCAGCTGGATCGCTTGGTCGCTCTCCGACAAGAAAGAAACATGCTCGATGCTCCGTCCCGACACATTCTCCAACGCCGAATCGTGGACCGAGGATAATCTCAAGCCATGGGCGCTTCTCGTGAAATACTATTTAAATAAGGGAAGATAGACAGCTTGGATTTATTAGCACCCCCCCCCTTGGTGCTAAAATAAGGGAGGTGGAATACGATAAGAATCGTGGAATAAAATAAGGATTATAACGATAAGAATCGTGGAATAAAGAAACGATAAGAATCGTAGAATAAAATAAGGATAGAAAATAATGAAAAAGATATTTATATCGTCGGCGATGGCGTTGCTGCCGTTTATCGCATCGGCGGAATTGACATTGCCGGAGATTATCGGCGACAATATGGTTCTCCAACAGCGAAGCGACGCTAAGTTGTGGGGATGGGCGGCTCCGGGCAAGGAGGTAGCTGTGACCACTTCGTGGACCGGTAAGACTGTGATTAAAACCAAAGTCGACAAGGATGGACGATGGGAAATCTGTGTCCCCACCACTGAAGCGTCGTTCCAGCCGCAGAGCATCACGGTGAACGGCGACGGCTCCACAGTCACCATCAACAATGTGTTGATAGGGGAGGTGTGGTTCTGTTCCGGACAATCGAATATGGAGATGCCGTTGCGCGGCTTCTGGACACAGCCGGTGGAGGATGCGGCGCAAGCCATAGCTTATTCCGGCAAATATCCCGGCATCCGCGTGGCTACGGTGCCCAAGCGCGCCTCCTACACTCCGCAGGATCGTGTGGAGGGTTCATGGAAGGTCAGCTCTCCCGCCAACGCCGGTGAGTTCACCGCCGTGGGTTATTTCTTCGCCCGTTCGCTGACGGATATCTTGAATGTGCCGGTGGGCATCATCAGTTGCGCCTACGGCGGCAGCAAGGTGGAGGGATGGGAGTCCAAGGAGTTGCTCGACACTTATCCCGAGTGGAGTGTGGAGAAGGAACAGGCGGATGATTCCATCCAGGAATGGGAGAGAATCAACGTGATGTACAACGCCATGCTTCATCCCCTTATCGGCTACACCGTGAAGGGTTTCCTTTGGAACCAGGGAGAGTCGAATGTTGGCCGCCACGACACTTATCCGCAGCACTTCGCCGATATGGTGGAACTCTGGCGCAAGGAGTGGGGTATGGGCGAGCTTCCCATCTATCAAGTGGAGATTCCCGGATGGAACTACGGCAACCCCGAGGCAATAGACGCGGCGTTGTTGCGCGAGGCGCAGCATGAAGCGGCAGCCATCACCCCCAATTGCGGCATCGTCTCCACTTCCGACCTCCTTTATCCTTACGAATTGGAGGATATCCACGCTTCACGCAAGCAGGAGATAGGTGAGCGTTTGGCGTTCATGGCGGCGGCGAAGACTTATGATATCGCCGGAATACCGTGCGAATATCCCGCTTATAAATCCATGGAGGTGGATGGAAACAAAGCCACGCTGCATTTCATTAACGCCGACAACGGCTTCACCCCCAATGATGTGCTTGAGGGCTTTGAAGTGGCTGGAGAGGATATGGTTTTCCATCCCGCCGACGCCACCGAGATTTACGATACCCGCGACATAGAGGTCTCCTCCTCCGAGGTGGAGAAAATCGTCGCGGTGAGATACGACTTTAAGAATTTCGCTATTGGAAAGGTTCACAATCTCATGGGGCTCCCTTTGATTCCTTTCCGCACGGATAAATAAGGAAAACGGAAAATTAAGAAACGTTACGTGAATTAAGAATAAGGTTCCATGAAAAAGATATATCCCTTAATACTTACAGCGTTAGTGACACTCGCAAGCATCACAAGCTGTGGCGTGAAGAACTCCAATGACTCCGCCGCGAAAGAGAACTTCGTCACCGTCAAGGATGGTAAATTCTATATCGGCGACTCAGTATATAAATATGTGGGCACCAACTTCTGGTATGGCGCCATCCTCGCCAGCGAGGGGCGCGGTGGCGACCGCGCGCGTCTCGCCAAAGAGCTTGACCTGCTTCAGGAATTGGGCATCGACAACCTTCGTGTGCTTGTCGGCGGCGACGGCGGCGAGAATGTGCCTTCGCATATCATGCCCGTGCTTCAGACATCCCCGGGCGTGTACAACGACACCATCCTCGATGGATTGGATTATCTCATGGCTGAATTGGAGAAGCGCGACATGAAAGCGGTACTTTATCTCAACAATGCGTGGGAATGGAGCGGAGGCTACGGGGCTTATCTTGATTGGGCTGGTGCCGGCACCACACCTAATCCCTCCACCGACGGATATGACAAGTACACAACCCATGTGTCGCAGTTCGTCACCAACGATTCCGCAAAGAATCTCGCCGCAAACCATGTGAAGTACATCGTCAGCCGTGTGAACAGATACACCAAGAAACCTTATTCGGAGTCGCCGGCGCTTATGGCGTGGGAGATCGCCAACGAGCCCCGCGCTTTCGCGTCCGACAGCGTCACTAAAGACGCGTTCGCCAAATGGATTGAAGCCACCGCCAAGCTTATCAAGGGTATTGACGGCAACCATCTCGTAGCCACCGGCAGCGAAGGCATGCATGGATGCGAGGAGGATTATGACCTATGGGCTAAAATCCACTCCATTCCGGAGATCGACTACGCCATAATCCACCTCTGGCCCTACAATTGGTCGTGGATCGACGAGGGTACCGTGGTCAGCGGTGTGGAGACCGCTTGCAAGAACACCCTTGATTATATCCGTCCGCACTATGAACTGATGAAGGATAAGAAGAAACCGTTGGTGCTTGAGGAGTTCGGTTATCCGCGAGACGGCTTCCTCTTCGCGAAGGGTACACCCACCGAGGGGAGGGATAAATTCTATGAATACGTGTTCTCCCTCATCGCCGGCAGCGGCATGATCGAGGGTTGCAACTTCTGGGGATGGGGCGGCTACGCCGATCCCGCTCATGAACGTTGGCATTGTTGGGATGATTACACCGGGGATCCGGCGCAGGAGCAGCAGGGCTTGAACTCCGTCTTCGCGTCCGATAAATCCACGCTCGAAATCATTTCCAAAATGACCAAGAAAATCAAGGGAAAATAGATAGACTCGTTGGGAAAAATAGAAATATCGTTGAAAAAAGGGAATATCCACATAAAGATATAGTGATTTGACGAGGATTGTCCGGAGATGCTAAAGTCCTGAGACACCATAATCCGGAGACAAAAGGAATATTATTGTAAAAAAGAATACTGTGGTAAAAATTTTAAGGTAGAAAAAGATTGCTTAAGGAATATAAAAAGGATTGATAGAATGAAGAAACGAATGTTAATGATGGGTTGCCTGTCCGCCTTGGTCGGAACAATGGGTGCCCGAGATTTGAAGGTGGATGTTCCGCCATGCCATGATTTGTGGTGGAATGCGCCTTCCGTACCGTGCGTGAATCTAATCGTGAACGATACGTTAGGGAATGTCAATACATCGGAGGTCACATTCCGCGTCACTACCGACAGGGATAAGTCCACCGATTTATTGAGCATTTCCCAGCGTATTAAATTGGAGGCGGGAGCCACCGATACGATCAAGGTTAAACTCCCCATCTCCATCCCCGGATTCTACACATGCTTTGTGGAGGATGAGGGGAGAGTGGTGAAGCAGTTCAACATCGGCTATGAGCCCACCAACGTCGTGTCGCTTCCCGACAGCCACGCCGATTTCGACGCGTTCTGGGAAGAGGCCCTCGCGGAGCTTGCGGCGGTGCCGGGCGACTACACCATGAAAGAGATTCCCGAGAAGAGCGGCAAACGCCGTAAAGCATATATGGTGGAGATGCGCTCATGGGGCGGAGAGGTCATCAAAGGATACTTGATGATGCCCACCGCCAAAGGAAAATATCCTGTGCAGATATTCTACAACGGCTACGGCGCGCAGCCATGGTGCGTCGGTGCCGACGACCGTCCCGATTGGATAGAGTTCGTGGTATCCAGCCGCGGTCAGTTCCTCTGCCAGCCGGAGAATAAATATGGAGATTGGATCCGCTATAATCTTGACAAACCGAAGGAGTACTACTATAAAGGTGCGTTCTTGGATTGCGTGAGGGCGTTGGACTTTGTATCCCAATTGGATAAAGCTGACACCCGCAACATCTTCGCTGAGGGTGGCAGCCAGGGTGGAGCCTACACTTTGGTGGCTGCGGCGTTGGACCACAGATTGCGCGCCATCGCCCCCTACATACCGTTCCTCAGCGACTACCGCGACTATTTCCGCATCGTTGATTGGCCAGCCTATCCCGTGAAAGAGGAGGCCCGTCAATTGGGAATGAGCGAGGAGCAGATGTATAGCAACTTGACTTATTTCGACATCAAGAACTTCGCGCGCCGCATCACGTGCCCCGTTTTGATGGGTATCGGTCTGCAGGACCCCACCTGCCCTCCCCACACCAACATGTCGGATTATAATCTGATCACATCTCCGAAAGAATTGAAGATTTATCCTTTATGCGGACACACTGTGGTGTACGACGATTGGAATCCACGTCGCAGCGATTTCTTCAATAAATGGATGGTGAAGTAGGTTTTGGTGTGAAAAAGTAAAATTATGCGTATTATCGGATAAAATAGTATTATCGCGGTGCCGTAAAAAATATGTTAATTTGCAAAGTTGGTACCTAAGATAACGCCATGAATCAGAATAAATCAAAATTATAATCATTAATTATTAAAACTGTACATGAAAACAAGTAATTGTTTAGGAATCAGAATGCTGTTTCTTTCGCTCTTTGCGATAGTTGCCATGAGCATTTCTGCGCAAGTTACCGCTGTTAAGGGTACGGTCAAGGATCAGAGCGGAGACCCGTTGATCGGAGTCACTGTGATGGTCAAAGGTACTTCCAATGGTACGATGACCGACCTCGACGGTAATTTTAGTATCAGTGTCGCCAAGGCTAATTCCACATTGGTTTTCACCTATGTTGGAATGGAGACACAGGAGATTGCATTGAACGGCCGTAAGACTGTGGATGTGACAATGAGAGAAGACGCTTCAACCCTCGAAGAGGTGGTGGTTGTAGGTTACGGTACACAACGCCGTAGCGACATCACCGGTTCGGTGGCATCCCTTAGCGAGGATCAGATGCGCCAGTCAATCGTCACCAACGCCGACCAATATCTTCAAGGTAAGGTCGCCGGTGTTCAAGTGACACAAAACTCAGGAGCCCCCGGTGGTGCCACTTCTATCCGTATCCGTGGTGCCAGCTCTCTCAACAGCTCCAATGAGCCTCTATACGTGATCGATGGTGTGCCCATGAGCACCGCCAACAACACTATCGGAGGTTTCGACTGGGCGGGTGGTACAAACGGACAGAACACCGTCAACCCCCTCGCCGCCATCGCGCCGAGTGATATCGTCAGCATCGACGTGCTCAAAGATGCCTCCGCCTGCGCCATCTATGGTGCCGCCGGTGCAAATGGTGTCGTAATGGTCACCACACGCCGTGGTAAAGCCGGACACACCAACGTCACTTACGATGGTTATGTGGCTTGGCAAGAGACTGCCAAACGTCTTAAAATGATGAACCTTCAAGAGTACGCCACTTATCAAAACCAACTCTACGAGGAGGGCGCTCTTGATTCTTCCAACCTCGACAACGCTTACCGCGATCCCTCCATCTTGGGTGAAGGTACCGACTGGCAAGATGAAATCTTCCGCACCGCGTTCATGCAGAGCCACCAGGTGGCGCTCACCGGCGGTAACGACAACATCACTTACTCAATGTCCACCGGATGGATGGACCAACAGGGTACTGTGATCGGTTCTGACTTCAACCGTTTCAACTCACGTTTCAACTTCGACAACAATTTCAACAAATACATCAAACTCGGTGGTTCATTGGCATACACCCGCACCGATGAGAAGATCACCCGTCAGGATGGTAGCGACGGTGTCATCATGCAAGCCATGACAATGATGCCCTCCATCCCGGTACGCGACTTCGACGGCAACTGGGCAGGCCCCTCCACTGTCAACGGCTCCTCCACATGGAACCCGGTGGCTTTGGCGTTGCAGACAAACAACACACTACTTCGTCAACGCGCCATGGGTAACTTCTATGGCAGCGTGGATTTCTTGAAATATTTCAACTTCCGTGCTGAATACGCGTTCGACGCCAGCCAGAACAAGAATAAATCCTACATTCCCCGTTACGAGTTCGGTGTCGTTTCCAACGATATCAACCAAATGTATCAGGGTGAGAGCCACTCCTTCTATTGGATGCAAAAAGACTACATCACTTACCACCAACTCTTCGCCGACAAGCATGATTTGACAGTGATGGCAGGTTTCGAGGCAAGCAAATCCTCATGGGACGGCACCACTCTTATCAAGAAGAACTTCACCACCGACAACATCCACGTGATGGGTTCCGACGGTGACTACTATTCAAACTCCGGCTATGAGGACGCTGTCTCCACAGCATCATTCTTCGGTCGTGCCAACTATGCGTTCGACAACCGCTACCTCGCCACCGTCACTCTCCGTGCCGATGGTTCCTCCAAGTTCGGTCCATCCAACAAATGGGGCTACTTCCCTTCAGTGGCTTTGGCATGGCGCATCAACCAAGAGAAATGGTTGCAAGATGTGGATTGGATCAACAACCTCAAACTCCGTTTAGGTTATGGTCAGGTGGGTAACTCCAACATCGACACATATAAATATGCGTCGGCGATGTTCTCCATCCTCACTCCGCAAGGCACCGCATACTTCCCCCGCAACCTAGCCAACTCCAAACTTAAATGGGAGGCTTCCGAGCAATACAACATCGGTGTTGACTTCTCAGTGCTCAACAGCAGATTGGAGTTCACCGTGGATGCTTATAAGAAACAGACCAAAGATTTGTTGATGCAAATGTTCGTGCCGTCGCAAATCTCCACCAACGACTACAACAGCGCCATCCAGACTCCGTATGCCAACATCGGTAAGACAGAGAACAAGGGTGTTGACCTCCAGATCAACGCGCGCCCCGTGGTCACCAACGATTTCCAATGGAGCTCCGCTCTGACATTCTCTTTGAACCGCAATAAAGTGGTTGCCCTCAACGACAACTCACAAGTGCTCTACGGCTACGTTGACTGGTACGCTCCCTTCCAGACTTGTACTATGTTCAAGGTAGGCGAGGCAATGGGTGTGTTCTATGGATACGAGACTGAGGGTCTCTTCAAGAACGAGGAGGATATCCTTACCCACGCCACTCAAACCGGCGGCACAACTCCCTATTCCAACCGTATCGACAAAACTTCCGGCGTTTGGGTGGGCGATATCAAATTCAAAGATCAAAACGGCGATGGTGTGATCAACGAGGATGACCAAGTTGTGATCGGCGACCCGAACCCTGATTTCACTTTCGGATGGACCAACACTTTCACTTACAAAGATTGGGAGCTCGGCATCGGACTCACCGGTCAGGTGGGCGGCGATATCCTCAACTGGTCACGCTACAAAACAGAGTCTTTGACCTCTCTTTGGGATAACCAATTGCAGACAGTGCTCGGACGTTGCACCGTGGGTCTCTATGACGAGAACGGCAGCGCCGACGACATCTCCAACGTTTATCTCACCAGCGAGGGCAACGGAATACCCCGTTTCTCTTCACTTGACGGCAACGGAAACAACCGTATGAGCGACCGTTGGATTGAGGATGCCACTTATCTCCGCATCTCCAACATCTCGTTGGCTTACAACTTCCCCGCTAAGTGGATCCGCAAGTTCCACATCCAGAGCGCTAAACTCTATGTGAACATCCAGAATGTTTACACATTTACCAACTATAGTGGCTATGACCCTGAAATCGGTGCTTACAACCAGAGCGCATTGTTGCAAAACATTGACCGTGGTCGTTATCCGACTCCGCGTACTTACACTATTGGTATGAATCTATGTTTCTAAAATTTTAATAGAAAAATCACGATGAAATCAATAATAAAGAAAATAGCTTTGTCGGCGATTTTGGTCGGATCTCTCACTTCGTGCGACGACTTCCTCACCATCACCCCCACCGATAAACTTACGCAAGACAACTATTACACCGATGCGTCGATGGTGCGTGCGCAAACATTGGGTTTGTATTCCGCCGTTATCTGGAGCAACTACTTCATGAACTTCCAATGGAAGCTTGATATGCTCAACGGTGATATGTACTATACTTACGACGCCGAGGGTCAGTGGTATTTCGGTACCTACACCACCGTGAACCAATACCTCAACGAGGGATGGAAGGGTGTCTACACTGTCATCGCACAATGCAACAACGTGATCAACGATATGCCTAACTACTGCTCCGGCATCGCCGAGGAGGACGTGAACAAGGCTGTGGCTGAGGCACGCTGTATCCGCGGTTACTGCTACTACTTGCTCGCCGAGTTGTGGCACGACGCGCCTATCGTCTACGATAACTCCAAGAATATCGCCGACGGCAACATCGACCTTCCGCGCAACACTCAAAAGAGCATCTACCAATTCGCGATGGAGGATTTGGACTACGCGGTAGCCACACTTCCCGACAGCGACACCGACAGCTTCCGTTGCACCAGCTACACCGCCAAAGCGTTCCGCGCTAAATTGGGTGTGACTATGGCGGCGCACAGCGACTACGGCTACGACCGCGACGCTCTTTACGCTCAAGCTGCCCAGGATGCTTTGGCCGTGATCGAATCTCGCACCGACATCAAGAACATTCCGTTCTCCACACTCTTCGACGTGGAGACCAACAATGGTCCTGAGTCAATCTTCGCTATCCAATGCTTCGTCGGTGGTTACGCCTATGGTAATCCTAAAAACTGTGCTTGGTCACGCAGCTCTGTCATCGCCGACCAAACATGGGGCGCCGGCAAAGGCCCCACAATCTCCATGCAGAAAATGTACGACAAAATCGACCAACGTCGTAAATGGACTTACATGACTCTCGGAGATTACTATCCCAACTTGGATAAAGCTGAGGGTGGCTACACCTACAACTACTACACTTATGATGAGGATGGCACCGCATACGAGTCTCCCAACGAGATGCACGCCCACATCAAGAAATATATCATTGGTAAAGCAGCGGACTGCGACGGCAATGTCGGTCTCGGTCAGGATGCCGCCAACAATATCTATGTGATGCGTCTTGCGGATGTATATTTGACATACGCCGAGGCAGTGATGGGCACCTCTTCAAGCACTGCCAACGCCGGCGCATTGGAGAAATTCAATGCTGTCCGCGCTCGTGCCGGACTTGCCGGATTGACCTCGCTCTCATTCAAAGACCTCTTGAAAGAGCGTCGTCGTGAGTTCTGCTTCGAGTCTATCAACTGGTTTGATATCCTCCGTCTCCGTTACCGTGAGGGTGACAGCGTGGCTCTTGACTTCTTGAACTCCGGCTATGAGACCGGCTACAACCGCTGCGCAATGTATGTGGCTAAGGATTATGGCATGTCGCAGGCTGAGTCCAACTTGGATGATTCCTACATCCTCGTGTCGAGCAAAGCCGAGGGTGGCATGTACGACGCCATCAACATCAGTGCCGACGCGTTCATCCTTCCCATCCCCGCCGCTGTCTCCACCAGCTGTCCCGCACTCGCTGCCGACCCGGTTGACTTCTACGGCAATAATTAAGGTTTAACCTAAATTCATAGAATACAGATTATGAAAAAATATATCAAATATATATATGCTTCTGTAGCGCTCCTTTCCACCGCCGCCATGGTGTCGTGCGAAGATACCGACGCGGAGAAGGATAAAGGGGAAACTCCGGTGATCGAGTATGCGCGTGTGTGCAATCCCGAGTCCGCCGATTCCCTTTTGGTGGAGTCAGCCATGGGCAGCCGCATCGCCTTCATAGGTAAAGACCTCGGCGATGTGCAACAGGTTTGGTTCAACGACCAAAAATCGAAACTCAACCCCACACTCGTCACATCCTACAGCATCATCGTGGATGTGCCCAACACATTGCCCGGAGAGGTGACCAACAAAGTCACATTCATCACTTCCACCGGTCTGAAAACGGAATATCCGTTCAAGGTGGTGGTTCCCTCACCTGTGGTGACCTCAATGTCGTGCCAGTATGGCCGTCCCGGTGATTTGATCACTTTCAACGGTGATTATTTCTTCGGCACCGAGGATCAAGTGTATGTCACTTTCCCCGGCAACCTCAAGGCAGAGACAGTCTCTGTCAGCAACAACGCTCTCACAGTGAAAGTGCCCGAGGGCGCCACTCAAGAGGGCTATTTGACAGTGAACTCTTATTTCGGAAGCTCCAAAACATCTATGAAGTTCTTGGAGTCTGACGGTATGATTTGCCGCTTTGAGCCGGATGGTTACCAAAACTCATGGGGTCTTGGTTCCACCGCCAGCGAGGATGGCATCGACGGCAGCTACTTGCGCCTATACCAAGCCAACAACGGTGAATGGAACTGGCAGAACGCTCTCTGCTGGGGCTATTGGAACACCGGCAGCGAGCCTATCGCCAAAGGCTCCATCTCCAACTTGGCTCTCCGTTTCGAGGCTAACATCCCCACTTGGGCAAACGTTCCTTTGATTATGTACTTCACCAACGACGAGGGTATCAACGTGGACGGTTCCGAAGCACAGCTCCACTGGACACCATGGTTGAGCCTCGGCGGCGACACTCCTTTGAACACCAACGGATGGGTGACATACACTATTCCTTTGACAGAGTTCAAATACAACAAGGATGGCAGCGACGACTCCCGCACTATCGGCGACATCTCGCAATACACCAACCTTTCAATGATCCTCTTCGGTTCATTCTCCCCCGGTACTCAGGCGTTCGACGTGGATATCCGCATCGACAACCTCCGCATCGTCAACATCAATTAATCATTATAACTCGTATTTAATCAATGAAGACAATAGATAAAATAAAGAGTTGGATGCTTATCGCTGTGATGGTTTTGGGTCTCTCTTACACCGCCGCGTCATGCAGCGATGACGATGAGGCTCCGTTCCACACCAGCCAACTCCATTCTTTCGGACCATGCCCGGTGCTGCGCGGTGAGACTATCCGCATCATCGGTGAGGGCCTCAGCGGAGTCACTAAAGTAATCTTCCCTGTTGACGTAGAGGTTACTGACTTCGTTTCAAAAACCGACACTGAAATCGTTGTGGTTGTGCCGCAAGAAGCTGTGCCGGGACATATCAAAATCGTGATTAACGGCAAAGAGGTGGAGTCCAAATCTCTCATCACTTTCCAAGAGCCTATCACTGTGGATGAGGTTTCTCCGCTCACCGACGTGCTCGCCGGCGACGAGGTGACTGTGAAAGGTGATTACGTCTACAACATCGCGTCTGTGAAATTCAGCAACGATTATGAAATCACCACTGAGGACTTCACAGTTCAAACACGCAAGGAATTGCGCTTTAAATTGCCCGCCCAGGCTGTGGATGGTACCATCACATTCTCCGATGGCGCTGATTGGGAACTCGAATGGGAACAACCTATCACTGTCAAGAACGCCACTTTCTCCGGCGCTTCCAAGACTGACGTGAAAGAGGGTGAGGTGATTGATTTCAACGGAACCAATCTCCAACTCATCGAGACTGTGGTCTTCCCCGGCAACATCGAGGTCACTAACTTCACTGTGGCTGCCGACGGCAGAAAACTCAGCGTGGCTGTCCCCGTGGGCACTTGCAACGGTAACGTCACTTTGCGTCAGTACAACGCCACCACTTTGGCTGCCGGATCCATCACCGTGCCCACCATCTCCGTGAGCGGCGTCTCTCCGATGCGCGACATCGAGGTGGGTAAGACTGTGACCATCTCCGGTTCTCTCTTGAACCTTGTTTCTGAGGTTCAACTCCCCGGCGGCGACGTGCTTTACGCCGGACAATTCTCCGTGAACGGCGCCGGCACTGAATTGACATTCAGCGCACCATCCACTATGGTCGACGGTCAGATCGTCATTGTGCAAAACAGCAACATCGTTGTCTACACCGACACCGTGACTATGAAACGTCTCGGCAATGTCATCTGGACAGGCAACTTCGACCTCGGCGGTTGGTCCAACAACCTCGAGATCGCGGCTGAGAAGAACGATGCTATCTGGGAGACATTCTCCTCCGCAATCAAGACTCCCGGTAAGTTGACCATCAACTTCGAGGAGGATATGAACTTCGGATGGTGGCAGATCAAACCATGCTACCGCAGCGACTGGAACACCCTTTGGGAGAATGTTCCCGACATCGTGGGCATGAATGCCGGAGATACCTCTTGGACAGTGATGTTCACTCAAAGAGATGTTGACGCGATGTATGGCGCCGGTCTCGCTATCGGTGGTTGCTACCTGACCATCAAGTCTATCGAATGGGAGCCGGTATCTTCCAAACCGAAGAAAACTAATCATAGAAAATAATCAATGATATAGTTTCGTTAAATATTAAATTATTATAGATTACGTAGGTGCCGGGCAGGCGCGAGAACCGCTTACCCGGCACCCTTTTTTTAAACTATTATGAAGCACAATATTTTTTCGGCACGCGGCTTGAAGAGCCTGGCGATGCTCTCTTTATCGGTTTTCACTTTTATCCTTCCCTCATGTAAAGATGACAACGGCGGTGCGGAGCCCGACCCTACGCCCGTGGAGTGTAAAGTGGCATCATCCTCTGTGATGGAGAATGAGGTGATCGACTACACCACCACAAGTATCACCCTTGAATATACCTCCGAAATCATAGTTAATTCCTCCGCTTCGCTTTCCGTCACTCTCAACGGCGAGAAGGTGCAATCCTCCGCTTCCGGAAAGGTACTTACCATAAGCGTCAACCTATCAGCAAACAAAAATTATACGCTGGTTGTCCCGCAGCGTTATATCCTGGGCAAATCCTCCTCCTCGTTCGCCGCGGCGTACACTCTGAATTTCGCCACCGCCGCGATCCCCGACGTGGCTACGGACTACGCCGAGCTTTCCAATGCTTCCGCCACCGCTGAGGCTAAGAATGTCTATAAATATCTTATCTCACAGAATGGCAAAAAGGTGCTTTCCGGAGCCATGGCGAATGTGAACAACAACAATGATTTTGCCGGATGGATTTATAAAAACACCGGCAAATACCCCGCGCTCACTTGCTACGACTTCATCCATCTCACCTATTCCGGACAGAATTGGATAGACTATAGCGACATCACCCCCGCCAAGACCCAATGGGACAACAACGGCGTGGTGGCTTATATGTGGCATTGGCGCGTGCCCCAGTCGCAAGCCGACTATCAAAACAAGAACTACGATGCCTATAGCTACAACGGCTCTTTCGACATCGAGGCAGCCCTTACCGCCGGAACGTGGCAGAACGAGTGCATCAACGCCGACATAGCCAAAGTGGCGGGTTATCTCAAATTGCTCAAAGACCAAAACATCCCCGTGATTTGGCGTCCGCTCCATGAGGCCGCCGGCGATTACTCGTGGGGTTCCTGGTTCTGGTGGGGAAGCAAAGGCACCGAGCTTACAAAACGCCTTTGGGTGTATCTCTACAACAAACTTACCAACGAATATGGCTTGAACAACCTTATTTGGGTGTGGACGGTGCAAACCACCGACGCCGGAGCCGTGGCTAACATCTCCAAGATACAATCCGCATATCCCGGCAACGACTACGTGGACATCGTGGGCACAGACGTGTATGAGGAGAACAACGACTCCCATAAGGATCTCTACAATCTTCTTCTCTCCATGACTTCCGGCAAAAAGATGGTCACTCTCGCCGAGGTGGGACGCATCCCCAATCCCGACACTTGCATTGGCGACGGCGCTAATTGGTCGTGGTTCATGCTTTGGTACACCAACGACATCCACAAGTCCACCGCCACCGAGGATTATTTCGGCAATTCCGTAAGTTTCCTCAAACAAGTGATGACAAGCTCACACGTGATCACCCGCGACCAAATGCCTTCGTTGAAATAACCATAAAACGCTATTAGGAAAAGATGAAGCAATACGGACATTTCGACGATGCCAACCGCGAGTATGTGATCAGCGAACCTCGCACTCCGTGGCCATGGATTAATTATCTCGGCACGGAGGATTTCTTCTCCCTCATCTCCAACACCGCCGGCGGCTACGCGTTCTATAAGGATGCCAAGTACCGCCGCATCACGCGCTACCGCTACAACGGGGTGCCCATGGATGCCGGCGGCAGATATTTCTACATTAAAGACAAGGAGACAGTGTGGAATCCGGGATGGAAGCCATGCAAGACCCCACTCGACAAATATGAGTGCCGCCACGGTATGAACTACACACGCATCCACGGCGAGAAGAACGGCGTGGCGGCGGATATGCTCCTCTTTGTCCCGTTGAAGACGCACGCGGAGGTGACTAAATTCACTCTCACCAACAAATCCGGAGAGCGCAAATCATTGAAACTTTTCTCTTTTGTGGAGTGGTGTCTGTGGAACGCATCCACGGATATGGAGAATTTCCAGCGCAATTTCTCCACCGGGGAGGTTGAGGTGGATGGATCCACCATCTATCATAAGACGGAGTATAAGGAACGCCGCAACCACTATGCGTTCTATCATGTCAATACTCCAGTGTCGGGCTACGACACTGACAGGGAGTCTTTCCTCGGGCTATACAATGGTTTCGATGAGCCTCAAGTGGTGGAGGAGGGCGCTTCGCGCAACTCCGTGGCACATGGATGGTCGCCGATAGCGTCGCACTATATTGAGGTGGAGCTTCTTCCCGGAGAGAGCCGCGATTTCATTTTCATCCTCGGATACGTGGAGAACCCACAGGAGGAGAAATGGGAATCCAAAGGTGTGGTCAACAAACGCCGCGCGCATGAGATTATATCGCAATTAGACAGTGTGGAGAAGGTGGACGCCGCGTTCTCCGCACTCCGTTCCTATTGGGACGAATTATTGTCGGTGTTCACCGTCAAGAGCGGAGACTCCCGCTTGGACCGCATGGTCAATATTTGGAATCAATATCAGTGCATGATCACCTTCTGCTTCTCGCGTTCCGCGTCGTTTTTCGAGAGCGGGATAGGACGCGGAATGGGTTTCCGCGATTCCAACCAGGATTTGGTGGGATTCGTGCATCAGATACCGCAGAGGGCGCGTCAGCGTATCCTCGACATCGCCGCCACCCAATTCCCCGATGGAGGGTGCTACCATCAGTACCAGCCCCTCACCAAACGCGGCAACAACGACATCGGCGGCGGTTTCAACGACGACCCGATGTGGCTTGTGTTCGGAACCATGGCGTACATACGGGAGACCGGCGATTTCTCAATCCTTGAGGAGCCGGTGCCTTTCGATAATGTGACGGGGAGCGAACGTTCGTTGATGCACCACCTTAAAGTGTCGGTGAACCATGTGGTGGAGAATCTCGGACCTCATGGATTACCCCTTATCGGACGTGCCGATTGGAACGATTGCCTCAATCTCAATTGCTTCTCCATGGATCCCGATGAGTCGTTCCAGACCACGGAGAATAAGACCGAGGGGAGCCGTGCGGAATCGCTGATGATCGCCGGCCAGTTCGTGATCTACGGCAACGACTATGTGGAGCTATGCCGCCATTTGGGAGATGATGCCGAAGCGGAGCGCGTGGGGCGGTGCGTGGCAGAAATGACCGAGGCGGTGAAACGCTACGGATGGGACGGCGAATGGTTCCTACGCGCCTACGATTACTTCGGCAATAAGGTCGGAAGCAGTGAGAATAAAGAGGGTAAGATTTTCATAGAGAGCCAGGGATGGTGCTCCATGGCGGGAATAGGACTTTCCGACGGAATGGTGGAGAAATCCCTTGATTCTGTGAAGAAGTACCTTGACTGCGAGCATGGCATCGTGCTCAACAACCCCGCGTTCACTGAGTATGTCCCGGAGTATGGCGAGATTTCAACATACCCCGCCGGATATAAGGAGAACGCCGGCATCTTTGCGCACAACAATCCATGGGTGATTATCGGCGAGACGGTGCTCGGCAGAGGCGATAGGGCATGGGAGTATTATTGCAAAATCTCTCCGGCGTACCTACAGGATAAGCAGGAGCTTCACCGCGTGGAGCCATACGTCTACAGCCAGATGACCGCGGGCAAGGATGCCGCGCTCCCCGGCGAGGCGAAGAACTCATGGCTCACCGGCACCGCCGCATGGAACTGGTACGCCGTCACCGAGTTTATCCTCGGCGTGCGTCCCTCCCTCGACGGATTGACGATGGATCCATGCATTCCGGCGGAGTGGAAAGAATATGAGGTGGCGCGCCGTTTCCGCGGTGCCGACTACCACATCAAGGTGCTAAACCCCGATGGTGTAAACAAAGGGGTGAAGAGTGTTACCCTTAATGGGACACTTTTGCCGGGGAACGTCATCCCCGCGCTTAAGGAGAATGAGGGTAAAGTTAATCTCGTGGAGGTCATCTTAGGCAAGTAGCGTTGCCGGAGTGTGACTCCGCGGAGAAGTAGAACTACAGGAGATAAAAAGAATAGGAAAACTACGGAAACGTATGAAAAGATATAAATTTTGGGCTATGGCATTGATGCTTTCAAGCGTGGTGTCCTCCGGATGCGCCACCGAACATCATAAGGGAGGCGTAGTGGCGGAGAGCGCCGGGGCTACGGAGCATCTGTATTCACGTCTGCGCTGCGTGGTTGATTCCGGCAAATTCATTTTCGGACACCACGACGACACCGCCTACGGACACACATGGAGCTACCAAGAGGGACGTTCCGATGTGAGGGAGGTGGCCGGTGATTACCCCGGTTTGATGAATTGGGATTTGGGCCTTGTGGAGTATGGGGCGGATAAGGAACTTGACGGAGTTCCGTTCGACTTCATCCGAGATGAGGTGAGGAAGCAGGATGCCCGCGGCGGCATCAATTCCTTCAGTTGGCATGTGCGTAATCCCGCCACCGGCGGCGATTCATGGGACACCTCTTTGTGCAAAGTGCATGAGATAGTGACCCCCGGCACCGCGCTCAACGACACCGTCACTCTCTGGCTTAACCGTTGCGCCGATTTCCTCCTCTCTCTCAAGGATGGGAAAGGGGAACGTATTCCGGTGCTTTTCCGTCCCTGGCATGAGCATACAGGCTCGTGGTTCTGGTGGGGTAAGGATTTGTGTTCCGCCGACGATTACAAGGCGTTGTGGAAGTTGACTCGTGAAGTGTTCGACAAAAAGGGCGTTGACAACATCCTTTGGGTCTATTCCCCCGACAATATCCGCTCCGCGGAGGAGTACACCGAACGCTATCCCGGCGATGAGTATGTGGATGTGCTTGGTGCCGACGTGTATCATTACAACGCCGCGGAGGGACTTGAGGATTATCTCACCCGCGCCCGCCGTCAGCTCGACGCCGCCACGGCGTTGTCGCATAAAAACCATAAGCTCGTCACTCTAAGCGAGACCGGCGCGGAGTCCATTCCGATGGAGAATTGGTGGACGGAGGTGCTGCTCCCACTGTGCTCGGAGTATAACATCGCCTACGTGTGCGTGTGGAGAAACGCCTGCGACAAACCACAGCACTTCTATGCCCCTTTCCCGGAGCAGAAATCGGCGGCATCTTTTATTCAGTTTTACAATAATCCAAAAACTTTGTTCGCCAAAGATTTGAAGGCGTTTAAGTAGAGCCTTTATGTAAAGTTCTTGATTTAAAAAACAGGTAAATCTCTTGATTAGAGCCTACAGATAATCAGAGCATACAAATAGTCAGAGAATATAAATAGAAAATTATTTTTAAAGATATGAATGATATATTCAATTCACGCAAAGAGATGGTGATGGCACGCTATGAGGAGCTTGTCACCCGAAAAAATCATCCTATGGAGGGTAACGGAGTGATTACCCGCTACGAGAATCCGGTGGTCACCGCGGAGATGGTGCCCCCATTTTGGAAATATGATTTCAATCCCGCCACAAATCCATATTTCATGGAGCGCAACGGTGTCAATGCGACTCTTAACGCCGGAGCGATAAAATGGCAAGGAAAATATATATTGGTGGTACGTGTTGAGGGTAACGACCGCAAATCCTTCTTCGCGGTGGCTGAAAGCCCCAACGGAGTAGACAATTTCCGTTTCTGGGACCATCCCATCACTATGCCCGACACTGAGGATGTCGGCACCAATGTGTATGATATGCGACTCACCAACCACGAGGATGGCTGGATCTACGGACTTTTCTGTGTGGAGCGTCATGATGATTCACAACCCAACGACCTCTCCGCGGCTACCGCCACTTGCGGTATAGCACGTACCAAAGACCTCAAGACATGGGAGCGTCTTCCCGACCTCAAATGCAAGTGCCAACAGCGCAATGTGGTGCTTCATCCGGAGTTTGTGGATGGCAAATATGCGCTCTACACACGTCCTCAGGATGGCTTCATCGACGCTGGAAGCGGCGGCGGCATCGGATGGACTCTCATCGATGATATCGCCCACGCCGAGATCACACGTGAGGAGAAAATCATCGACCAACGCATCTACCACACTATCAAGGAGTGCAAAAACGGTGAGGGCCCGCACCCCATCAAGACCTCCAAAGGATGGCTGCACTTGGCACACGGCGTGCGCGGCTGCGCTTCCGGCTTGAGATACGTGCTTTATATGTATATGACGGCGCTCGACGAACCATGGCGCAAAATCGCGTCTCCCGGCGGATATTTCATGGCTCCGGTGGGGGAGGAGTACCTCGGCGACGTGATGAACGTGCTTTTCACCAACGGATGGATCGCCGATGAGGATGGCAAGGTCTTTATCTACTATGCCTCGTCCGACACACGTATGCACGTGGCTACCTCCACTATCGACCAATTGGTGGACTATTGCATGAACACTCCGGAGGATGGACTCACCACCGCCGAGTCAGTGAAGACACGCAATCTTTTGATCGATAGCAATCTTCGATTCATGAATAAATAATAAGATAAATTATATGGCCTCTTTAAAAGAGAAAATAGGTTATGGCTTCGGCGATATGTCGTCGTCGATGTTCTGGAAGATATTCAGTTGCTATCTTCCGTTCTTCTATTCCAACGTGTTTGGATTGAGCCTTGTGGATGCCGGTGTGCTGATGTTGGTATGCCGTATATGGGACGCGGTGTCGGATCCTATGATGGGGATCGTCGCCGACCGCACCAAAACTCGCTGGGGTAAATACCGCCCGTATCTGTTGTGGGTGGCTGCCCCGTTCTCTATTTGCGGCATATTGCTCTTCACGACTCCGGATGTCGCCTATGCCGGGAAGTTGATATGGGCGTATGTGACTTATATCTTGATGATGACCGTCTATACCGGCATCAACGTGCCTTACGGCGCGATGCTCGGCGTGATGTGCGACAATCCTGAAGAGAAGACCGTTTTCTCCGCCTATCGAATGACCTTCGCCTATGCCGGGTCGTTTGTGGCGTTGTTTGCATGGGAACCTCTGTGCAACATGTTTAAAGAGTCGTTGGGATTCTCCACCGCCACCAGTTGGCAATGGTCAATGATTGTAATCGCCGCCGGATGCTTCGTCCTCTTCCTGTGCTGCTTCGCGCTGACACGCGAGCATCTGAAGACGGTGTCCACCTCCTCCGTGGGGAATGACTTCAAGGATTTGTTGAAAAACAAACCTTGGTGGCTGCTCGTGGGTGCGGCGCTATGCTTCAACCTCGCCAACACATTCCGCTACGCGGGTATCCCTTATTTCTTCTCCGACATCATAGGCGACGCCGCATTCTTGGATTTCGGCCCCTTTGGTAATCTGCTTTTCTATTCGGGACTCTTCCTTGGCGTGGGTGAGATCGCCAACATGGTAGGCGTGGTTCTCGCCGTGCCCATCACCAAGAAGATAGGAAAGAAATCCACTTTCATCATGGTGGCGTTGGCGTTCGCCGCGCTCAACCTCCTCTTCTGGACATTGCCGGTGAACGGCGCCGGATTCTGGATGATGATGGTGCTTCAGGTGGTGATCTCCATATTCACCGGCATCATGTCGCCGTTGGTATGGTCGATGTACGCCGATGTCAGCGACTATGCGGAGCATAAATTCAAGACCGCGTCCACGGGATTGGTGTTCTCCTCTGCGTCCATGGCGCAGAAGTTCGGTGGCGCTTTCGGTGGTGCCGCGGTGATGTGGTTCCTCGACGCCGCCGGGTATATCACTCCGCAGGATGGGGTGGTGGTGGCGCAACCCTCATCCGCCATTGAGTGTATATGGATGATGATGTCGCTCTTCCCCGCCGTGGTGGCTGTGATCACCGCCGGATTCGTCTGGATGTATCCTCTCACCACCAAACGCGTGAATGAAATCGTGGCGGCGCTGAAAGTGGAGCGTGCCAACAAAATTGAAAACTAACGAATATGAGAGTACAATTTCGGGAGGAGCTTAAATCGGAGCTCCGCGATAATATTCTTAATTATTGGATGACAAAAATGGTGGATCCCCGCGGCGGTTTTTACGGTCGTCGCGACGGATCCGACAATCTCCATGCTTCTGATCCCAAGGGCGCGGTGCTCAACGCCCGAATCCTTTGGTCATTCTCCGCCGCCTACCGGGTGATGGGGGATGCGGAGTATCTGGAGACCGCCACGCGCGCCAAACGTGAAATCATCGACAGATTCTACGATAAGGAGTTCGGCGGCATATATTGGTCGTTGGACAGCGAGGGGAATCCCCTCGACACCAAGAAGCAGTTCTATGCTTTGGGCTTCGCGATCTATGGTTTGTCGGAGTATTCCCGCGCCACCGGAGACAAGGAGGCTTTGGAGTATGCCATAAAGCTCTTCCACGACATCGAGACCCACAGCCGCGATATGGAACGCGGAGGATACTACGAGGCCCGGACGCGCGACTGGCAACCTATCGGGGATATGCGTCTCAGCGATAAGGACGACAATGCGTCGAAGACAATGAACACACACTTGCATATCATCGAGCCTTACACGAATCTTTTGCGTGTGTGGCGTGATGAGGAGCTTCTCAGCGCCACCAAATCGCTGCTCCGCATCTTCATCGACAAGATTATGGCGTCGGGGAAACGCGGACACCTGGGACTCTTCTTCGATGACGAGTGGAACCGCCGTGATGATGAGATTTCCTACGGACACGACATAGAAGCGTCGTGGTTGCTGCTGGAGTCGGCTCAGGTGATCGGCGACGAGGCACTTTTGCAGGAGACCCTCGCCGCCACACGCCGCATCGCGGATGCCGCCCTTGAGGGCAGATGCGTGGATGGCTCCATGGTCTACGAACGCCATGCCGACGGCACTTACGACAATGACAAGCATTGGTGGGTGCAGGCGGAGTGCGTCATAGGTCAGGTATATCAATATCTGTTCCACGGACGCGGGGAGATGCTCTCCTCCGCGGTGCAATCATGGGAGTATATCAAAGCGAATATCGTGGATAAGGAGTGCGGCGAATGGCTCTGGAGCCGTAAAGGGTCGGAGGCTAACCGCGGCGACGACAAAGCGGGATTCTGGAAGTGTCCCTACCATAATTCACGTATGTGCCTTGAGATTATCGAACGTTTGTCGTAGCGGCGGTATATGATGGAGATTAAAGGGCTTATCGAAGGGGCATGGGCGCGTGTGGAGCATTTGTTCCTCAAATACTACACTCCCGGCGATCCACTGCTTGAGGTGGTGAAGCTTCATAGCATGGGTGTCGCTCGCAAAGCGTTGGAGTGCGGCGCGCGTCTTGTGGCGGAGGGTGTCTCTGTGGATATGGAGTTTGTGGCGGAGGCGGCGTTGCTGCACGATATCGGTGTGGTGATGTGCGACGCTCCCTCCATCCATTGCCATGGGACACATCCCTATATCTGCCATGGAGTGCTGGGACGGAGGATCCTGGAGAACGAGGGTATGCCGCGCCACGCCATGGTGTGTGAACACCACACCGGCTCCGGACTGACGGTGGAGGATATCAAGGCGCAGAACCTCCCGTTGCCCTTGCGCGACATGACCCCTACGACCACGGAGGAGCGTCTGATATGCTATGCGGATAAGTTCTTCTCCAAATCGGGTGACGTGGAGCGTGAGAAACCCTTTGAAGAGGTCTGTGCTTCCATGGCGCGCCATGGCGAGGATTCGTTGCGCCGTTTCCTTGAATTAGACGGCATCGTGGGGATGGGAAGAGAGAATCCACCCCGTAGCCCCCAAAATGGCAAGAATTGAAATTTTATGTGATAATAAGATAACAAATTGGTTTGAAAAAGCAGGGAAATAGATTCATATTTCTCTGCTTTTATCTTTTGTGCGAGTCCGTTGTCAATTGAAATTGACTGAAAAAGTGCTTTTTAAATTTGGAAAATTTGAAAATAGCTGTTAAATTTGCAGCGTGTTGGGGATTTTTGATATTCAACACAACGATTGTGCATCGCATTAAATTTATAATATTAGAACCATAATATTAAGCTTATTAATACGGTGTGGATTGAAGATATTTTAATAGAATACTAACTAATAATAAATCAAATACGTATGAATAGACTTTTTACGTTATCGATGGTTGCCGCAATGGCAATGACCGCGGTGAGCGCCAACGCTTCATTGCGTGATGATTTGGTGGGTTCATATACCGGAGCCGACCATGGTTATTCTTATTTCGCTTCTTACGAAACCTATGTCTCCTACACATGGAATGCCGGAGAGGGTGAGAACGCTCCCATGACCATTGAGGCTGGAGATGCCGCCGATGCCGTGGTACTTAAAAATTTCTTCCCCGGATTTTCCAACATTGGTTCTCCGGAGTTGAAAGGTACAGTGGTTGAGGATACCCAATATGATGGATATTTGGGATATATCAAAATCACACCGCAGGATTGCGGCACTTTCCATTATGACAAAGATGGAAATGACTATCCGATGAAGTTCTCCGGCGCATATGATAGCGATGGATGGGCTGGATACACTGAGGACACGCTGCTTGAGGCTGATTTGTGGATTAGCTCCGACGGCTTCATCAGCACATACGGCAACGGATGGGCTTTGTGCTATCTCTATTCCAATGGATATTATTACTATGGTATCTATGGCGGTTCTGATTCCAATGACGGATTCACCAAAATCGAAACCACTCCCTCCAACTCCGTGCGCGACAGTTATATCGGCAAATACAATGGCTTCATTGTAGCGGACTTGGATATCGTGGTTAATGAGAAGGCGCAAGTGAGATATGATTACGATGGTGTCAACAACGAGTATGTTGAGTTCGTGGCAGGCGAGGGCGCCGATGATATCGTGATCAAGAATCTTATTCCTACCGGATTCAACTATATCTCCGCACCTGAGATTCCGGCTAAGATATTTGCTAGCGACAAGTATAAAGGCTACCGTGCCTACGTGGAAATCCAACCTCAGAAACTTGGCACTATGACAATTGAAGGAAAAGAGTACGACACATGGATCGGCGCTGATTGGGTTTTCCAATCTCATTTCTGCACCGCTCCTACGGAGCCGGCATATTTCTATATCGCCAACAACGGTGAAATTGAGGTGGACTATACCGGATGGTCTTTGTTTATCGATCTCAATGGTGATCAATCGGAGTATGGCATGGTGTTCGCCGCCGGACAGAATTTGGATACCCTCTATCCTATGAATGACAGTGTGAAGGGCATTGAGTCTGTTGACGAGAGCGACGCTCCGGTGGTGTACTATAACTTCAATGGTGTGCGCATGGATGGCAACAACCTCCTCCCGGGCATGTATATCAAACGCCAGGGAAGCAAAGCAACAAAAGTTGTGGTTAGATAGCAGTGAGTAGATAATAGATATTAGATAAATATTTATATAGAGGTCGGGACCTTTAAGGACTTTAACGCAGATGTGAGGTGTTAAGGAACTTAAAGGTCCTTTCATCATTCATAATTTATCATTCATAATTTATAATTACTTCATTCATCATTCATTCACTTATTCGTGCGGTAGCTTCTCGCAACGCGGGGCTCCCTCTCCTTCAGGAGAGGGTGAGGGGTGAGGCTTCCCATTAAAAGCGGAGTAGGGGAGAAAGATGTCGCCGACTGCGGTTTTACGGGTGTTGGTATGTTTTTCATCGGTGGTGTGTTTTTCATCGGTGGTGTGTTTTTCATTGGTGTCGTTTTTCCCATTAGTTGAGGCGAGTTCAATGAAGATGCCGGAGGTGTCGCTGCGATAACCGAGGACTTGAGACCAAGGATAGAAAAATTCACGCTGCGGAAGCAACGGGGATTCAGTGGATGTTTTTGATGAATTCGACTCTATAGAGGCGACGGTCTTGTCGGGGTTCTCATCGGTGCTGTTTTGTTCCTCCTCCGGAGATTCTTTGGGAGCGTATGTTGTGATTAGGAGTCCGTCCGGGGAGAATGTGAGGGTGTGCGGTAGGAGATTGAGGGCGTTCTCAAGGAGCATTCCGTGGTTGAAATAGAAAAGGAGGGCTATCATGGGGAGAACGAGGAGAATGAGCATGAAGCCTACGATGATGAAACGGAGGTCGAAAAGGAACCCCGCCGCGAATAACAGCAGAGCCGCCAGACTCGCCGTGGTGATCCACCAAAAGCCATGGCGCGAAATCAAATGTCGGAGCATTGCTCCGCGCTTCATCTTATATATGGGAGTGGTGGTTAGATGCGGGAGTGGTGAGTGTGAGGATGTGGGCATAGTGACTGTATAAAAGGTGCCACGGAGTTAACGCGTGGGCTAACTCCGTGGTATTGTGTCGGGGATTAGAATCTGTCGAGCACTGTCTCCACCAATCGGCGTACAAATGGTTTGTAGTCGGTGTTGGCGGTGGTGAGACGGCGTTCCGCGATGATGCAGCAGACGGTCATCGCCTTATGGTGGAGGAGTTTCGCCATACCTTGTAGGCAAGCCGATTCCATCTCGAAGTTGGTGATGCATCTGCCGTTGAAGCGGAAGCTTTCAATTTTCTCATTGAGGGCCGGGTCGGCGAGGGGGAGACGTACCATACGTCCTTGAGGTGCGTAGAATCCCACGGCGGCGATGGTGTATCCGCGGTGCATATCATCCTTGCCGATGCGGTTGAGGAGTTCCTCGTCAGCGTCCACGGTGTAGGGCGCGGGCCATAGCGGGTTCCACTGCACGTGGTCGCAGAAGGCTTTCTCGAACTCCAAGTCGCACACCTTATTGCGGTCGGCGTAGAAATTGAGGATTCCGTCGAATCCCATACCTTTCTCCGCCATGACGAAATCGCCGATGTGAAGGTCCTCTTGTAGGGAGCCGGAGGTCCCGATGCGCACCATGTTGAGTGTGCGGTGTGTCGGTTTGACGGTGCGTGTGGCGAAGTCTATGTTGGCGAGAGCGTCAAGCTCTGTCACTACGATTTCGATATTGTCGGGGCCGATACCGTGGGAGATGCACATGAGCGGTTTACCCTTGTAAGTGCCGCCTACGGCATGGAACTCGCGTGATTGCACATCGTAGTCGATGGTGTCGAAGTAGGATGCCACCATGTCCACACGTCCGGGGTCGCCCACCATTATTATATTGTCGCGGAGTTGCTCCGGACGCAGGTGGATGTGGAATACAGAGCCATCCTCGTTGATGATAAGCTCCGATGCCGGTATTACTCTGTTTTCTGACATAGTATTTTGGATTTATGTTATTATTTCCTGTTGCCTTCTATTAATAGCTTTCTGTTGTCTTCTATTAATAGCTTCTTGTTGCCTTCTATTAATAGCTTTTTGTCGGTTTTCTATTAATAGAGCTTTCTGTTAAAGTTTTCTATATATTCCCTCGAATATGATAAACGTTTAACTAACGGAATTGGTTGATAGCCTCCACATATTCGAAGCCGGCGGCTCGCAGACGTCGCGTAAGCTCCTCTTGCTCCACATCAAGGTCGCGGCATAGCGAGTCAAGGGTGTCGTAGCCGTCGCGCAGCTTCATGTTGACCATACTGAGCAGCATGAAGGGGTCTTTGGGTAAATTCGAGTTTGTTGTCATTATCTTGTTTGATACTATTTCTCCACAAATGTAGCTAAAAATCTTGATATTCTCACATTGACGGGGTAAATCTTGACGGAATCTTGATGAAAAAAAGATGTGGACTTGGCGTGAAAAAGAGGGATTATGGCGGATTGTCAAAATTTTAGCATCTTCCTTGAAGTGCAAAGTGACAGAATTTGAGGTTGTATAGAAAATGAAAATAGCAAAATGATAGAATTTAGTCTGAGATAGGGTAGTTTCTTTGAATGGAAATATGCTTTTATTGGTAAAAATTTTTTTATTTCATGAAAAAATGTCTTTTGAAAATTTGGATTGTAAACGAAAATCTCTTAAATTTGCGGCATCTTCATGGATCGCGTTAAACCGAAAATTCATCATGGATCGATCGTGTTGAATGCAGCCTCTTCATGAGACCGTGAAACGAGAACTCTATAAATAACTAAATCAAATACGTATGTTTAAACTTATTACATCATCAATGCTCGTAGCGATGTTGGCTACAGCAGCGACAGCGTCCGCGTCATTGCGCGACCAACTAGTAGGTGAGTATCAAGGCAACGCCGGTGGATGGGAATACTCCACAGGGGAATTTGTCTATTACGATGTCAATTACGACGGAGTGAACAATGCCTATGTCTCCATTCAGGCAGGTACCGCCGATGACGAAGTGCTTATCTCTAACCTTGTCCCCTCCGGCTTCTCTTATCTTAAGCCTATCGGTCCGTTGAAAGGCAAATTGGTGGAACCGGCGAACTTCCAAGATTATATCGCTTGCATCGAAGTGGAGTCTCAAGAGGCATATCTTGTTTCCGACAGCGACCAAGGTTACTTCGCAAGAGGATGGTATGTGGAGGAAGAGGATGGCGAGGAAACCGCTGACTGGTACAGCGCTCCTTACGAGTCCGCCCTTATTTATATCAACGCCGACTATAGCATTTCACTTGCGAACTATGGATGGGGCGTTTATGTGTATGATGAGGATTATGGCTACTACTCCGTAGCTTACGGCGGTTCATCAGGCGACAAGCTCGTGAAAGTAGGCACCGCGCCCTCCACAGACACCGCTTTCCGCGACAAATTCCTCGGAAAATACACCGGCTTGATTGGCGGTACCGAGTATTTGGTTAACTATGGAAGTTCATTCGAATTCACTTACGACGGCACTGAGAACCAATATGTTCAGATCGTAGCCGGCGAGGGTGACGACGATGTGGTGATTAAAAACCTTATCCCCACAAGCTATACCGCAATTTCCGCCGGTGATATCCCCGCCAAGCTTTACGCTTATGATGGATACGATGGATACCAAGGATATATCGAGGTCCAACCTCAGAAAATCGGATCGATGGTTTACTACGGATACACCCTTGACGCATGGTTCGGCGCCGCATGGAACAGCACGGATTATTGCTCAGGTCCCACAGAAGCCGCATACTTCTATATCGCCAACGACGGCTCAATCGTGATGAACTTCACCGGATGGACTGTGTATATGGATTACAACAGTGACCAGACGACTTACTATCCCGGTTTCTGCACAGGTTATAAGAATGACACCCTCACTCCCGTATCACTCGACGGTGTGAAGGCAATCGAATCTGTTGACGAAAGCGACGCTCCCGCAGTTTACTACAACTTCAACGGTGTGCGCGTTGACGGCGACAACCTCCTCCCCGGCATGTATATCAAACGCCAGGGCAACAAGTCTGTAAAAGTCCTTGTTAAATAATTTTTGAAGATGGTGGTCCGGGGTCGTGGCGACCCCATGATCCCGGACTTCATATTCGAAACCTTATTTACCGTGAAAAAATATTTCGTAGATGAAAGCAAAATTTTTCTTGATTCTTGCCTGCATACTATTGGGCGTAAGTGTAGTACAGGCACAGACGAAGCGCACTGTCAAGGGTGTCGTCACTTCCCAAGCGGATGGCGAGCCGGTGATAGGCGCGTCAGTGTTAGTTAAGGGTACCACTCTCGGCGACGCCACCGATGTGGATGGTCAGTTCACTATTCCTAATGTTTCGGAGTCTTACACCACTTTGGTAGTCTCTTATGTGGGGATGAAATCCAAGGAGGTGAAAATAGAGGCTGGGGAGATGCACATCATATTGGAGAGCGAGTCTCAATTGCTTGACGAAGTGATGGTGGTGGCATACGGAACAGCCACAAAATCCTCATTCACCGGCTCCGCCGCCGTGATGAAAGCTGATCAAATTGAACAAACCCAAGTGTCGAATCCCCTCAACGCCATCGATGGAAAGGTGGCGGGCGTGCAGATGACCAACGCTACCGGACAACCCGGTGAAAGTTCACCTACAATCCGTATCCGCGGTATCTCCTCAATCAATGCGGGCAACGACCCCTTGATTATAGTGGATGGTGCTCCTTACAGCGGCAGCGTAAGCAATATCAGCACCACCGATATCGAATCCATGACTATTCTTAAAGATGCTGCCTCCAACGCCCTCTACGGCGCGCGCGGTGCCAACGGCGTTATCTTGATCACAACCAAGAAGGGTAACCACTCCGGCGACGCCACCGTCACTCTCGACGCCAAATGGGGCGGTAACTCCAAGGCAACTCAGAACTACAAATATATCACCAATCCCGCACAATACTACGAGACTTATTACAAAGCCCTCTACAACAGCCGTATCGCCAAAGGCTCCACAGCCGCCGATGCCAATGTCTGGGCAAACAATAATCTTATCAGCGGAGCCAACGGCTTAGGCTATAATGTCTACAACGTGCCCGACGGTCAATACCTTATCGGAACCAACGGCAAACTCAACCCCAACGCCACTCTCGGCAATTTGGTGAACTACAACGGACAGGAGTATCTCCTTACTTCCGACAACTGGCTCGACAACGCCTATAAGACAAGTCTCCGTCAGGAGTACAACCTCAGCGTGTCGGCCGGCAACGACAGAACCAACTTCTACGCTTCGGCAAGCTATCTCGACAACGACGGTATCACCGAGAACTCCGGCTATCGCCGTTTGACCACACGCCTCACCGCCGACACCCAAGCCAAATCGTGGCTGAAAGTAGGTGGTAACTTCGCTTACACCCACTATGAGACCAAGTCCACCTCCTCCGATGGTGACTCAAGCTCTTCGGGTAATATCTTCGCGGTGGCTAACAAGATGGCCCCCATCTATCCCCTTTATATCCGCGACGCTTTCGGCAACATCCTCACCGACGTGAACGGAAACCGCCGTTTCGACTATGGCGACGGTGCCAACGCCGGGATGGAGCGTCCCTATTTCTCGCTCACCAACGCGCTCTCCGACGCTATCTTGAACACCAACAAGAGCGGCGGCAACAGCGTCAACGCCACCGGCTTCGCTGAAATCCGTTTCCTCAACGACTTCAAATTCACCTCCAACAACAACGTCTCTGTGGATGAGGTGAGATACAATATGGTTTCCAACCCCTATTACGGTTATGCCGCAAATAGTGGTGGTTACAACTACGTTTACCACTACCGCACCATGAACTACTCATTCCAACAATTGTTGAACTGGGACCGTTCATTCGGTAAGAACACTCTCGGTGTCCTCTTGGGACATGAGAACTACTGCTACCGCTACACCACTCTCGGCGGCGGTAAAGCCAACATCCTCAGCGAGTCAAATAAGGAGCTTGACGGCGCTATCATCAACGCCGAGATTACCTCCAACACCACCGACTACAACAACGAGGGTTATTTGATGAGGGCGCAATACGACTTCGATCAAAAATACTTCGGTTCATTCTCCATCCGCCGCGACGGTTCCTCACGCTTCCATCCCGATCACCGTTGGGGTACCTTCTGGTCGTTGGGCGGTGCGTATAATATGCACAAAGAGTCATGGTTCGACGTCGCATGGATAGATATGTTCAAAATCAAGGCATCCTATGGTGAGCAGGGTAACGACAACATCGGTGAGTTCCGCTACGTTGATACTTACACCCTTGAAAACGGTGGAGGTCAGGTGGCTGTGGTTCCTTACCAAAAGGGTAACTCCACAATCACATGGGAGAAGAACGGCAACTTCAACGCCGGTTTCGAGTTCTCCGTGCTCAATTCACGTCTCTCCGGCAGCGCCGAGTTCTTCTACCGCCGCACATCCGATATGTTGTCGTGGGTATCACTCCCCGGCTCCTATGGATGGACAGGCTACTACGACAATATCGGTAATATGCAGAACCTCGGTGTCGAGATCGACCTCACAGCGAATATCATCAGCACCCGTGACTTCAATTGGAGCGTGAACGCCAATATGACATGGTACAAGAACAAGATCACCTCCATCTACGATAAGAACAAGACAATGAACGTGGAGGGCCACGGAGGATACAACTCAAGCTATTACTACTATGGCGAGGGATGTTCACTCTATACCTTCTATCTCCCCGCTTACGCCGGAGTGGATGAGGATGGTCAGGCACTCTACTATTGCGATAAGACCGACGCCAACGGCAACACCGTCCGCGGCACCACCACCAAGTATGGCGATGAAGCCACTTACTATCTCTGTGACTCCGCACTTCCATCCGTATATGGCGGTTTCGGCACCACATTGGAATATAAAGGATTCGACCTCACCGTGAACTTCGCTTACTCCATCGGCGGCAAGGTCTACGACAGCGACTATCAAGCAGCCATGTCGTCGCCCACCACCACCAACCGTGGTTATGCGTTCCACGCTGATATCCTCGATTCCTGGTCCACCGACAACAAATCTTCGAATATTCCGCGTTTGGCTTACGGCGACCAATACACCGCCGCGATGTCCGACAGATTCCTCACCGACGCGTCTTACCTCTCATTGCAGAACATCAACTTCGGCTATTCATTGCCGCAGAACGTGACCCGCAAGATGAAATTGCAGCGAGTGAGATTCTATCTATCCGCCGACAATATTTGGTTGTGGAGCAAACGTCAGGGACTTGACCCGCGTCAATCCTTCAACGGTACCGCCACCGCCTCATATTACGCGCCTATCCGCACAATCTCCGGTGGTTTTAACGTAACCTTCTAAAATGCTATGATGAAAATGAATAAGTTGTTTAAATATTCAATGATATTGGCAGTGGCGGCGCTCAGCACCAGCTGTCTTGACGAGGCGGTCTCCACATCGCAGGTCACTCAAAGCGAGCTTGACAGCTCCTCCCGCGGCGCCGACGCGATCTTCTGGGGTATGCCCTCCATGCTCAACTATGTGGGTTCCCTCCCCACCTCCGACAATTCCTACGACTACGGCTATGGTTCGATGATGCACATACGCGACGTCATGACCGGGGATATGCCGGTGGCTTCCAGCAACTACGAATGGTACACCGCATGGATGACCAACTCCGGCAACGGCAACTACACCGTCGCCGCCCAGCTCGTGTGGTGGTACATGAACAAGATGGTGCTCGCCACCAACAACAGCGTGGCTTACTTCTCCAAGGATGGAGAGGATAAGGGAAGACTCGGGGCTTCGCTCGCTTTCCGCGCCGCCATGTATCTTGACCTCGCCCGTATGTATGAGTTCCTCCCCAACGATAAGGTCAGCGGAGTGAACAGCTACGGCAACGATGTCACCAACCTCACCGTGCCTATCGTCACCGAGGAGACCACCCAGGAGGAGGCTTGCAACAACCCCCGTGTCTCCCACAAGGATATGTTTGAGTTCATCCTCTCCGACTTGAACCGCGCCGAGGAGAACATCACCGGCTTCGCACGCGACGCTAAGACAGTGCCCGACCTCGGAGTGGTCTACGGCTTGAAGGCTCGTTTGTACATGTGGGATGAGGATTACGCCAACGCCGCCGAGTACGCCCGCAAGGCTATTTCCGCCTCCGGAGCCACTCCGTTGACGCAGAGCGAATGGCTCGACACCTCCGCAGGTTTCAACACCCTCGCCACCTCCTCATGGATGTGGGGCGCCCAGCAGACCGCCGAGAGCGCTTCCGTGAAGAGCGTCTACTACAACTGGACCTCATGGAACTGCAACGAGACTCTCTTCGGATATAACTACTACGGCACATACACGATGATCGACAAATCAATGTACGACCGTATCTCCGACACCGACTTCCGCAAACTCTCCTACATCGCCCCCGAGGGTTCCATCCTCTCCGGCGCCGAGCCTTTGGTGGATGAATCTTTCCGTGAGACTTTCGACGAGTATTTCGCTTTGAAATTCCGTCCCGGATCCGGCAACTATAAGGATTACACCATCGGTGCAGTGACCGACTATCCTTTGATGCGTGTGGAGGAGATGTATTTCATCGAAGCCGAGGCTAAGGCGCACGCCAGCGCCGCCGAGGGAAAAGCCCTTCTTGAGAGCTTCATGAAGACTTACCGCGACCCCAACTACGTATGCAACGTTTCCTCCATCGAGGATGTGGTTGAGGAGATTGTCTTCCAAAAACGTGTTGAGCTATGGGGCGAGGGTCAAACTTTCTTCGACATCAAACGTCTGAATATGTCGGTGACCCGCGGTTACGAGGGATCCAATTTCTCCGGTAACTCCGTGATGAACACCAACGGTCGTCCCGCATGGATGAATTTCGTGATGCTTAAGTTCGAGGGTGACAACAACTCCGCGGTGACTAAATGGAACAACCCCGACACCGACGGTTGCTACGATGTAATTGAACTATAACCCAATAATTTTGAAACTATGTTTATCAAGAAACTATATATATTGGCATTGGCGGTAGCCGCTATGGGTGCGGTGTCGTGTGAGGATGAGGCTGACTACGCTCCTGCGTCGGTGCCTACCAACGACCAAGTCTATTTTCCGAATAATGTCCGTAGGGCAGTGCAGCTGGAGAAGGGTCAGACCTCTTTCTCCGTGGATGTTTACCGCATCGGGACCTCCGATGCCATCACGGTGCCCGTCACCGCCACCGGCTCGGATGCCGAAGTGTTTGTGCTCCCTTCGTCGGTGACATTCGCCGCCGGTGAAAGCAGAGCCACCATGAACGTTGGTGTGAATTTCGATAAGGTGCAATCCGGCGTGGCTTACACCCTCGACTTCACTCTCGATTCAGGCTATACCAGCGAGTATGGCGACGCTCTGTGCAGCTATTCCGTAGAGTACTTCCGTAAGGGTGATCCTTTGCGCGACCTTGTCGCCGGATATTATGAGGGTACCTCCGCCGGCTATGACTATTGGACAAGAGCATGGTATGCCACCGCCTTCAGCTATAACTATAATGACGGTGCCAACGAGGCCCTTCGCATACTCCCCGGTGATGGTGACGCGGATGTGTCGGTACGCAATCTCTTCCCCACTACTGAATACCTTAATGTCACCGATGTCGTGGGTGAGGTAATCACCTCCTCCGATTATGAGGGATATTTGGGATATATCCTCCTTAAGCCCCAGGTGGTCGGCAGTTATACCACCCAAGGTGGTTTCGGCGACTTTGATGTGACATTCGCCGCCGCATGGGCCACAGGCAGCTACGCCACCGCCCCCACCGATGACATGGAGGTATGGATCGCCGGAACCGGTTCCGTCGCCGACGGCACTGCGGAAATCACAAGCGTGGATTTCAACGGCGCCGGTTGGGCGTTGATGTTCGGTTACGATGCATGGGGAATGTGGTACTACGCCGCTTGCGGTGGTGCCGTGGTCACCCCCGTGAAATAAATCGCAGTATATGAAATCTACTGTAAATTCGTGAAATAAACCGTACTGTATAATTTCACTCCGGCGGAGGGGTGTCTCTGCCCTCCGCCCAAACATAAAGAAGGACGCATCAACGAGGATGCGTCCTTCTTTTATTATAACGTTGGTTTTGTCACAACGTTGTTTTAAAGTATGTTTTGTTGCCGTATGTTTGTCGGATGAATATGCCTACATCATGCAAAGCACAAGCACTTGCGCGGTGATCACACGCATGAACATCGACAGCGGATAAACGGTGGAGTATGCCACCGCCGGAGCGTCGTTGTTCGCCACCTTGTTGCCATAGGCGAGTGCCGGTGGGTCGGTGTAAGCTCCCGACATAAGTCCGAGGATATATAGATAATTCACTTTGAATTTCCATCGCGCCACGATGCCGATCACCATCAAAGGTATGGTGGTGATGATGAAACCGTAGAGCACCCACATGGCTCCGTTCACGTTGAACACCGTCTCCACGAAGTTGGTTCCGGCGCTCAATCCCACCGACGCGAGGAAGAGGCAGATGCCTATTTCGCGGAGCAATAGGTTGGCGGAGGTGTTGGTGTAGGTGATGAGGTGGAATTTATGTCCGTAAGCACTGATTAGGATAGCCACCACGAGTGGACCGCCAGCCAAACCGAGCTTCATGGGCACCGACATTCCGGGGAACTGCAAGGGTATGCTACCCACGAGGATTCCGAGGAAGATTCCGATGAACATTGTGATGAGATTAGGCTCGTTGAGACGTTTCAAAGAGTTGCCGAGTTTGTCGGCGAGGCGGTCTATATCCTCCAATTTGCCCACCACGGTGATGCGGTCGCCGAGTTGGAGACGGAGGTTGGGCGACGCGAGGAGATCCACGCCGGCGCGGTTCACGCGTGTGGCGTTGAGGGTATATCCGCGGCGTAGACGTAGGGAACCCAATTGCACGCCGTTGTATTCTGTTTTCGTAACCACGATGCGGCGCGACACCACGGGACCGCGGTCCTCCGCCCATTCCTTTTCAATCTTGGGCCCGATGAAGCGCGTGAAGACCTCCTCGTCCTGCACGGAGCATACCAAGAGGAGCACATCGTCGATCTCGATGGTTGTCTCGGAGGTGGGGATCACCACGTGTCCGTTAGGTTTCTCCAGGCGCGAGACCACGAAGTTGCAGCTGATCACAGTGTGGAGCTTCGCAAGGGAGAGCCCGGAGATCAGTTCGTTGGTGACGCGCATGGTCACGATGTGGGGCACGAGCTGCGAGCTGTGTTGGTCCTCCTCCACAGCTTTGATTTCATCGTCGATGTTGATTCTGAAAATCTTCTTGATCAGAATCATTGTGGCGATGATGCCGATCACACCGAGAGGATAAGCGGCGGCGTATCCCATAGACATCTCTTGAGACGCCTCGTAAGCTTCGGGATGCACTTGCAGAATGCTTTGTTGGGCCGCTCCAAGACCCGGAGTGTTGGTGACGGCGCCACTGAGCACGCCCACCATCTGGGTGAAGGTGGTGGAACCCTCTGCCCCTCCTTGGATAAAATAGATACTCACAGTCACCGCCACATTGAGCAGGATGCCGATCACTGCCAACAGGTTCAACTGCATGCCACCCTCCTTAAATGATGAAAAGAATCCGGGACCCACCTGCATACCGATGGAGAAAATGAAAAGAATCAGACCGAACTCACGGAGAAAATGGAGCGTGTTGTCCTCGACGATGTAGCCTAAGTGGCCCATGAGGATGCCCACGAAGAGCACGAATGTCACGCCTAATGAAACCCCGAAGATTTTGATTTTACCTAAATATATTCCCGCAAAAATCACAAAGGAATACAACAGAATGGAACTTGCCAATGATGTGTTTTCGGGGCTCAATAGGCTAATTAACCAGTCCATATTAATAGTTTGATATAAAATTTGGGCGCAAAGTTACTAATAATTTGCGAGATACTCTATATGCCCCAAAAACGCCATATAAAATTTTCTTGATTTTTTTGTGGATAAATGAGCTATTTATTAACAAAAATAATTAATTTTGTGGCTAAATATCCATGTGCCGCTCCCATGGTGGGGAAAGTCTCTTCAGGGAGCGGACTACGAGTGGAAAAGATAAGTGTTACACCCTAAGGTAAAAAAGAATATCTAATTATGAATAACGACGAATTAGTGAGAATGGTGGAGGCGAAAGCCCGGCAATGGTTGTCGCCCTCATACGATGAAGCCACGCGCGCGGAGGTTAAAGCGATGCTTGAGGACTCCGACAAGACAAACCTTATCGAATCATTTTATAAGGATTTGGAGTTCGGCACCGGCGGCTTGCGCGGCATTATGGGCGCCGGATCGAACCGTATGAACATCTACACAGTGGGAGCCGCCACACAAGGACTCGCCAACTATCTCAATGAGACGTTTAAAGGACAGAAAGTAAGCGTGGTGGTGGGTCACGACGTGCGCAACAACTCCCGCAAGTTCGCAGAGCTCGCCGCCGACATCTTCTCCGCCAACGGCATCAAAGTATATCTTTTCGACAGCTGCCGTCCCACTCCCGAAATCAGCTATGCCATCCGCAAACTCGGATGCCAAAGCGGCGTGGTGGTGACCGCGAGCCATAACCCCAAGGAATACAACGGCTACAAAGCTTATTGGAGCGACGGCGCCCAGATGATCGCCCCCCACGATGTGAAGACCATCGAGTATGTGAACGCCATTACTTCCGTCGACCAAATCAAATTCGCACCCAACCGCGACCTTATCCAAATCATCGGTAAGGACGTGGATGATATATATCTTGAGCAAATCAAGACCCTCTCCTTGAGTCCCGACGCCATAGCGCGCCATAAGGACATGAAGATTGTCTATACCCCCATCCATGGCACCGGTTCGATGCTTATCTACGATTCCTTGGCTCGCTGGGGATTCGAGAACGTGATCCACGTGCCCGAGCAGGATGTGCAGAGCGGCGATTTCCCCACAGTGGCGTCTCCCAACCCGGAGAACCCCGAGGCTATGGCAATGGCTATCGCCAAAGCTAAGGAGACCGGGGCTTCAGTGGTGCTCGCATCCGACCCCGACGCCGACCGCATCGGTCTGGTGGTGCGCGACAAGTCCGGCAACTACCAGCTCGTGAACGGCAACCAAATAGTGATGATTTTCCTTTACTATCTCATCACACGCAATGTGGAACTCGGTATCCTCAAAGGGGATGAGTACTGTGTGAAGACAATCGTCACCACGGAGACCATCAAGCGTATCGCCGACGCTAACAATATCAAATGCTACGACTGCTTCACCGGCTTCAAATGGATCGCCAACGTGATGCGCGAGAACGAGGGTAAAGCCCGCTATCTCGGCGGCGGCGAGGAGAGCTATGGATTCTTGGCTGAGGATTTCTGCCGCGACAAAGATTCCGTCTCCGCCATCTCCTTGATGTGCGAAATCGCCGCATGGGCGGCCGACAAGGGTATGAACCTCTACGAACTCCTTCTCGACATCTACGCCGAATACGGATTCTCCCGTGAGCGCGGAGTGAGCGTGGTGCGTCCCGGAAAGAGCGGCGCCGAGGAGATCGTGGCTATGATGAAGAACTTCCGTGAGAACGCTCCCAAGACTCTGGGCGGCAGCGAAGTGGTGGCGGTGAAAGACTACAGCGACCTCACTTGCCGTTGCTTCAAGACCGGGGCTGTGGAGAAACTCGACTTCCCCACCACATCCAATGTGCTCCAGTTCTTCACCGCCGGTGGCGATAAAGTGTCAATCCGTCCTTCCGGCACCGAACCTAAGATTAAATTCTACGTTGAGGTGCGTGAGGATATGAAGAATAAAGATGACTATGAGAAGATTGTGGCTCAAGCGGAGACACACATCGACCATATTCTCAAAGATTTAAATGTGATGTAAATGTCGCATTATTTTCATGGTATTAATCGCAAGGTGGAGGTAGGGATACCTCCACCTTGTTTAAAACCATTATTTTTAACCAGTTAATATTAACTTGCTAATATTAAAACCATTAATATCCAAAACTATTAGTGATTAAAACGAAGGATACTGCTTGAAATGTTTGGCTTTTTAAGGAGAAATAATAGAAGAGAAGAGGGCGCGTCCCGAAAATTGTTTTATCACACGGATATCCACTCCCATGTGTGTCCTGGCATCGACGACGGGTCCGGCAGCGTGGAGGAGTCGGTGGCGTTGGTGAAGGGTATGAAGGATTTGGGAATCACCCGCATGATCATCACCCCCCATATCGCCGACGAAGTTTTCCCCAACGACCCCGCGAGCATCGCCGGAGCGTTGGCGGAACTTAAGGAGGCGTTGGCGCGTGAGAATGTGGATATGGAGGTGTCGGCGGCGGCGGAACACCGCATGGACGAGAACTTCAACACCATCGTCACTAAGGGGGAGGTCTGCCTCATGCCCCACAGTTACATATTGGTGGAGAACCCATGGATTCAGGAACCCTTCGGACTCCCATCGGTATTGCGCCGTCTTGAATATAAATATGGCTATAAGCCCATCCTCGCCCATCCGGAGCGCTATCCCTATTATTTGGCGGATCCGGAGGTCTACCAAAGTCTATTTGAGGAGGGGGTGAGGTTTCAGGTGAACCTTTTGTCGTTGGCGGGATACTACGGCAAAAAGGTGAAGCATACGGCGGAGACGCTTCTGCGCGAACATAAAGTCTCGTTCCTCGGAAGCGACGTACATAATATAGGTCATGTGCAGTGCATCGCCGATTATGTGAACTCAAAAGACTACGATCTACTTCAGGAACACTCTTCCGACATACTCAACGATGAGGTGTTTGGAGGCTAAAAGGATAAAAATGGAGATGACCCCGGAATTGAAATACGCCTCTCTGATAGGCACGGCACGCAACTACTGCGTGAGCTTGGAGAACGCCGCCGAAGCGGAAAAGGATGAGTTTGTGGCGGAACTTGTGTCGGCGCTACCGCGTTTGTACCTCGGATTCCTTGAATTTGAGGGGAACACCGTCGCCGAAGAATCTTACGACTACGCGCCCCGCTATGTGGATGAGGATTACTATGAGAGTATCCGCCGCAATGTGGAGACTCTCTTAGGTCCCGACGACACATACTTGGAGACTTTCGAGGAGGATATGAAATATTCCGACACTCCGGTGGCGGCATCCGTCGCCGAGGGCCTCGCCGACATATTCCAGGATGTCTACAATTGCGTGTGGGATATCAAGGAATCGGAGGGATTGCGCACCATGCAGGCCCTTCAGGCGTGCAAGGAGGCGTTTGACGAATATTGGTCGCAGAGATTGTGCAACGTCATGCGCGCTCTCAACCATCTCCGTCTGCAACATGAAAGATAATCCTTCCGCGACGGCGGAATGGAATTACTTGTAAAATAAATACTTGTGAAATAAAATATACTTGTAAAATTAAAATACAATGATGACTCGATTATTCGAATGGCTTGATGCTTCCACCAGCAATTTCATGGCGGCATCCACAATAAAGAAAGAACTTGCGAAAGCCGGGTTCCAAGCCCTTGACATGGCGGAGGAATGGCGGCTGATCCCCGGAGGGAAATATTATGTTGAGAAGAACGGCACCGCGGTGTTCGCGTTCGTGTGCGGCACGAAGAGTCCCGCCGACGCCGGCTTCCATATCATAGCGTCGCACAGCGACAGCCCTTGTTTCAAAATCAAACCCAAAGCTGAGATGCTATGCGAGGGTGGTTTGCTGAAACTCAACGTGGAGAAATATGGCGGCGGCATCCTATACACATGGTTCGACCGTCCGTTGTCGTTCTCGGGCAGGGTGATGCTCCGCGGCGAAAATCCGCTGCGTCCCGTGCAGCGTGTGGTGGATTATAAGAAGTCCATCGCCACCATCCCCCATCTCGCCATTCATTTCAACCGCGCCGTCAACGAGGGTAATCCCTTATCCATGCAGAAGGATATGCTTCCTGTGGTTGGACGCTTCACCGCGGAGGAGATTGCGGAGATGAGGGAGAAGGGTGGTTTTGTGAAGATGATTCTCGCCGAGCACCTCGGAGTGGCTCCGGAGGATATTCTTGACTATGAGCTTTCGCTCTATCCTGTGGAGAAAGCGGGCTACGTGGGCTACCACAATGAGTTGTTCCAATCCGGACGTATCGACGACCTCTCCATGGCGTTCGCGTCGTTGGAGGCGTTGCTCGACAAATGCGACGTGGCGAGCGAAGCCACGCGTGTGGTGGCGGTGTTCGACAATGAGGAGACCGGCTCCGGCACCAAGCAGGGGGCACATTCACCGATTCTCGCCAACATTTTCCGCCGTCTGAGCGGCGACGGGGAGGCGTATATCCGCGCTGTGGCTAAATCGTTCATGATCTCCGCCGACGACGCCCACGGATGGCACCCCAATTATAATGAGAAATATGACCCCACCAACCATGCCTTGATAGGGGAGGGCCCCGCCATAAAAATCAACGCCAACTGCAAGTATATGAGCGACGCCCAAGGCTCCGCCGTGTTCCGCACACTCTGTGAGAACGCCGGAGTGAAATATCAATACTTTGTCAACCACAGTGACGTGGCGGGAGGAAGCACCCTCGGCAATATCCTCACGGCGCAGATGGAACTCTCCGGAGTGGATATAGGAAATCCTATATGGGCGATGCATTCGGCGCGCGAGACAGCCTCGGTGGACGACCATATCGCTATCGTCAAAGTGTTTGAATATTTTTTTGGTTTGTAGAGTCGGAAAAAATCGTTAACTTTGCAGCCGTAATTAAAATGGCCTTAATCAGGCTCCACTAAGACACTTAATAAAACCATATAATGAACGTAGAATTTAATAAGCTCGACAATGTGAATGGTGTGATCACCATTGTGGCGCAAGAGCAAGATTTTAAAGCCAATATTGAGAAGCAAATCAAACAGCTTTGCAAGACTCGCGAGTTCCCCGGATTCCGTGCCGGCCACGCTCCCAAATCTATGGTAATAAAGAAGTATGGTCAAGCTGTGCGCTACGACGTGATTGATAAGACAATCAGCGAAGAGCTTTTCAACTTCATCAAGAAAGAGGAACTCAAAGTGTTGGGTCAACCCGTGGCTGACTCCGAGAACCTCCCCAACCTCGACGCCGAGGAGATGGTATTTAAATTTAAAGTTGGTTTAGCGCCTGAGATTGAGGTCTCAGTCGACGACACACTCAATATACCTTATTATAAAATCGCCGTCAGCGACGAGATGATTGACCGCCAGAGCGAGGACTTCCGCCGCCGCTTCGGCAAACAGGAGAAGGGTGAGACTGTGGAGCCCGAAGCTATCGTGAAGGGCACACTCTCCGAACTCAATGAGGATGGCTCCATCAAAGAGGATGGCTTGAAAGTGGAGGGCGCTATCGTGTCTCCCCAATATTTCAAGAATGATGAGCAAAAGGCTCTCTTCGCCGATAAGAATGTAGGTGCCGCCGTGGTGTTCAACCCCGCCGCCACTTGCGATTCCAACGCTGCCGAGCTATCTTCGATGCTCCACATCACTAAAGAGGAGGTTGACGCTCACAAAGGCAACTTCCAAATGGATATCGCCGAGATTCTCGTGCTCCGTACCGCCGAACTCAACCAAGAGTATTTCGACAATCTCTTCGGTGCCGACAAGGTACACAACGAGGAGGAGTACCGCACTGAGTTGAAGAACATGATCGCCGCCCAACTCACCAACGACCAAAACTACCGCTTCTCCATCGACGCACGTGAGGCCCTTTTGTCACGTGCCGGCGAACTCGAACTCCCCGACGCTATCCTCAAGGAGTATCTCATGAACCAATCCGAGAGCGTTAACGCCGAGAACGTCGACGAGGAATACGCTAAAGCTGTTCCCAGCTTGAAATGGCAGTTGGTAAGCGACGTGGTGGCGCGCAACCTCGAGGTGAAACTCTCTCAAGAGGATGTCAAAGAGGTGGCTAAGATGATCGCCCGCAACCAATTCGCGCAATATGGCATGGCAAACGTGCCCGAGGATGTGGTTGAGCGTTACGCCGACGATATTTTGAAAGATAAGAAAGCCGGTGAAAACTTGGTTTCCCAAGCTCTCGAAATGAAACTCTTCGCCGCTGTACGTGAGAAAGCACACGTGGAGGAGAAAGAGGTGTCCGTAGAGGATTTCAACAAACTTTTCTCCGCCGAGGCTTAAACTCCTGTTTCAACGGTTTAGAGAACGGATAAAATTAGGATGGGAGCGATTAGAAGTCGTTTCCATCCTATTTTCTAAATTAAAGGGAATATCAGCGGATAATGCTGATTTAGAGAGAGTAAAGAAAATCCGTGGCACGAAATTTGCTGCGGAGAGAGTTAAAAAAGCATCATTATGAACAACGACTTTAGGAATTACGCCGTGAACCATCGCGGCATAAGCTCAAATACATTCGATCAATATAGCCGCTACGTAGGCGCGGCGGCGGCAGCCACCATGAGCGGCACCGCCGGCATCGCTCCGAGCGCCGACTATATGAACCCCTATATCCTTGAGGAGCGTCAGCTCAACGTCACCCAACTCGACGTGTTCTCGCGCTTGATGATGGACCGTATCATTTTCCTCGGCACACAGGTGACCGACCAATCCGCCAACATCATCCAGGCGCAGCTCCTTTATCTCGACTCCGTGGACCCCGGCAAGGATGTGAACATCTACATCAACTCCCCCGGCGGCTCCGTCTACGCGGGTCTCGGCATCTACGACACCATGCAGTATATCCAGAGCGATGTCTCCACCATCTGCACGGGCATGGCGGCATCCATGGCGGCGGTGCTTTTGGTGGCGGGAGCCAAGGGTAAGAGGTTCGCGCTTCCCCATTCACGCGTGATGATCCATCAGCCGATGGGAGGCATCCAGGGTCAGGCCTCGGATATCGAAATCACGGCGCGTGAGATTCTGAAATTGAAAGAGGAACTCTACCGTATTATCTCCGACCACTCCGGACAGCCTATGGACAAGGTGTACGCCGATTCCGACCGCGATTATTGGATGATCGCCTCCGAGGCAAAAGAGTATGGCATGATTGATAATATATTGGAGAACCCTAAAAAGAAATAATTAATAGAATAAGTACATGGCGAAAAAGAATCCGGCAGTGTGCATGATGTGCGGCGCTGTGGAGAGTGCCGTGACACCGGTGATCCGCGTTTTCGACGGATTGACACTCTGCACCGACTGCATTCAAATGATAGATGACGCGCGCAACGCACAATTGGCGGCGGCGAAGAAAACCACCGGCAAGAAGAGCGCGGCGAAGAAAGGTGTGCCCACACCTAAAGAAATCAAAGCTTTCCTCGACCAATACGTGATCGGACAGGAGGAGGCTAAGAAATATCTGTCGGTGTCTGTATACAACCATTACAAACGTTTGCAGCAGTATGAGTCTGGAAACTTCGACAATGAGGTGGAGATTGAGAAATCCAACATCATTATCGTGGGCCCCACCGGCACCGGCAAGACTCTGCTTGCGAAATCAATAGCGCGTCTTTTGGATGTTCCGTTCACCATCGTCGACGCCACGGTGCTCACCGAGGCGGGATATGTGGGCGAGGATATCGAATCGCTGCTCACGCGTCTGCTTCAGGCGTGCGACTACGATGTGGAACGTGCGCAGAAGGGTATCGTCTTCATCGACGAGATCGACAAAATCGCACGTAAGAGCGACAACCCCTCCATCACACGCGATGTCAGCGGCGAGGGCGTGCAACAGGGACTCTTGAAACTCCTTGAGGGAAGCACCGTGCTTGTGCCGCCCAACGGAGGAAGGAAGCACCCGGAGCAAAAGATGATCGCCGTAGACACGAAAAACATCCTTTTCATCTGCGGCGGGGCTTTCGACGGCATCGAGCGTAAGATCGCGGCGCGTCTGAACACCCATGTGGTGGGCTACGGCCACAATGAACTCAACAAGCGCAAGCAGCGTGAGAATCTCATGCAATACGTCATGCCGCAGGATTTGAAGTCGTTCGGACTCATCCCCGAGATTATCGGAAGACTCCCCATCCTCACAAGCCTGGAGCCTTTGGACCGCGATGCGCTGCGCCGCATCCTCACGGAGCCTAAGAACGCCATCACACGTCAGTATGAGAAACTCTTCGACATGGATGGCAAGAAGCTTGTCTTCACCCCCGGAGCCCTCGACAAAATCGTGGACAAGGCCCTCGAATATAAGTTGGGCGCGCGCGGACTCCGTTCCATCGTGGAGACTATCATGGTCGACGCGATGTATGAGGGTCCCTCGTCGAAGCACCATGAGTTTGAGGTCACCGCGGAATTTGTGGAGGAGCAATTGAAAAAAGCCCATTTCGTGGAGGGCAACGAGTGATAATGGCTCATAGCACTGATATTTCAGCGGTTTAACAGCCGCGTTGTGTATACCAAAAAGGACAGAATCGAGTGTTTTCGCTTGATTCTGTCTTTTTTTACTTTAAATTTTTCCGAATATCTTCTTGTAGCGTTTCATTTTTTTTATTACCTTTGTGACATAAGTAATAAAAACTGGCTACAGGAATTTGTAAATGGCCCACCAATCTAATTTATACCAATCTTTGAAGCAATACTTTGGCTTCGAGAGTTTTAAGGGAAATCAAGAAGCTATTATCACCTCGCTTTTAGAGGGGAACGATGTGTTCGTGCTTATGCCCACAGGTGGAGGAAAATCACTATGCTATCAATTGCCGGCTGTAATGTCGGAGGGTACGGCGATAATAATCTCACCATTAATCGCATTGATGAAGAATCAAGTAGACGCCATGCGCCAATATACGGAGGATGACGGTATTGCCCATTTTCTAAACTCGTCGCTCACACGCGCCGCCATAGAGAAGGTGAAGAAGGATGTGACCGAGGGGAGGACGAAGATGCTGTACGTGGCTCCGGAATCACTCACCAAGGAGGATAATGTCAAGTTCCTGCAGTCAATCTCCATCTCATTTTTCGCCGTGGATGAGGCGCACTGTATCTCCGAATGGGGACACGACTTCCGTCCGGAGTACCGCCGCATACGCCCGATCATCAACGAGATAGGAAACCGCCCGGTGATCGCCCTGACCGCCACCGCCACTCCCAAAGTGCAGCACGACATACAGAAGAATCTCGGTATGAACGACGCGAAGGTATTCAAATCGAGCTTCAACCGCACGAATCTATACTATGAGGTGAGATATAAGACCAAAGACACGGAGCGTGATTTGGTGCGGTTCATCAAAAGCAATCCGGGAAAATCGGGAATCATATATTGCCTGTCGCGCAAACGTGTGGAGGAACTCGCCGAGATGCTTAGCGTCAACGATATCAAAGCCCTTCCGTATCATGCGGGGCTCGACGCCGCCACACGCTCCGAGAACCAGGACGCTTTCCTATATGAGAAGGTGGATGTGATTGTGGCTACCATCGCTTTCGGCATGGGCATCGACAAACCTGACGTCAGATTCGTGATACACTACGACATACCCAAGAGCCTCGAGGGTTATTACCAGGAGACCGGACGCGCCGGACGCGACGGCGGCGAGGGTAGATGTATCGCCTATTATTCAGTGAAAGATATACAGAAGCTCGAGAAACTTATCCAAGGGAAGCCCATGGCGGAACAGGAGATAGGGAAGCAGCTTCTTCTCGAAACACAATACTATGCTGAGTCGTCGGTGTGCCGCCGCAAAATCCTCCTCCACTATTTCGGAGAGAGATACGATGTGGAGAATTGCGGATGCTGCGACAACTGTCTGCATCCGAAGAAACGCGTGGAGGTGTCGGAGTATCTCGCCAACGCCATAGAGACCATCCTCGCCGTGGGCGAACGTTTCCGTCCGGAGTACGTGGTCAATGTGCTGATAGGTCGCCGTACCGATGAGGTGCGTTCCTACCTGCACCATGAGCTGGAGGTCTTCGGATGCTGCCGCGATGTCAGCGAGCGGTTGCTGATGGCGGTGCTGCGTCAGGCGGTGATCGCCGGCTATCTCCATAAAGGGATAGAGAACTACGGCACCCTCAGCGTCACCCCCGCGGGGCGTGAGTTCCTCGAACATCCGGTGGAGTTCACCATCGTGGAGGATGAACCCCATGAGGAGATACCCGAAACTGATATGTCGCGTGGAGCGTCAGCCGCTGCCGACACGGAGCTTTTCTCCATCCTCAAAGACCTGCGCAAGGTGGTGGCGAAGCGTCATTCGCTCCCCCCTTATGTGATTTTCCAAGACCCCTCGCTGGAGGCCATGGCGACGATGTATCCCGTCTCTTTGGCGGAGTTGCAGAATATCCCCGGCGTGGGCCCCGGCAAAGCGAAACGCTACGGCAAGGAGTTCGTGGAGCTTATCAAACGCTACGTGGAGGAGAACGAGATTGAGCGTCCCGAGGATATGCGTGTGCGCACCGTGGCTAACAAGAGTAAGATGAAACTCGCGCTGATCGGGGGCATCGACAGGAAAATCTCCTTTGAAGACCTCGCCGACTCGCAACGCATAGATTTCGAGGAACTATTGTCGAAGCTGGAAGCTATAGTCTATGCCGGCACCAAATTGAATGTCGATTATTATCTGGAGGAGGCAGTGGATGAAGACCACGTGGACAGAATCCTCGAATATCTCCAGAGCAGCGAGAAAGATGATTTGGTGGAGGCGTACCAAGCCCTCGGCGGCGACATTCCGGAAGAAGAAATAAGGCTCGTGAGAATAAAATTCATCTCCGAAGCCGGGAATTAATACCTAAATTAAATCAGAACATGAATCCGAACAGCATCGTCTCTATCAACAATCTTAGCAAGGAAGAGATAATGAGATTGTTGGAATCGGCCCGTTCATTCGAAGCTAATCCTAATCGTAAGATTCTTGACGGGAAAGTGGTGGCAACGCTCTTCTTCGAGCCCTCCACACGCACCCGTTTGAGTTTCGAGACCGCGGTCAACCGGTTGGGCGGAAGAGTGATCGGTTTCTCCGATCCCGCCGCCACGAGCACCTCTAAAGGTGAAACTCTCAAAGACACAATTAAAATGGTGAGCAATTACGCCGATTTGATAGTGATGCGCCATTATCTGGAGGGTGCGGCGAAATATGCGTCGGAGGTGACGGATGTGCCTATAATCAATGCCGGCGACGGCGCGCACCAACACCCCTCGCAAACAATGCTCGACCTTTACAGCATCTTGAAAACTCAGGGACGGCTCGATGATATCGTGGTCACCATGGTGGGCGACCTCAAATATGGCAGAACAGTGCATTCCCTGTTGATGGCGTTGAGCCAGTTCCGCGTGAAATTCAACTTCGTGGCGTGCGATGAGCTTAAAATGCCATACGAGTTCCTTAAAATATGCGACGAAAAGGGTATCCCCTACGTTTGCAGCACCGACTTCTCCCCCGAGATTATCAATGAGTCGGATATCATCTATATGACGCGTGTGCAGCGCGAACGCTTCACCGATCTGATGGAGTATGAGAGAGTGAAAGACCTCTACACCCTCCACAACGCCATGCTCGATGGTTCCAAACCTACGGTCAAAATCCTCCACCCGCTTCCGCGCGTGAACGAAATCAACCAGGATGTGGATGATAATCCGAAGGCCTACTATTTCCAACAGGCGAAAAACGGCTTATACGCCCGCCAGGCGATGATATGCAGTGCCATGGGTATTAATCCTAATGAAGTGTAATTAAAGCAGCGTTTGTAAGATATGAAAAAAGAATTGGCAGTAGCAGCCTTGAAAAACGGCACCGTGATAGATCATATCCCACCGAAGGCTGTGTTTAAAATCGTGGAGATGCTCAATCTCGCCGAAATTTCCGGCACGGTGACCATCGCCAACAATCTTCCGAGTTCCCATTTTGGCACCAAGGGGATTATCAAAGTGGCTGATCTTGAGTTCGCACAGGATGTGGTGAACAGAATAGCCCTTATCGCCCCCACCGCCGTGATCAACACCATCCGTGAGTATGAGGTGGTGAAGAAAGAGCAGGTGGTGCTCCCCGACGAGATTGTAGGGCTTGTGGAGTGCCGCAATCCTAAATGTATCACACGCAATGAGCCTATGCCCACTCGCTTCGACGCCATAAAGACCGACGCCGGGACAGTGTTGCGTTGCCATTATTGCGAACATGAAATCAACACAGCGGAGCTATAGCCCCGCTGTTAATTTTAAATTAGTATCCCCTAAATTTAGTAATTACTAAAATACTACTTAGTAGTCATCTAAATACTACACAGTAATCATTTAAATGCTACTTAGTAATCATTTAAACTACTATGGGAAAGATTGATTGGAAGCCCGGCACGATGGTCTATCCGGTGCCGGCGATATTGGCGACATGCGGGGCTGACCCCAAGGAATGGAATATGCTCACGGTGGCGTGGGTGGGAACTATATGCACCAACCCGGCGATGTGCTACATCTCCGTGCGTCCCGAACGACATTCATATCCCATATTGTGCCGCAATATGGAGTTCACCCTCAATCTAACCACCCGTAATATGTGCCGCGCCACCGATTGGGCGGGCGTGCGCAGTGGTAAGGATTACGACAAGTGGAAGGAGACAGGTCTGACTCCGCTCCCCGGAGTGGCGGTGAAATCACCCACAATTGAGGAGTCGCCGCTTTCGATAGAGTGCCGCGTGAAGGAGATTGTGCGCCTCGGTAGCCATGATATGTTTGTCGCCGAGGTGATGAACGTCAGGGCTGACGACAGGTATATCGACCCCGACACCGGTGCGTTCGACCTCGCCGCCGCCGACCCCGTGGCTTACCTCCACGGCAAGTATTTCGCACTCGGTGATCTCATCGGTTCATTCGGTTTTTCTGTAAAAAAGAGGTAAACTAATAGTGTTTAGGTATGACTTGATGCGTAATTACCTATTTTAGGGTATTTCCGACGCCCTTTTTCCGTTGTAATTTTGCATCGTAAAAGTTAGACACATGCTTACTTTTGTTTTTTAGAGTTAGATTTAGGTAAATTTAGATTATCAATAGGAAGACGTATGACATATACACCAAATCATCCTATGGCGCGGCTTATCGCTGACAACTATCCATTGTTGCAGGTGATGAGCCGCTTCGGCATCAAGGTGGGTTTCGGCGACAAGACCGTGAAGCAGGTGTGCGACAGCAACAACGTGCATACCCCCACCTTCCTCGCCATCGTTAACTATGTGGTCAACGACTACCATGACTCAGCCCTCACGGTGCTTTCGCTTCCGGTGGAGGAACTCAGAATTGTGGCGGTGAGTATCCTTCAATACTTGCGCCAAAGCCACTCTTATTTCCTTGACTTTTCGCTTCCTTCGATACGCGGAAAGCTGCTCAACGGCATCACCCTCTCCACCTCGGATGTCTCGTTCCTTATGATCAAGTTTTTCGATGATTATATGGCGGAGGTGCGCACTCACATGCAAATTGAGGAGAACACCGTGTTTGAGTATGTCCGCAAGCTCGCCGAGGGTGACTTGATGGAGGGGTATGAGGTGAGCACCTATAGCGACCACCATGGTGAGGTGTCGTCGAAACTCAAAGAGTTGAAAACGTTGATTTTGAAATATTGTCCCGATAACGCGGACGTAAACCTTCTTAATGCCGCCCTCTACGATATTTATCGCTGTGAGCAGGAATTGGAAAGCCATTGCCTTATCGAGGATAATCTTTTTGTTCCATTGGTGAAAATTCTCGAAGAGAATCTTAAGGCGGAAAAGTAATGTCGGAAGAATTAAATATATTGGTGGCGGAGACCGCACCCATAATCCGGAGTGGGGTGGTGGCATCGCTGCGTAGATTGCCGGATTATAAAATCACTCCCTATGAAGTGCATTCAATGGCGGAACTCACGCGTAATCTCAGCGACAAGTTTTCCGGAGACCGCGTGCGTAATCTCATCATAATAGCCAATCCCAACTTCGGAGGTTTGTTCGACCCTTTGAAGATACGTGAGTTGGTGGGTGAGGAGGTTAAGATTATCGCTTTGGAGGTGGGGCGGCTGGACCGTTACGCCCAAGCGCAATATGATGCGGTGATCTCCATAGTGGATGAGTTGGAAACAATCTCTGAAAAGATACATTCATTGATAGTGGATGAGGATGCTTCGCCGGACGGCGACAAGGATAAGGATTTGTTGTCGCAACGCGAGAAGGAGATAGTCGCTCTCGTGGTGAAGGGGATGACGAATAAGGAGATTGCCGACACCCTCTTCCTTTCGGTACACACTGTGATCACACATAGAAGGAATATCGCGCGCAAACTCGAAATCCATAGTGCCACCGGTCTCACAATTTATGCCATAGTCAACAAACTTGTGGATCTGTCGGAGATAAAATTGTGAGAGGTCCTCACATAACTTTCTTCCTAAAGCGAAATGATGAGTGAGTTTGAATGATTATAGTGGGGTCAAAAAAAACATTTTTTAGACCCTTGATTATTAATAGGTTATGATTTTATTTTTAAAAAGATTGAATTTTTTTCGCAAAAAGACTTGACACGGGCGGCAAAAAGCTATAACTTTGCACTCGCAATCGGGTTGAACGACCGACAAAATGACAGTTCATAGGCTTGATTGCAGATGGAGAACAATGACATTATGCGACAGGACAATGCCAAGAGAGCATAATAGCAAG
>CAYQMV010000003.1:0-61411 GCA_964418705.1 uncultured Sangeribacter sp.
TTTGTAACCGGAAAGCTGGAACTCAGCTACCCACCCCAAACGTTATAGACCCATTATTACTTTATATCTTGATTTTGAACAATTTTTTTTTCGTTGTATAAGTCGGCGATGTATACCGGACGATGCTTAGTCTCATTGAAAATACGACCGATATATTCACCGATAATGCCTATTGCCAATAGCTGGCATCCACCGATAAATAGGATAATGGTTATCAAAGTGGGGAAACCTTGCACATCCTCACCATATAAGATTGTCTTAAACAGGACGAAAATGAGGTATAGGAACGCGAAGAAAGAAACCACAATGCCCATCACCGAAGCGAAGCGCAACGGCGCGGTGGTGAAACACAAGATGCCCTCTATGGCAAGATTAAACAAACCGCGCAAGCTGAATGAAGACTCACCATTTACACGGTCCCCCTGATCAAACAGGAACTCCGTCTTTTTATATCCTACCCAGCAATACAATCCCTTGGTATAGCGCTGGGTCTCACGCATCATCTTCAATGCCTCCACACAGCGGCGGTCCAGCAGACGGAAGTCCCCCACATTGCGTAAAATCTCAATTCGAGTGGAACGCTGCAAAAGATTGTAGTAAAAGAGTGTCAGCCGTTTTCTCAACCATGATTCGCGTCCACGCACCCGGCGTCGTCCATACACATCCTCATAGCCCTCCTCCCATTTTTTTATCATTTCAGGGATAGCCTCCACAGGATGCTGCAAATCCGCATCCATGATTATCACCGCATCGCCGGTGGCATAATCGAATCCGGCGAGCATGGCATTCTCCTTTCCGAAATTGCGGGAGAGACTGACGAAGTTAACCTTGGAATCCTCGGAGCGCAACTGTTTCAACACCTCCAAAGTGTTGTCGCGGCTACCATCGTTGACTATAAGGTACTCAAACGAATAGGTGTTCTCCAATCCACCGCTGATCAGAGCATTGAGACTCTTCACCAAACTCGGTAATGACAGTGCCTCATTGTACGCAGGCACTAATATCGTAATCTTCTTCATACAGATAAATAATTTTCATGCTGTAAATAATTTTCATTCAGTTAAAATTTTCATCGGCAACATGCTTCAGCAGGCAATGACATATATTCATCGGCAATAATCGCCGGATATAATTTCTATCATGAATTTAGATTAGCCGAAAAAGACTGAAGCCGAATCAAAAATCCTCCTTTTTGTTAATTTCAACAAAGTTATCGCTTTTCATTCAATTACGCAAATCGCTATTCAACGGATCCAATCGCACACCACCTCTTTAAAATTCACTATATCTCTCTTAAAAATTCAATCACATCAACAACAAATTCCAAGAAAGTTTCCCAAAACTTTTCACATATCACTATTTATTAGATACTTAAATTTTACAACTCATCAAAAAGTTTTCCAAAATAAAAATTTATCAAAATATTTATCACTAAAATATTGCCTAAAAGGATATGATTTACTAACTTTGCAGACGCTAAACAAGCACAAAACAAGAACTAAAGAGAATAAAAAACTATTCCTTAAATCCGACAACGATAGAAAGGCAACAATAGAAAAACAATGATAGAAACAGTTATAAAAAGAGACGGACGCGTGGTTGGTTTCAACGAAGAGAAAATCAAAGCCGCGATCCGCAAAGCGATGCTCACCACGCCCCTCGGCGAGGATGAGGCGTTGCTGCAAAAAATTGCCGACAGAATTGCCATGACAAGCCCCTCACAGCTCTCCGTAGAAGAGATCCAGGATAGGGTGGAGGTGGAGCTGATGAAGTCGAGCCGCAAAGATGTGGCTAAAAAATATATCGCCTACCGCGACAAACGCAGCATAGCGCGCAAAGCGGCGACACACGACATATTCTTGGAAATCATTGAAGCAAAAAACAATGATATCACCCGTGAGAACGCCAACATGAACGCAGATTCTCCGGCGGGAATGATGATGAAGTTCGCCAGCGAAACCACCAAACCATTCGTTGACGACTACCTTTTATCTCCGGATGTGAAATTGGCGGTAAAGAACAACTACCTCCACATCCACGACAAAGACTATTATCCGACAAAGAGCCTCACCTGCGTCCAGCACCCGTTGGACAAGATACTCAAATACGGATTCGTAGCGGGTCACGGCGAGTCACGTCCCGCCAAAAGGATAGAGACCGCCAGCGTAATCGCCTGCATATCGCTTGAGACAGCCCAAAACGAGATGCATGGCGGTCAGGCAATCCCCGCATTCGATTTCTATCTCGCACCGTTTGTGCGCGCCACATATAATGAGGAGGTGGACTACGTGTCGCAAATTGTGGGAGAGGATCTCTCCGCACTTAAAGATGCCGACATAGATGATTACATCAAACGTCCATTGGAGAATATCCAAGGCATGGAACGTTGGAAACAGCACGCCATAAACCGCACCGTGGGACGCGTACATCAAGCTATGGAGGCGTTCATACATAATATGAACACTATCCACTCCCGTGGAGGAAACCAAGTGGTGTTCTCCTCAATAAACTACGGCACCGACACCTCCGCGGAGGGCAGATGCGTGATCCGCGAACTCCTTATCTCCACATACGAGGGCGTGGGGAACGGAGCCACAGCCATATTCCCTATTCAAATTTGGAAGAAGAAAAGGGGTGTGAGCTACCTGCCCGAGGACAGGAACTACGACCTCTACAAATTGGCATGCAAGGTCACAGCACGCCGTTTCTTCCCCAACTTCCTAAACCTTGACGCGACATTCAACCAGCACGAGGATTGGAATCCAGAGGATCCGGAACGTTATCTCCACGAGGTGGCGACCATGGGTTGCCGCACACGCGTGTTTGAAAACAGATACGGAGAAAAAACATCCGTGGGAAGAGGAAACATTTCATTCTCCACCGTGAACATCGTGAGATTGGCGATTGAAGTGATGAACATACAAGATAAGGAGGAACGCATCACTCGCTTCTTTGAAAAGCTTGACGAAGTGCTCGACATCACAGCCCTCCAATTGCACGAGAGATTTGAATTCCAAAAGACAGCCCTCGCCAAACAATTCCCGTTGGTAATGCAGCGTCTATGGAACGGCTCCGACAAACTCGAGCCTAACGACACAATAGAATCGGTGATCAACCAAGGCACGTTAGGTATCGGTTTCATAGGATTGGCGGAGTGCCTGATAGCTCTCACCGGGAAACACCACGGCGAAGATGCCAACGCACAAGAGCTGGGACTACGCATCGTGAGACACATGCGCAGCCGCGCCAACGAATACTCCGAGAAATACGCACACAACTATTCTGTGCTCGCCACCCCCGCCGAGGGACTCTCCGGAAGATTCACCAAACGCGACAAAAAAACATTCGGCGTAATCCCAGGTGTCACAGATAAAGACTACTACACAAATTCAAACCATGTGCCGGTCTACTATCACTGCTCACCGCGCCACAAAGCGCAAATAGAGGCACCGTACCACGAATTGACCCGTGGCGGACACATATTCTATGTGGAACTTGACGGCGACGCCACCCACAACGAGGAGGCTATCATGCAAATCGTGGATATGATGGATAAATACAATTTGGGATATGGCTCAGTGAACCATAATAGGAACCATTGCCCTAAATGCGGCTACGAAGATGCGCAAAAGGATGTGAAGAATTGTCCGAAGTGCGGCACCCCGTTTGAAACAATACAACGCATCACCGGCTATTTAGTAGGCACCACCGACAGATGGAACTCCGGTAAACTGGCGGAACTTCACGACAGAGTAGTTCATAAATAACTGAAAGAAGTTTGATGAAATACAACGTATTGGACATAGTACGCGGCACCACAGTCGACGGTCCCGGATTCCGTACCTCCATATACCTTGCCGGATGCGGACACCAATGCCCCGGATGCCATAATCCCCAATCATGGGATCCGGCAGCGGGTAGTGAATACTACTTGGAGGATATACTAAAAGTAGTAAAAGAGGAGGATTTCAATGTGACCCTCACCGGAGGGGATCCACTGTTCAATCCGGAATCCACAAAAGCGTTGGTGGATGGAATCACGGCACTGGGATACACCGTATGGCTATACACCGGCTTCACCTGGGAGCAAATCATGGCATCGTCCACATTATTATCAGCGATAGAGAATGTGGAAGCCGTGGTGGAGGGTCCCTTCATAGAATCACAACGTGATGTCACACTCCGCTTCCGAGGATCCTCAAACCAACGGATAATACGGGTGAAGGATGGTGCCGATATATCATAAGAGAAACATATCAAATGCTTTTAATAGGTTGTAAAAAGGGATGCCACAAATTAATGTGGCATCCCTTACTTATGAATGACTTGAATTAATCAAGCGTCTAACAATGCGTAGTCAAGCACCTGGGAGATATCCTCAACATAAACAAACTTCAAGCCCTCAACGTATTTTTCGGGAATCTTATTGACATCCTTCATATTATCCTTGCAAAGGATGATATCAGTTATTCCCGCACGTTTAGCGGCTAATATCTTCTCTTTAATGCCACCCACGGGGAGGACTTTCCCACGGAGTGTCATCTCTCCGGTCATCGCCAATCTCTCCCTCACCTTACGTCCGGTGAACGCCGAAGCAAGAGCGGTGGTCATTGTTATACCCGCCGACGGACCATCCTTGGGTATAGCTCCCTCCGGCACATGCACGTGTACATCGTATTGGGCGAATTTACCGGCATCTATGCCAATCTCCGAGGAATGAGCTTTAAGATATTGCAAAGCGATCACCGCCGATTCTTTCATAACATCGCCCAAATTACCGGTGAGCGTAAGCTTCTCACCTTTACCCGGCGATAAGGAGGTCTCAATGAAGAGAATTTCTCCGCCCACCTGAGTCCAAGCCAAACCGGTGACAACACCTATATATTTATTTGTCTCATACATGTCGGGATTGACCTCTTCGGGACCAAGAAGTTTCGCCACCATATCCTTTGTGACATGGGTGGGGTAGGTGTCTCCGGCGGCTTTCTTCACACCTATTTTTCTCACCACCTTGGCTATTTTCTTCTCCAACAGACGCACACCGCTTTCACGGGTGTAGCTCTCTATTATCTTAGCTATCGCCTCTCTATCGAACTCAATCTCGCCCTTTTGGAAGCCTATCTCCTCGAGCACCTTAGGCACAAGGTGGCGTGTGGCGATTTCAATTTTCTCGTCAGGCACATATCCCGAAATCTCTATCAGCTCCATACGGTCAAGAAGGGGACGGGCGATGGTGGAGATATCGTTGGCGGTGGCTATAAACATTACCTTTGATAAGTCATAGTCAAAGTCCACATAATTATCGTGGAACTTACTATTCTGCTCGGGATCCAAGACCTCAAGCATCGCGGTGGAGGGATCCCCCTTCACATCTCTACCTATCTTATCTATTTCATCGAGTACGAAAACGGGATTGCTGGATTCACACTTCTTCAATGCTGTAATAATACGTCCAGGCATCGCGCCTATATAAGTTCTTCTATGTCCGCGAATCTCCGCCTCATCATGCAAGCCACCTAACGATATACGTGCGTACTCTCTGTTGAGAGCACGTGCTATGGATCTGCCCAAAGAGGTTTTGCCGACTCCCGGAGGACCGTAAAGGCAGAGGATAGGGGCCTTCATATCATTGCGGAGCTTCATAATCGCCACCTGCTCAAGAATACGCTCCTTCACGTCTTCCAAACCATAGTGGTCCTCATTGAGAGCCTTCTCCACACTTGCGACATCAATCTCCTGCTCGCTGCATTTATCCCATGGAAGCGACAACAGTGTCTCCAAATACCCGTATTGAACAGAGTACTCCGGATTCTGCACATTATAACGCTCCAACTTTTTCAATTCCTTACTGAAATGCTCCGCGGCGGCATCACTCCATACCATCTCCTTGGCACGCTGTTCAAGAATATCGTAATCTTGATCCTCGATACTGCCACCCAATTCATCTTGAATGGTTCGCAACTGCTGTTGAAGGAAATGCTCGCGCTGCTGCTGAGTCATGTTCACACCGGTGCGACGCTGAATCTCCTCACGCATCTTCATAAACTCATACACTTGCGTAAGTTCGGCGAGCAATGCCGAATAACGCTCGGTCAATGTGTTCTGTTCCAGAATATTCTGTTTCGCAGGAACATCTATAGGAGCGTTCATGGCGATGAAATTAGCCTCATCCATAGGATTGCCGGCGGCATTGTTGAGATTATTGCGCATCTCCAATGTCTCCTTTTCATCTATAAGCTCAAGCATCTGGCGGAACCGCTTGTCAAGCAATGCGAAAATCACCGACAGACGCGTCTCATCCTCCACTACCAACGAATCTTCAATCACAGTCACCGCTCCGCGAAGATATGGTTTACGTGTCTTTAGGGAGTCAAGCCGCGCACGACCTCCCGTCTTAATCATAGCGGTATGGGTGCCGTCGGGCAACTGAATAATGTCAATTACCTGCGCCAACACACCGATAGTGTATAAATCCCGCTTCCCGGGAGTCTCCACGTCTATGCTCTTTTGCGCCACAATGAGAATCATCCCACCCTTTTCATGCGCATCATCGCATAAAGCGAGGGATCCGTCACGCGTGAGATTCACCGGAGCAAACTGATTCGGGAAAAGCACAGTGTTTTGCATGGGCAGAACAGGGACGTTCGTCGAATCCACCTCAGTTATTTCTTTGGGAGCTGTGTTTTTCTCCGATTTATTAATAAAACAATATTTAGTAGTACTATTCTTGAGTGTTGCCGCACCCTCATCGTGGGTTTTCTTCATTCTTAATCCAGTTTTAATAAGGACTTGTTTGATTTAACCGCAAAGTTACAAATAATTTCTCTAAGTAAGATATTTTAAGCACACATTTCTAAGCACACATTTCTAAGCACACATTTCTAAACACACAATTTCTCAGTCAACATTTCTAAGCGCACATCTCCTAGACCACATGACACATACACATTAGGTCTAAAGATTCCACTCAACCCTAAATGACTTCAATACTAAATGGAGCAAATTAAAAAAAAGGGATAAACCATCTTTAAGAATAAGCATATTTGGAAAATAATATGTAATTTTGCACAATAAACAAAAAACCTAAAAACTGCATCATGAGGGAACTCTATAAAAACAGCAGAAAGGGCATATTACGCAGCTGCATCATAGCAGCCATGCAATTGTCCATCATCACATCGTATGCCGACGGCATAGTTGATAAGAAGAGTGGTCTTCATTTCAATGTAAACGAAGACGGAACAACAGCAACAATCACATTCTCAGTTGATTGTACAAACGATGACATGTACATCGACACGCAAAACGGAACATTTGTCAACTACACAAACTTGTCAGGTGACATCAAAATCCCCAGCTACGTGTATGATGAATCCGGAAAAGGTTATATGGTGACAACCATCGGGCCATGCGCCTTTGCCAACAACAACACCATCAAAACAATCACCTTCTCGAAAAACATCACAACAGTCACAGGTGCCGCCTTCTATAAAGCGACCAAACTCGAAGAGGTTTTCTTCAACCAAGGGTTTACAACTACGGTGCCTTTTGACAACTACGGGGGCAATTTCTTCCTGGAGGCGACATCTCTTAAACGGTGCGTGTTTCCCTCGTCGTTTGTCAATGTCCAAGGCGGATATTATTTCCGCAACTCCGGAATCGAAGAATTCCAATGGATACCGGACGAGATTGAGGAACTTGGCACCACAGTCCGAATGATAGCTACCGCCAAATCCTTGAAAAAATGCGTATTGGGAGCAAATATACGCAAGATTTCATATAATTTTTTCAGTTCCGACGAATCTCTGAAGGATCTTGTTCTATTAGCGAAAGACAAAACTGAATTGCCGGAAGTGGATATACCCGCAGGCCAGACGTTCTTATACAACACATCCACAGACATAACATTACACGTTATGCCGGGAATGGCATCAGTGGTAAAAAGGACCTCGCCATGGAACAAAGATAACTTCACATCCGTTGTAGAGGATGCCGAAGACTACATCATGGATTATCCAACACCGCCATTCGCCGATGACGATGAGGGGTACAACAACGGAAACGATGACGAAGATTCTAATTTGCCGCTGCTCTCAATATGCGACACCAACTATGGTACCATCGGAATGGATGTATCATCAGAAAAGGAATGCAAAGTCTATGTCAAGCGTCTTGACATAGAAGACAGCAAAGACATCTACAATATTTACCTATGTAATTACAACGACACAGACACCATACTGAAAGAATGGGAGGGCAAAGACCTGCCGGACGACGGTGCCGTTAACCTCGGCATTTTAACCGAGCCCTCAATACTTGTCATCAATTGGACAAACACAAACCAAATTGAGACATATATGGAAAACACTTCATTGAACCGTGGTAGCGTAAGATTCGAAAACGGCACAATGATTCTGACCGGTGATTATGAGGGTAAGAAAATCTCTATCTATGCTCTCGACGGCACCATTGTCTATCGCAACAAGTTGATATCCAATGAGAACAATATATATATCGGCAACAACCAAGTGGTGATAGTATCCATTGACGGTGAAAGTCCGTTCAAAGTAGCCCTATAAGCCGCATACACTTCCAATTAACGCCATGAATGTGGCGCCTCAAGCCACACCCCCCATCACTCACAGGCGAACGCCGTGAGGATGGGGGTAAATTTTTGACTATACGCCGGAATTTTTAACGCCGGAATTTTTGCAATTTGATATTTATCAGTATCTTTGCAGATAGTAAACAAAAAAACAAGTTCGTTTACAAAAAAGAAATTTACCTGACTGAAGAGATACAGTATGAAGAATATGAGACTAATGAGCGCCGCATTGTTGGCGGCTACCGGCATAGCGTCATGCAACGCAGCTGAATTTTTCGACACCTCCGCACCCGACAGAACTTTCGCATTGGGTGCGAGGATAGGAATGAATATGGCAAACAACTCCATAGGAGGCAATAACTTTATATGGAACCATGACAGTTGGGGCACCGGCTTCGACATGGGCGTTGTGGCGGATATCAACATTCGGGATTTTCTCACCATCCAACCGGGATTCTTCTATCAATCACGTTCAAACTCATACACATACATCCGCGGCTTCAGCACGCAGCAAGAGGTGAATGTGGGACACACACTGAACTATGCGTTCAATATTCCAATACTCGTGTCAGTCAGATTCAATGTCACCGACAATGTCAGATGGAGTCTGGATCTCGGTCCATATTTCACGTTAGGATTGGGTAAAAGCGATAATGGGATTCACGTGATTCCGGAACCCAGCACTAAATTCTCCGATGGATATTATTCTATCCGACACCGCGGACAATGGGGTTTCAAGATGGGAACGGGCTTGAACATCCGCGACCACTACTACGTTGGAATCCATTACATGGCAGGGGTGTCGAACATATATAAAAGCGAGAATATGAGCGGACATGCGAAAGCATGGATGTTCACATTAGGATACGATTTTTAATCTGGAGGCAATCTTGTGCCGCATAATATTAGCTTTTTTCATTAACTTTGCATTTTAAAACAAGAGATTATCTCAAAAGATATATATAATATGAGCAATAAAGAAGATATTCAGGAAGAAGTGCTTGAAGGAGGACTTAACTTCGTAGAGCAAGAGATAAAGAATGATTTGGAAGCCGGCAAGAACGGTGGTAGATTGAACACGCGCTTTCCGCCGGAACCAAACGGGTATCTTCACATAGGCCACGCAAAGGCGATAATCATGGATTTCGGCGCCGCCGAGAAATTCGGGGGCACATGCAATCTGCGTTTCGACGACACCAACCCACAGAAGGAGGACACAGAGTATGTCAACGCGATTATGAACGACATCCACTGGCTCGGATACGACTGGGGCGACCGTCTATATTATGCCAGCGACTATTTCCAAAAGCTCTATGACCTCGCCGTGCGTCTAATCAAGGAGGGGAAAGCGTATGTCGACCAACAGACATCCGAGGAAATCGCGGCTCAAAAGGGTACACCTACGGAGCCGGGAACCGAAAGTCCCTACCGTAATCGCTCCGTGGAGGAGAATCTGGACCTCTTCCAAAGGATGAACAATGGAGAATTTGACGAGGGTTCATACGTGCTCCGCGCCAAAATTGACATGGCAAGCCCCAATATGCACTTCCGCGATCCTATAATGTACCGCATCATCAAAACACCCCACTGGCGTACAGGAGAGAAATGGAAAGTGTATCCCATGTACGATTTCGCACATGGTCAGAGTGACTACTTCGAGGGCGTGACACACTCAATCTGCACACTTGAATTTGTACCCCACCGTCCTTTATACGAGTATTTTGTAAAGGAACTTGCTGATGAATCCTATTCACCGCGTCAGATAGAGTTCAACCGATTGAACCTCACATACACCGTGATGAGCAAGCGTAAACTCCTCCAATTGGTTAAAGAGGGTTTGGTGAATGGATGGGATGATCCCCGTATGCCGACATTGTGCGGTCTGCGCCGCCGCGGATACACTCCGGAGGCGATAAAGGATTTCGTGCGCCGCATAGGCTACACTAAATACGAGGCTCTCAACCATATTGAGCTTCTCGAGCACTCCATACGTGAGAACCTCAACAAAACAGCGACACGTGTGAGCGCGGTACAGAATCCCGTGAAACTGATAATCACAAACTATCCCGAGGATAAAGTGGAGACTGTCTACATGGAGAATAACCCCGAGATGCCTGAAAGCGGTAAACATGAAATGCCGTTCGGTCGTGAGTTATGGATCGAACAAGAGGACTTCATGGAGAATCCCCCGAAGAAATTCTTCCGTCTCTCCATAGACAAGGAGGTGCGTCTTAAAGGTGCATATATTATCAAATGCACCGGAGTAAAGAAAAACGACAATGGTGACATCGAAGAGATATATGCCGAATACGACCCTGAGACACGCAGTGGACTCCCCGGAAGCGACCGCAAAGTGAAAGGCACCCTCCATTGGGTATACGCCCCCACAGCGGTGAAAGCCGAAGTCAGAGACTACGACCGACTCTTCTCCGTAGAGAACCCAAGCGCCGAAGAGGGTGACTTCCGCGACCTTCTCAATCCGGACTCTCTTAAAGTGAGAGAATGCGTGATGATTGAACCATGGCTTGCCAAAAATGCCAAAGTAGGGGATAAGTTCCAATTCCAACGTCTAGGATACTACAGCGTTGACCCGGATTCCACGGCAGACAAGCTTGTGTTCAACAAAACTATCGGACTTAAAGACACCTGGGGCAAGATTTCCCAAAAGAAATAAGACACGAACAGACTCTTAATAAAGAGTTAACCGAGACATAGAGTTAACCGTAAAGAATCGATAATCGTAAAGAATAGTTAACCGTAAAATAAGAGTTCCAACCTGCGTTTGGGACTCTTATTTTTGATATATGAAATATATTTATTAAATTTGCACCCGAATTGGCGGAGGCTGATTCTTAAGCATACCGGGGATGACTGGTTTTGACAGCGTGTAAACACGGTAAGCAAGCATGCAGAGCTATGATGCCTACGCTCTTTAAAATCTTGACATCAAATTATAACTGGCGAAAATAACAATTACGCTCTCGCTGCTTAGTCTGAAGTACAGTAGGACTGCTTTATTTCCATCAAAGTGATGGAAACGAGACATCACCCGATTGCCCCGTTCCGAGACGTTTCGATATGGTGGTGCTGAGAAATTCGGAAATAGGAGGATAGGAGCCTTGACTATCTTGCGAGATTTAAAGGATAAGGAATTGATTGGTGGTCGCGAGCCTGTCAATTCTCGAAAATCAAGTCGATGACTAAGCATGTAGAAAACTTATTGGGTTCATGTTTGGACGAGGGTTCGAACCCCTCCATCTCCACAGTGCAGAATATAGAAATTGTCCTATTTTAGTTTACATCATCAGTAAACCAAAATAGGACAATTTTTTTAGTCGTATTATAATTATAGTCTACAATATTACAGTGTATAACTATTTCACATTTGCGGCAGCCGCAAGAATCACTTCACTGACAGTGGGGTGTCCGAAAATAATGTCTCGCATTCGACTGCGGGTCACCCCGGTGGCAATGAAATTGGCACACTGTTGAGCTAAATCAGCGGATTGCACACCCATGATATGGGCACCTATGAGGCACTCAGTCGTAGCATCGAAAATAAGCTTGCACAATCCCTCCGGCTCACCCAACGCCAATGATTTACCATTGGCGCGGAAGAACGACTGACCGATTTTAATCTCAAGACCTTTATCCTTGCACTGAGCCTCCGTCAATCCAGCCATGCCACACTCAGGAACAGTGAAAACAGCTGAAGGAACAACGGAGAAATCTATGTAATCATCCTTTCCTAAGATATTATTCAAAGCCCGTTTGCCCTGGAAAGATGCCACATGCGCTAACATCATCTTGCCATTGACATCGCCGATAGCATAGATGTGAGGCACATTTGTACACATATTTTCATCAGTGACAATACCCTTAGGAGTGAACTCAACTCCGGCGTTCTCCAGGTTTAATCCCGCCAAACGCGGCGCACGTCCCACAGCCATCAAGAGATCAGAGCTTACCACCTGCTGCTCTTTACCTTTGCAATCGTAGGTGACAACTATCTCCTTCTCGCCGTTTTGAGCTATGCTCTTGGCAGCGGCTCCGGTGATAATCTCAATGCCACGTTTGGAAAGGGATTGCTTAAGGCGTTTTGCGATATCTGAATCGAAAGGCGGCAAAATCTGCTTCATAAACTCAATCACCGTCACCTTAGAACCCAAGCTATTGAATATATTGGCGAACTCCATACCAATCACGCCACCACCGATGATGGTGAGTGACTCAGGAATATGGTCAATCTCCAACAACTTGGAAGAGTCCATCACACAAGGAAGATCCGCTCCGGGAATTGGCAATCCTTTCGACACGCTGCCTGATGCGATAATCACGTTATCGGCAGTGTACTCCTCTCCGTCAGCCACTACAGTGGTGGAATCCTTGAACGAGGCGAGCGCATTGACTACATTCACTTTCGCACTCTTCATCAACGCTTCAATACCACCGCGAAGAGATGTTACAACCTCATTCTTTCTCGACATAACCTTGCCGAAATCCAATGAGAATTGGAAATCATCAATGCCAAACTCATCTGAAGATTTGAACTGAGAAACCACCTCCGCATTCTTACACAAACATTTTGTGGGAATGCAGCCCTCGTTAAGACATGTGCCGCCAAGATGTGTCGCTTCGAACAAAGTGACCGACAAACCCTCATGGGCAGCCTCCAACGCAGTTTCATATCCACCGGGTCCAGCTCCGATAATGATCAAATCACTATGCATTTTGCTTCAAAGCTTTATAAGTAAGTATCGGATTCTTAGCCGCGGTGGTCTCATCCGGCTTACGGATAAGAGTGGAGATAGGAGCATCTTTCACAACCTCGGGGGTCTCACGCGCCTCTTTCGCAACCTTATGCATCACCTCAATGAACTCGTCAAGAGTCTCCAAGCTCTCTGTCTCAGTAGGCTCAATCATCATTGACTCATGGAAAAGCAACGGGAAATAGATTGTGGGGGCATGGAATCCATAATCCAACAGACGCTTAGCCACATTCAAAGTAGTCACACCTGTTGACTTATCTTTCAATCCGTCGAATACGAACTCATGCTTGCATGCGCCGGCTATTGGAAGCAAGTAATCATCCTTAAGCGACTCCTTGATGTAGTTAGCGTTGAGAGTAGCCATAGGACCAACTTTCTTGATATTCTCCTTACCCAAAGATAGGATATAAGCATAAGCTCTCATAATCACGCCGAAGTTGCCAAGGAATGAGGATATATTACCCAAGCTCTCTTTTTCATCTTGGATATGGAATTTACCCTTAGCGTCCTTAATCACACGCGGATTAGGAAGATGTTTCACCAAATGTTTTGCGACACCGACAGGACCGGCACCGGGACCGCCGCCGCCGTGAGGTGTGGAGAATGTCTTATGCAGATTGATATGCATGATATCAAAGCCCATATCACCGGGGCGCACTTTACCCAACAAGGGGTTAAGGTTCGCTCCATCGTAATACAACAGACCACCGGCAGCGTGAACGAGTTTGGCAATCTCCATGATTTCAGTCTCAAACATGCCCAAAGTGTTGGGGTTTGTCATCATGATTCCGGCGATTGTATCGTCAAGCAATGGTTTAAGGTCCTCAACATCAATTGAGCCGTTCGGTTTTGATTTCACTTCCACCACTTCCAAACCGGACACCATGGCTGACGCCGGATTTGTGCCGTGTGCGGAATTGGGCACAATCACTTTCGTACGTTTTGTGTCACCACGGGAGATATGGTATTGACGCATAACCATCAAACCTGTCAACTCACCATGGGCACCGGCATAAGGATTGAGAGTGAACTCCTCCAAACCGGCGATTTCGCTGAGCATACGTTGCAGATTATAGTAAATCTCCAGCGCGCCTTGCACAGTTTCCTCAGCCTGATGCGGGTGCAACGAAGCGAACTCCGGCATAGCGCAAAGTTCCTCGTTGATCTTGGGGTTATATTTCATGGTGCAGCTACCCAACGGATAGAAGCCGGTGTCCACACCAAAGTTTTTGCTTGAAAGATTCGTATAGTGGCGCACTACATCAAGTTCACTCACCTCAGGCAAATCCAAAGTTTCGTTTCTCTTAAGATTTTGAGGTATGGACTCCAAGGAGTTTACGCCATATTTGTCGGCAGGAAGTGAATAGCCCTTACGTCCTTGACGCGACAACTCGAAAATTAAATGATCATAATATTTCATGGCTTATCCTTCGATAATGAGTGTTACTAATCTGTCTATTTCATCCTTTGTGCGTTTCTCTGTCACGGCGAACTCAACCAAGCCGTTGCCAAGAGCCACGGGGCCCATGATTCCGGCATCCAAAAGGCTTTTGTTCATGGCTTCCACATCAAGATCAGTCTTAACCACAAACTCCTTAAGGAAGTAGGTGTCGGGATATGCGGGCTGGAATTTGCCGGTGGCGATCAATTTATCATATAGATAGTGCGCGCCATTGGCTGAGAGGGTGTTAACCTCTTTCATTCCCTCCTTACCCATCAACGACATATAGATGGTGGCATACAAAGCCATCAAGCTCTGGTTGGAGCAAATGTTGCTGGTGGCTTTCTCGCGACGGATGTGCTGCTCGCGAGCCTGCAATGTGAGCACATAGCAACGTTTTCCGGAAGCGTCAGTGGTGTAACCGACAACGCGTCCCGGCATCTTACGCAATTGAGCTTTGGTGCAGGAGATATATCCCAAGTAGGGACCACCGAACGTCATAGGCATTCCGAGTGTCTGACCGTCGCCACAAGCGACATCGGCACCCCACTCCGCGGGAGTTTTGAGGACAGCCAATGTGGAGGGGTCGGCATACACTGCCAACAAGCCTTTGGCTGCATGAACTTGGTCAGCCAAACCGCTGTGATCCTCAATGATGCCATAACGGTTAGGTGTGGGCACCATTATGCCAGCCACGTCTCCTTTCTCCAATTCAGCCACGATAGCCTCCTTGTCAGAAATTCCGTTCTTCTCAGGCACGACAGTCAAATCCACGCCATGGAAACGAGAGTAAGTCTCCATCACTTTCAACACATGCTGCGGAAGTGTGGCAGAGACAACGACTCTGTTTTTCTTGCGTGCCGACGCCACCATCATGAACATCACCTCAGCGGCGGCAGTGGCACCATCATACATTGACGCATTGGTGTTTTCCAAGCCGGTAAGTTCGCTGATCATACTCTGATACTCGAAAATGTATTGGAGAGTACCTTGCGAAATCTCAGGTTGATAAGGTGTGTAAGCTGTGTAGAACTCACTTCTCTGAAGGAGATGAGCCACAGTGGCGGGGGAGTAGTGGTCATATACGCCACATCCGGCAAACACTGTCAATTGACGTGTTTTAGCCGCTAATTCTTTAAAATGCTTGCGCAACTCTATCTCGGTCATTGATTCCGGAATATTGTATTCACGGTTGAAAATGACCTCCGCCGGTATATCGGCATAGAGTTCGTCCACTGAAGCAGCGCCGATGCGTTGTAGCATCAGCGCTATATCTGCCTCAGTGTGCGGTATAAATTTATTGCTCATTATTGATGCAATTGGTTTATATATTATACCTTATATGGGCTTATTCCTCACAAATTTTCTCATAAGCGGCGGCGTCGAGAAGTTTCTCAACCTCGCTGGGATCACTCAATTTCACTTTCATGATCCATGCGCCATAGGCATCCTCGTTAATCTTCTCAGGAGCGTCTTCAAGTTCCTCGTTGATTTCCACAACCTCACCGCTCACCGGAGAGATCAAATCGCTGGCAGCTTTCACTGACTCCACAGCACCGAAGTCGTCACCTTGTGCCACCTCGTCGCCTACCTCGGGCATATCAACATATACGATATTGCCAAGGGCATGTTGTGCGTAATCGGAAATACCTACAACGGCGATTTCACCTTCTACTTTCACCCACTCGTGAGAGTCTGAATAACGGAGTTCGTTCAATATTTTGCTCATAATTTTTGTTGTTTATCGATGTTTATAAAGAGTTCTTATTTTTTATAGTTTTTCTCATAGAAACGTTTTTTCACGACCTTGCCGGGGAACGTTTTCTTGCGGATACGGATTTCAACGTCAGTGCCCAATTTGTCGTAGGGTTTGTTGACCATCGCCATGGCGACGCTCTTACCTGTGGATATTGAGCGGTAGCCGGTGGTAACCTCACCGATGACCTCACCATCCTTTTCAACGGGATAGCCGTGGCGCGGGATAGCGTTGCCTTCGAGTTCAATACCGATGATACGACGTTTCAAGCCCTCTTGTTTTTGCTGCCAAAGGGCCTCTTTGCCCACGAACTCGGGTTTGTCAAATTTGACAAACATGCTCAAGCTTGCTTCCAGCGGAGTGATGTCGGCGGAAAGCTCGTCACCGTAAAGGGGGAGACCCACCTCAAAACGGAGAGTGTCGCGGCATCCCAAACCACAAGGAGTCACACCGGCTTCCATGAGCTTATCCCATGTTCTGCGAGTGAAGTCGTGGCTTCCGTAGATTTCAAAACCATCCTCTCCGGTATATCCGGTACGGCTTACAATTATATCCTCACCGTCCACGTGAAGAGTCTTGAATGTGTAGAACTCCAAGTCTCTCACCGGCAAGCCAAGCACCTCTTCAAGGGTGTCCTCGGCTTTGGGACCTTGTACAGCCACCTCACCATAGTAGGGACTTTGGTTCTCCAATTCCACATTAAAGCCTTCAGCGTTCTTTTGGATCCATGCGAAATCCTTATCGATGTTTGACGCATTGATCACAAGGAAATATTCCTCTTCGTTCACCTTATACACAAGGAGGTCGTCAACAGTGCCGCCATTCTCATAGCACATCATTCCGTAGAAAATTTTGCCATCGGGAGCTCCGGTGACATCATTAACGAAAATGTGGCTTACGAATTTGTATGCGTCAGCTCCTTTCACACGCACTTCTCCCATGTGGCTAACATCAAACACGCCTACGTTGTGGCGAACGGCATTATGCTCGTCTGTGATGTTTGTGTACTGGATAGGCATGTCAAAACCACCGAACGGCGACATAAGAGCCCCTTGCTTTACATGGCGGTCGTGAAGACATGTTTTCACGAGATTGTTTTCCATTGGTTATGTAATTTAAGTTATTATATTATTGTTCTTCTATGGTTGACCTTAAAGACCACCTCTTTCAATTGAAAGGTCTTCAAATGGAAGATTGCCAGATGGGATTACCAAACGGGATCACCAAATGTGACACTCTCAAATGGAAGAGCCATTCTCTAAAATCGCTTCAAAGTTAATAAAAGCATAGGAATTGCCAAAATCTTTAGTAGAATATTTTTGATTTTTTACGGCCCATTTCTTTTTCGTCATTTTACATTAGACGTGATTTTATGGCAAAACGACACAATTACAACTATTTTTAGCGCATCTGTCTTATATTGTCTGACTAAAGGGCAAAATAAAGAGGATATGTAAAAAATTAGCATATCCTCTCCAAATTAGGGTAATGTTATATCAAAAACTGTTTCTATTCATCGTCCATATTCTCTATGACAACGCAATTATCCTTGAATGAACTTATGACATTGGGATCGTTCCTATACACGACACCAATCACGCCCAAGCCGGCAATCGAGAAGAGCCATATTCCGAGGAGCCACAGCTTCGCGGACCTCGTCAGCGGCTTCCCGCGGAACAACTGCACGTATGCCAAATACAGAATCACAATCACAGGCACCACCAAAAAGAGCACCACCAGACATGCGATTCCCACACCGAGCAAAGGATAGGCGAAATTGCACCCCCACACGCCATGCTCCACATTCAGGAGCCATTCGGGAGCCACGCATCCTCTGAATAGCATTGACACAAACAAAACGACCAATGTCACCAAACTTACCAATAAAGGTATGGCTACGGGGACGCATATCACTGTCAAAAGTACCAATATCACCTTGGCAATCACAGACACCACCACATTAATTCCATTCGCCACCCCCTTAAATCCAGTGGGTTTGTTTAACTGTTCAAATGTCGGATCCTCCCGGCTTCCAGTTTCCGATGTGCGGTTAAAGCCGTTTCTCACAGCGTCACCAATATTTTTTAGAGTGGGCGATCCACCCCGCAGTTGCAACATTTGATATGTGGTACGCGCCTCGGGAAGCACCACCCACAAGATAATATAGATGACAGCACATGTGGAGAATGACACAAAAAGGAGCAAGACACTCGCCAAGCGGATCCACGTGGGATCAACATCGAAATAAGTGGCGATGCCGTTGCACACACCTCCAATCATTTTGCCCTCGGGATTGCGGTAAAGCCGTTTAGCCACCGGAGGTAGCGGGGGGTATGGCTGGGAAGAGGGTGGGGAGGGTGGCATCTCTTCATTAGCCGAAGAGGATGCGCCGGACGGATCGGCATCGGCGATTATCTCCTCGGGAGCGCCCAAGCGTTCTATCAAAAGAGCCACATCTTCACTCGTTATTATATGGTTGCCGGAATGCTCCTCGAATAGAATTTCGGCACTCCGGCATTCTATATCCTTCAAAATCTCATTAGTGTCGTATTTCTGCGCACAGAGGGCTTCCCGGAGGGACTCAATGTATCTCTCCATCAACGCATAAGCATCATCATTGAACGTAAACTCAACTCCGCCGAGATTAGCTTTTATAGTTTTTTTCATTGCTATTATGATTGGGGTTATAATTTATTCTTCTTTTAATTTTGTGATCGTGGCGTTTATGTCGCCCCACACCTTTTCTATTGTGGCGAGGGCAGCCATACCGTCATCGGTGATTTGGAAATATTTGCGCGGAGGGCCCATTGTGGATTCCTCCCACTGATACGTGATTTTACCCTCCTTGTTAAGTCGGCTGAGCACGGTGTATACCGTCGCCTCCTTCACCACAAGGTTCGATCCTTTCAGCAAATTGATAATCTCCGAAGGATAAACTCTACGCTTGGAGAGTATGAGTAGGAAACAATATTCCATTATCCCCTTCCTCATCTGTGTGACAATGTTATCTTCCATAGCTAAATATTATTGTTGTTTCTGTTGTTTTGTCTCCACGTCGTCATTCTCGATGGAAGTGGCGGTGTGGCGCACGCCATTCGACATATTGCCCAACGTGTAGCTGACCGACATTCCGACGCTCCATGTCTTCACATTCAAACTATGACACATCTCAAAACCGACATTGTGGGAATAAGAGGAATAGTTGTTCTTGCTTGTAAGGAAATTGTTGGCGGAAATGGAAAGTTTCAACCTATCCTCCTTCAGCAGGGTCTTGCCAAGGCTTAATCCATAGTAATTGAATCCGGAATTATAGCCCTCAAGGTCATATCTTTTTGTGTTGAAACCACCGTAAGCGGAGAGTTGCAATTTCCACGGCATCGAATAATTGACACCGGCATGAAGGTTATACACCCATCCGTGATTCTTCATATTCTGCTCCTTGAAGTTGAAATATTGGTATGCCGCCGAAGCATTGACATTCGCACTCAACTTATTATTGAACCTATATGACTCATATACATTCAAAGTGACGCCCTTCTCCACGCCAAGGTTGTCATACGTCTGAGTAATCACATTGTCAATCAACTTTGTGGAGGGACTAATGGAATTGTTTGAGACAGAATACTCCAGACGGATATTACTATTCAACTTTCCACCGAAATCACTATATGTGATAGCGAAATTATGCGTTTTTTCAGAGGTAAGATCAGGATTACCCCGCTGCACGTAATCAGAAAGAATCGATGTCACGTGCGGGTTAAGCTCATCCACACCCGGACGGCGTATGCGTGTCTGATACGACGCACGCAGCGTCCTCAACAGATTTAAATTATACGCCACCGCCACATTTGGCACAAAATCGTTGAGATGCGATGAAAAATTATCATATCCGCCGACGTTGAAGTCCACGCCCATATAGGTGTACTCATACCTTGCCCCCACCTTTGCGCTCCAACCGCCCCACCTGGCAGAATAAGCGGCATAGATGGCACCCACATCCTGATATTGCGACATATCGACATTATTGTTTTCGTCTTGCGTGAGATGGGATTCATCCTCACCTACCTTATTATACCCTTTGCCATAGTTGCGGCGCAATATGCCCTTGCCGCCAAGCTCCAAAGTGGAAAGGAAAGAGAGCGGCCTGCTGTAGTCTATTTGGAATGTATGTTCATTCGTGGGATTATTGTTGTAGTTGTATTGATATACGGCATACGGAGTGTAGTTTTCCATCTCCACATACTCCTGCCAAATGTCATTATTATTCCAACCATGATTATATTGATAGGAGAATATGATTGATTGCCCCTTGTTGTCAAAATTATGTTGGAATCCGGCATTTACATTAATGGATCCCCAAATCCCGGAGTTTGCCAAATTCTGCACATTACGCCATACATTGCTTCCCGATGCGAGGTACTTCGACTCGGTTCTCACATCTCCGGAGAAATCCGCCCCCATTCCTGAGACGTTCAACGTGAACAGATTCAACGTATCCGGCTCCCACGACATCTGATAGCTGCCATTATAAAAGGAGGTGCTCTGTCTCTGGCTCATATCCTGCATTAACCGCACATCATCGCCGACACTGAGATATTTCCTATCAAAGACACCCCATGATTTTGTAGGGGAGAAATTATTGTTGTAGTATCCGAAATTGACACTCTGTGTCACCTTATTAAATTTCGTGCAGGCGTATACGGAACCTTGCAAATTTCTATTGTTGATTCCAGCGGTAAATGTCGTAAGGTATCCATCAAGCAACTTCTTGCCTACGGTGATTATATTGAGGATACCCCCCACACCCTCAGCGTCATATTTAGCTCCCGGTTCAAGTATCACCTCAATCTTACGGATGTTACCTGCCGGCATACTCTTGAGTATATTGGAGGGATTCGACGACAGCATAGGGTCTTCCTTTCCGTTCACATATATTTTAAAATCTGATTTACCGTTGATAAGTATGTTATCCTGAGCGTCGACAGTCACCATAGGTACTTTCCTTAGCATTTCAAGCACAGACTTGGATGTGGATTCAGGGTCATCCTCCACATAATACCCCACCTTTTCGCCATTAGACTCTATCATCGGACGTTTACGCGCCACGACAATTTCATCAAGCAGGGTGGTGTCATAATCCCCGTCAATGCTATCAGGCTCCGCAGGCAGCGCCGCCGCAGGAAGTGCGCCTCCTACAAGCAAAATCACCATGACGGACTTTGCGAGTTCATTTCTGTTCATACGTTTCTATCTTTAGTGTTATGTTGTTTATCCGACGCAAAGTTATGCCAAAAGACAGTACTATGCAAACAACAGTACTGGATAAAACGAGGTATTATTTCATAAAACAATCTCAACTATTAGATATTTCACTATATATCAGACATTTAGACTCTACAATTAAATATCCTAAAGTTTTGTTAAGCAAACCAAAACAAGCGTTTCTTGCGTAGTTTAAAAATATGTTGTATCTTTGTATCTATAATATTAATGTGAAATCTAAAAAAAATAAGATATATGAAATTCAATGTAGCAGGTAAGACTTTGAAGCAGCATCTCGGAGCTGTGGGCAAAGTTGTAAATCCAAAGAATGCGTTATCAATACTTGAGAACTTTTTGTTGACAGTGAATGACGGATCACTGACCATCACAGGAAGCGACCAAGAGAACGTGGTTGTCACCACAGTTGAGATTGCGGATGTGGAAGGAGAGGGATCTATTGCTGTTCCTGCAAAACGTTTGATGGATATCATGAAAGAGATACCTGACCAAGGGCTCCAATTCAATATCAACGACACCACTTTCCAAGTGGAGATCAAATACTTAAACGGACACTTCTCGTTCATGGGTTACTCCGGCAACGAATACCCCAAACAGAAAGAACGTGAGAATGATGCTTTTGAGGTCACAGTCAACGCAGAAGTGCTTTCAAGCGGCATTGAGCAAACAGCTTACGCTGTAAGCTCCGACCCCATTCGCCCGGTGATGACAGGTATATGTATGGATTTCAAAACTGACACACTTGTGTTTGTGGCAAGTGACACACATAAGCTTGTGAAATGTGAATTTTATAACGTCCACCCGGGCATTGAGACCCGTTTCGTGCTCCCCTCCAAGTCAGCAAGTCTGTTGAGAGGTCTCTTAGATAAGACGGAGAGCGACGTAAAAATCACCATAGACAGCAAAGGGGCTGTGTTTGAGTTCGATTCTTTCAAAGTTTCCACACTCTTCATCACAGGATTATACCCCAACTACGAGAAAGTGTTTCCACACTCCAACCCTTTCAAAATGGAGGTGGACAAGGCAGCGTTCATCTCAGCAATGCGCCGTATGGCACTGACTGTCAACCAAGGCAGCAAACTTGTGAAATTCAACATCCAACCCGAAGAAATGCTTATAAGCGCCGAAGACCTTGATTATTCATCATCCGGTGACGAACACGTGCCATGCAACTACGACGGCAACCCTATGAATGTGGGATTCAACGCCGACTATGTGTTGGAAGTGACAAACAATCTCAAAAGCGATTCAATCGTATTCCTTCTCTCCGACCCCGTAAGACCCGGAATCGTGGCTCCCTCCGAACAACCCGAGGGTATGAACGTGGTAGTGCTTCTGATGACTATGCAATTGGTAGGATAGAAGAATTGGTTGGATAGGATAGGATAGGATAGAATAAAATGCATACTGAAAAATTAAATATCAAGCGTCCGTTGGTGTTCTTCGACCTCGAGACCACGGGCACTAATGTAGGTCGCGACCGTATCGTGGAAATATCTATGATAAAGGTATTTCCCGACGGTACCGACAAAGAGGTCACCATGCGTTTAAATCCCGAGATGCACATCCCGGAGGAGTCCACCGCCGTACACCATATCACAGACGAGGATGTGGCTACAGCACCCACATTTAAAGAGAAAGCACAAGAGCTTCTCGACTTTATGGAGGGATGCGACATCGCCGGATACAACAGCAACAAATTTGACGTGCCACTGTTGGTAGAGCAATTCGCCCGTGTGGGAATTAAGTTCGACATGACAAACCGCAAGTTTGTGGATGTGCAGAACATATTCTACGCCATGGAACCGCGCACTCTCGTGGCGGCATATCGATTCTATTGTGGCAAGAACCTCGAAGAGGCCCACTCGGCAAACGCCGACACACGCGCCACATACGAGGTGCTGCGCGCTCAAATAGCGAAATACGACACGCTCCAAAACGACATAGACTATCTCGCGTCGTTCTCATTGACTAAAAATATCGACCTCGCCGGCAGAATCAGCCGTAACGACCAAGGAGAGCCGATTTTCAATTTCGGAAAATACAAAGGTCAGACAGTGGAGGCGGTGTTTAAAAAGGATTTGGGCTACTACAATTGGATGATGCAAGGCGATTTCCCGCAAAACACCAAAGATGTCTTGACGCAATTGAAATTCAAATTTACCAAGAAGTGAAAGGTAAGCATATAATAGTTGCCTTGAGTGGCGGAATCGCCTGTTATAAGACAGCGACGCTCATACGCTTGTTGGTAAAAGCGGGTGCGGAAGTGCAGGTGGTGATGACTCCCCATGCCAAGGAGTTCATTACTCCTGTGACTTTATGCACGCTTAGCGGAAGAGAGGTGGTCACAGAGTTCTTCACCGCCAACGACGGACATTGGAACAGCCACGTCAGCCTCGGCTTGTGGGCGGACGCGATGGTGGTGGCACCAGCCACCGCCTGCACCATAGGGAAGATGGCAAACGGCATCGCCGACAATATGCTCATCACCACATACCTGTCCATGAAAGCCCCCGTGTGGGTGGCTCCCGCCATGGACTTGGATATGATGGCGCACCCCTCGACCACCGCCAACATAGAGAAGCTACGTTCATACGGCAATCACATCATAGAATCCGAGTCCGGAGAATTGGCAAGCCATTTGGTCGGTAAGGGCCGAATGGCTGAACCGGAAACTATATTCAATCACCTCAAAGAATATTTCAACCGAGACCATATAAACAAGGATAAAAAAAGACTCATTGGGAAAAAGATTCTGATAACCTCGGGACCGACCTATGAGAAAATCGACCCCGTCAGATTCATAGGTAACTTCTCCAGTGGAAAAATGGGTTCCGCATTGGCTTTGGAATGCGCCGAGAGGGGAGCGGAGGTGGTGATGGTAGCCGGGCCCTCGTCGGTGACACCCACCCATCCCAATATAAAGGTCGTAAACGTCACAAGTGCGAAGGAGATGGCATCCGCCACTACTGAATCATTCCCCGGATGTGACGCCGCGATCCTGGCGGCGGCAGTGGCGGACTACGCTCCGGCGGAGTACGCGGATAAAAAAATCAAACGTGAATCCACCGGAGATATCACAATCAAACTGGTGAAGAATCCCGACATAGCCGCCTCCTTGGGCAAAATGAAAACCGCGAAACAATTATTGGTCGGATTCGCATTGGAGACAGACCACGAAGAGGACAACGCACTCAAAAAAATCAAAAGAAAAAACTTGGATTGGATAGTGCTCAACTCATTGAACGACCCGCAAGCGGGATTCCAAAAAGACACCAACAAAATCACTATCCTTAGCGCGGCGGGCGAGAAAACCACATATCCCGCCAAACAAAAAAAGGATGTGGCTTGTGATATTATAGATAAAATTTTTCAATAATCCATCACCTTACGATGTCGTGTCGCATGAGAAAATATATTAAGACAATTCTATCAGCCCTTGCTCTCCTGTGCGGAGTAAATATCAATGCACAAGAATTGTTGTGTACCGTTGAAATCAACTCCCAACAAGTTGAGGGAACCAACAAATCTGTCTTCGAGACGCTCCAAGAGGCTATCAACGAATACGTTAACAACCGCAAGTGGACGAACACCAACTTCTCACCGAACGAGAAGATTGAGTGCAGGATGTATTTCACAATTAAGACGTATGAGGATGATAGGATGAAAGGGGATTTGCAGTTGCAACTCTCACGCCCCGTCTACAATTCCTCCTACACCACCACGCTCTTTAACTTCAAGGATACAAAGATAGAATTCGACTATAAAGAGGGGGATCAACTGATTTTCTCGGAGAACGACATGGAGAGCAATTTGACCGCCATACTCAATTTCTATTCGTATCTCTTCCTAGCACTTGACTTCGACAGCTTTTCTCCACTCGGAGGTCAGACATATTTCGACAAAGCCGCGTCAGTGGTGCAAATGGCGCAGTCTAGCGGAGAGATAGGGTGGAAAGCGTTTGAAGACACAAAGAATAGGAGTGCGGTGCTAAGTTCCTACACCGACAGCAACACCTCCGGGATAAGGAATCTGCTCTATAACTACCACCGCAAGGGATTGGATGAGATGGCTACAAGTCCGGATAAAGGACGTGCGGTAATCACTGAGTCGCTCTCCGATATACAGAAGATATACAAGGCGGCTCCGATGTCGGTGGCACTCTCCATATTCAGAGATTCCAAGTTGGACGAGCTTGTCAACATCTACTCAAAAGCGTCACAAAGCGAACGTACCTCGGTCTACGATTTATTGTCGCCGGTATTCCCCACCGACAGCGAACGACTGAACAAAATTAAAAATCCCGACCAACAATAAAGACCTAATCTAACCACTGAAACCGAAAGAAATGATAGTATCCCTTCATATACGCAACTTCGCCTTGATAGAGAAGCTTGATGTTGAGTTCCAATCGGGACTCTCCATCATCACGGGAGAGACCGGAGCCGGGAAATCAATCATCCTCGGAGCCATTGATTTGCTGTGCGGCAAACGCGCCGACTTGAAATCATTGCGCGATAAGTCGCTAAAAGCCACCGTGGAAGCGGAGTTCGACATAACAAACCACACATTGGTAAAGCGCAAGCTCGCCGACGCTGACTATGATGTACCGGAGGATGGCAAGCTGTATCTTTGTAGGGAATTGTCGCCGTCGGGACGTTCAAGGGCATTCATCAACGACACTCCGGTGAACCTCCAAATACTCGGAGACATAGCGTCATCACTTCTTGATGTCCACTCCCAACACCAAACACAAGCCATAGTGGCGGATCCGCGTGTGAGAATGAGATTCGTCGACGCACTTAGCAACGATCCCTCAATATTGTCGGCATATAAAGCAGTCTTCCAAGAGTACCGCACATTAAGGAATCAGGTGCGCCAACTACGCGATGAAATCGCGGCAAACACCCAAAAACGGGAACTGCTATCATTTCAATTCAACCAATTGTCGAAATTAAACCTCAAACTCGGAGAACAAAAGAACATAGAGTCGCTATACGACATCAGAAGCCGCGCCCAAGAAATAAAATCACAGTTGACAGAGTCCATGTCACTGCTGGGACGCTCAGCCGCTGAGGATGCAATATCCAAAATTGAGCGTAGCATTCTCCTTCTACGCAAAACAAATATAGACTCCATGCTAAAAAACGATGACATTCCTCTGATCAAACGACTCGAAGGGATGCTCATCGACCTTAAAGACGTGGTGGATGAACTCGAAGACATCAACGCCGGCATAGAAGACGATCCCACATCCCTTCAAAAATTGGAGGATAGATTGAACGAACTCTATGAGGCTCAGCTCCAATTCAAAGTGAAAGACGCGGATGAGCTGGTGCGTAAAAAGGATGAAATAGAGGCGCAGCTGAAACAAACGAAACGTATGTCGTCGGAACTTCCGGAACTGGAGGTAAAACTCAAGCACAAAGGGGAGGAACTCAAAGCGAAAGCCGCGCTCCTCACCCAACAACGCAAAGAGATAGCTGTGGGTTTCTCAGCCGAACTCGAAACCATGGCAAAAGGACTGGGATTGGCAAATCTTAAATTCAAAGTTGATTTGAAAGAGACCAAACTCTCCTCCGACGGAGCCGATCAAGCTGATTTTCTATGTGCGTTCAATAAGAATCAACCTTTCATGCAACTGCAAGACACCGCGTCCGGGGGTGAAGCCTCCAGGTTGATGCTATGCATGAAAGCCATAATCGCGGGGAAAACAGATATGCCCACCTTAATATTCGATGAAATAGACACCGGCATATCAGGAGAGATCGCCAACAAAGCGGGACGAATGATGCGCGATATGGCGGCGAGCCTGCAGGTAATCGCCATAACACACCTGCCTCAAGTGGCGGTGGCGGGACACAGCCATTATAAAGTCTACAAACAAGATACAGAGACTGAAACTTTAACGCAGATAAAACGTTTATCAAATGAGGAACGTCGCGTGGAGATAGCCAAAATGCTGTCGGGAGCGTCCGTAGACGACGCCGCCCTCGACAATGCGGCATCACTGCTCAATGCGGCATCCAATCAAAAATAAGGAAATGGAAAAGAATGAGTATATATTTGGCTTACGTGCCATCATGGAGGCCATAGAGGCCGGCAAAGAGATTGATAAGGTACTGATCAGGAAAGGTCTGCAAGGGGACCTCTCCAAGGAACTTATCAATATGATAAGAGAGAATGGAATTGTGAGCCAATGGGTTCCTGTAGAGAAACTTAACCGCATAACAATGAAGAACCACCAGGGAGCGATAGCATTGCTCTCCCCGGTGAGTTACTATCATCTCGACCATATCGTAGCGCAAATATACGAAGATGGGGGAGTGCCGTTGCTACTCCTTCTCGACGGCGTGACCGACAACCGAAACTTCGGAGCGATAGCGCGTACCGCCGAATGCGCCGGAGTAAATGCGATAGTGATTCCCGAAAAGGGGAGCGCCTCCGTAAACGCGGATGCCATTAAGACATCGGCTGGCGCTCTTATGTCGCTCCCCGTAAGCAGGGTGTCCAATCTCGCCGAAGCGGTGAAATACCTCAAAGAGTGCGGCTTCAAAATCGTAGGTGCGTCAGAAAAAGGGGGAAAGAATTATACCGAAACAGATTTCACCGTGCCCACAGCGATAGTGATGGGCGCCGAGGATGTCGGAATAAGCAGACAAGTGCTCGATGCATGCGACGACCTCGTCTCAATCCCCATCTTGGGAACTATCGGTTCTCTCAACGTGTCGGTCGCCGCCGGTGTAATGATTTATGAAGCCGTGAGACAGCGTCTTAATAGCGGCATGGAACTTGCCGATTGAAAAATTTTTCGTAAATTTGCACGATTTATTGATTTAGCCCATTTTTGAGTTATGATAAATAGAGTTCTATTAAGAATTAAGGTAATCCAACTTCTGTATTCATATCTGCTTACAGAAAAGCATTTTTCACTTGAATCACAGCCGTCAAATCCAACTAAAGAGAAGCGATTCGCATACAAAACATACCTTGACACCCTTCAGCTCATGGTTGAAGTGGCTCAAAAAATTGTGAAGAGCGGGTCTCAACCATTGCTTCAAAACAGATTTATGGACGTGGTGGCTAACGATGAGAAAATAAAGGCCTTGATAGCACGCACATCCCACGGAGAAAAATTCGAATTCGAAGCCGTAGTCAACAATTTGAGCGACATCATCAAAGAATCGGCGATTTATAAGAATTATCTCAAGAATAAGGATTTGGAGGGGAATGTCGATGTAAACGTTTGGAAAGAGATTTTTGAGCTTATCATCTGGCCAAACCACGAATACAACGCCGTAGCATCACGTCAGAAAGACTTCTCACTCAGCGGCATGGATCGCATGAAAGAGATTATGGACACCACTTTCGCTAATTTCATGTCGTCGCACGCTTACGTGACCGATGCGGTGAAATTACTGAGAAACAGCTTGGACAAGGCCCGCGAACTCTATTTCCGACTTCTTCTCATACCTATCGACATCACCGATTTGCGCACAAACCAAATCGAAGACAACAGGAATAAAATGCTCCCCACCGAGGAGGATTTGAACCCCAACCTCAAATTCATTGAGAATGAATTTATCAAAGAACTCCGCGACAACGCCGTTCTTTGCGAATATGCCGAAAAACACAAAATCAACATGTACGCTCAAGACCATGAGCTAATCCGTTCGCTCCTTAACAAAATCATGGAATCCGAACTATACAAAGAGTATATGTCGGAGCCTAAGAAGGAGGCTAAAGAGGATTACACATTCTGGCGCAGAGTTCTCCGCGAGATTATCCTTCCCGATGAAGAGTTCCTTGAGGATTTGGAAAACAAATCGGTGTTCTGGAATGATGATATCGACATAATGGGTGATTTTGCTGTGAAAACTATCCGCAGGTTTGAGGATGGCATGGGACAAAACTCAATCATGGCGATGTATAAGGACCAAGAGGACGCGATGTTCGGTGAGGAACTCTTCTCAAAGGTTATCACCAACAAGCAATACTACAGAGCCCTTATCAACGACAACTTGAACAAAGAGGCATGGGACACCGAGCGATTGGCGTTTATGGATGTCGTAATCCTTATGACCGCAATAGCCGAATTGCTCAACTTCCCCAAAATTCCCGTCAAGGTGACTGTCAATGAATATATTGAGATGGCGAAGTCATATAGTTCTCCAAAGAGCAGTATGTTTATCAACGGTCTTCTCGGCGTAATCATCGATAAACTGCGCAAAGAGGGAACGCTACAAAAAAAGAATTGATAATTCAAGCAAATTCTTTTATTCTACGAAAAAAACAATTAACTTTGTGGAATAAAATAGTTTGTGAAGCAAGATAGTATGTGAAGCAACTATATTGTAGAGCAAACTAATTTGTAGAATAAAATTTTGTGGAATAAATAATTTTGATAATACACTGAATATGTTCAACATGTTGTTATTAGACGCTGCACCCCAAGGTGGCAGCAGCATCTCCGGAATACTTATGATTGTGGCGATGATTGTGATTTTCTATTTTTTCATGATTCGCCCCCAATCAAAGAAACAGAAAGAGATAAAGAAAATGAGAGAGGCCTTGAAACCCGGCTCCAAGGTTGTCACCGCCGGTGGCATTCATGGCAAAATCCACGAAATCACCGATAACTATATGGTTATCGAAGTGGCTGACGGTGTGAAAATCCGCGTGGATAAAGGTTCCATCTACGCCGCCACAGAGACTCCCGCGAACAACAAATAAAATGATAGCTCCGCTATCCGGCGTATGGGCATAAATTTCAACAAGATAAAAGAGAACTGGGAAAGTGTGAAGACATCTTCGCACTTTCGCAATTTTCTTTTGTTTTTACTATTCCTGTGCATAGCCGGATTCTTCTGGGTAATCTCATCAATGAATGATAGGGTACAGATGAACATGGATGTCAGTCTCTCCATCATCAACAAACCTGACTCCGTCACATTCATCAACCTACCTCCGGAGAAAATCCACGTCACCATAACGGATAAAGGGACATCCCTCTTCCGTTCATCAATGATGCGGACACCTATCCTCGAACTGAATTTCAAGGAATTCTCCTCAAACGGCATCTTCCGAATTTCCAACACAGAGTTCTATTCCCTGCTGCGTAACAAATTCGGATCCAACGCCCAAATATCCACGCTGTCGGTAGATTCATTGCGTCTCGTGTATACCACACTGCCGCCCAAAATCGTTCCCGTGGATATAATCGCCGACCTCTCCGCCGCCAACGGGTATGTGGTCATTCCAAAGCTCGAGTCTTCCGCCAAAGTGGTGAAAGTCTACTCCACAAGCCAAGATATTCTCGACACAATCAATAAAATCAACACAGTGAAATTGATGAAAAGCGGAATATCTCAAAACACCACCATCCGTACACAACTCCACTCATACAAAAACATAAGGGTGGAACCGGACTACACGGAAGTCGGAGTCTCCGTAGAGCCATTGGTGTGCAAACAGGTGCAAGTGGAGATTAAACCTATGAACGTGCCGGAATCCGAGAGTATGCTCCTCTTCCCCTCAATGGTGAAATTGGAGGTGTTCGTGCCTATGAGTAGGTTCAACGACAAACTCGAAGACGCGGAACTTCAAGCAAGCTATTTCGACATAAAGAGAGGTAGACACAAGCTTCCCGTCAAGGTGACACACGTGCCCTCATATTGTGTGAATCCGTCAGTAATTCCCGATAGCGTGGAATATACTATCATTAGATAAATTATGGCAGTGGAGATTGTAGGAATCACCGGAGGTATTGGCGCCGGAAAAAGCATCGTGAGCAGGATACTGCGCTTAAAGGGCTTTCGTGTATATGACTGCGACTACGAAGCTAAACGCCTTATGAACTCCGACAAAGATTTCAAACAGTCTCTGGTGGATAAATTCGGCAACGACATATTGATAGAATCCAACAATGAAATATTGACAGAATCCGCCAACGATATATTGACAGAATCTACCATAATCAATAAGAAAAGAATGGCGGATCTGATTTTCAACAATATTGATGCGAGAAACTACGTAAACAAATTAGTTAGAAATCTAATACACAGCGATATACAGAAACAGAAAGGGGAGTGCCGACACCCCGGAGAGACATTATTCATCGAATCAGCTATTCTCTACAGCTCCGAACTATACAAGATATGCGACTCCATCATTTTGGTGGATGCCGACACAGATGTGAGGATAATCCGCGTGAAAGGTAGAAATTCACTGCCGGAAGAGGAAATTCGCCAAAGAATGGCGTCTCAGCAGTTGGAATACGACTATATAAGAGGATGTGGCAACACAATTATCATAGACAACAATCCCAACAACAAAATTATCCCACAGATATACAGCTATTTAGAGAAATATAACAATCTAAGTTGCCTACAAAGCAAAGAGAATGGCAACTCATAAAAACATACACAATTATGCTTAAGAAAATACTGTCTATCACAGGCCGTCCGGGACTATTTAAAATAGTAGGTCAAGGCAAAAATGTGATTATCGTTGAAGAGCTTGGCACAGGAAAGAGATTTCCCGCGCACGTTAGAGATAAAATCGTATCCTTGGGAGACATAGCGATGTACACAGACTCCGGAGACACTCCGTTAGGAGAGATTTACGACCGTCTGTACGCCCAAACCAAAGGTGCTACGCTGGATGTCAAATCACTCATTGAGAAGAAAGAATTGGCATCAAGATTCGAGGAGATTGTTCCAGACTACGATAAAAACCGCGTCTACACCAGCGACTTGAAGAAATTCTTCACATGGTATAATCTACTTATCGAAGCCGGATTCACAAAATTCACCGCTGAATCGGAACCAGCTGCCGAAGAGAAGGCTGAGGATTAAGCGGACGATAAGTCGTAATAGAAAAAAGGGGGCGGAAACCGCTCCCTTTAAATGTCCCACAAAACTATTTAACATAATGTTGATTATAAAACCATTTTGAAAACTCATTTAATTATATTACTTTTGTAGACGTAATCAGATATAATCTAATTAAACCAAAATGAGGAAATATTTACATAATGGTTTGATGGTGAACGGCAAAGACTATTTCATGATAATTGTCGGATTAGCTCTTTATGCCATAGGGTTCGCCGTATTTATCCTACCACACCATGTGGTGATCGGAGGTTTCACCGGTATAGGCTCATTAGTGAATTTCGCCACCGGAGGCGCCATCCCCGTGTCAGCCACAATCTACACACTCAATATCATCCTGCTTGTGAGCGGATTCAAACTGCTGGGCAAAACGTTTGTGCTGCGCACCGTCTTCGGAGCTACCGTCGCCGCACTCTCCATAGCATTATGTGAGGGATACTTCGCTTCGCATCCGCCAATCATGGCTGATCCGGCGATGAGCGTGGTCCTCGGCGGTATCTTCTGCGGTATCGGCATCGGCACCGTCTTCGTCCACAACGGATCATCCGGTGGCACGGATATCATCGCCGCCATGGTCAGCCGCGTGAGCAATGTGAGCATCGGACGCACCATGATGATCACCGATATGATTATCGTAGCCTCCTCATTATTACTGCCTTTCGATGGCGACCTTGAAGCAAGACTTCAAACACGCGCGCCCATGATGATTTATGGTTGGGTGGTGACCTTCATCATATCGTATATGACTGACCAACTGATAAATACCAACCGTCAGGCAAAACAATTCATCATAATCTCGGAATATTGGAAAGAGATAGCCACCGCCGTCAACAACGACGCACACCGCGGTGTCACGATAATGGATGGTGAAGGTTGGTATAGCCACCAAAACGTGAAGATACTCATGGTATGGTGCCGCAAAATCGAATCTGTCACCATATTCCGTATTGTGAAAAGCATTGACCCATTGGCTATTATCACCCAATCAAACGTCAGCGGCGTTTATGGCAAAGGCTTCGACCAAATGAGAGTCAAGCTGAAAAAGAAACGCGACGCCAACAAAATTAACGAGGGATCAACTACTAAATAAGGTATCAACTAAATAAAACACCTATTAAATAGGCATCAACTAAATAATATTACAACAACCAACAAGCTGTCACCAAACAACTTGCTAAAACATCGGTATATACCATGATGGAAAAAGGAAGCAAAATAGCGGCATCAATGGGGGTCTTAACGCTCCCCGTGGCATCGTGGGCGTCTCAACAACCAATTAGCGAGATGGCAAACAACGCCGGGCATGAGCTATCCGCTTCCCTACAGCCGACGGATGAAGAGTGTACTACTCCCCCATCTACAGAAAACCACACCGAAGGCTTGATAGCCGACCTCGCATGGATTCTACTTTTGGGGGCTCTCGCCACGATAATATTCAAGAAACTACGCCAACCGGTGGTGCTTGGCTACATCCTGGCAGGCTTCCTCGCAAGCCCCAAGTTCATATATATCCCCTCCATCTCCAATCTTGAAAACATTGATTTTTGGGCGGAGTTGGGCATTGTGGTGCTTATGTTCACATTAGGGCTTGAGTTCAGTTTCAAAAAACTGATGAAATCCGGAGGCGACGCGATAATCCCCGCCTTAGTAATAATCGTAGGGATGACATTCGCCGGATTCGGTGTAGGGAAGCTGCTGCACATGGATGCCATAAACTCCATATTCCTCGGTGGAATGATTTCAATGTCGTCGACCACCATAATACTGAAGGCTCTCAACGACTTGGGACTGCGGCAAAAGAAGTTCGCCTCGTTGGTGCTTGCGGTACTTATCATAGAGGATATGATGGCGGTGTTGATGTTGGTGATTCTGTCGTCAATAGCTGTCGGCAACGTGGAGGGGACGGAATTGTTCTTCTCCGTGGCGAAGTTGGTATTCTTCCTTGTGATATGGTTTGTGGTGGGTGTTTATGTGCTGCCACAGATATTCACACGCACACGCAGCGCTCTCAATAATGAGACGCTGTTGGTCATAAGCATGGGACTATGCTTCGGCATGGCGGTGTTCAGCGTGTCGTGTGGCTTCTCTCTTGAATTGGGAGCGTTTGTCATGGGATCTATCCTGGCAGGCACGATACTGGCGGAACGCATCGAAAAAGTAGTGCAACCGATTAAAGACCTTTTTGGAGCCATTTTCTTCATCTCCGTCGGCATGATGGTGGACGTGAACATTATCACCATGTACTGGCCGCAGATACTCCTTTTGGCGGCGGTGGTGATTGTCGGAATGATATTCTTCGGCAGCCTCGGCATGCTCCTCGCCGGACAGAATCTACGCGTGGCGATAGAGAGCGGCTTCACATTGACTCAAATCGGCGAGTTCTCTTTCATAATCGCCACTTTAGGTATGAGTTTGGGAGTACTCTCCGAAGAACTCTATCCCATAATAGTCGCGGTGTCGGTGATTACCATTTTCACCACGCCCTACTTCATAAAACTGTCGCAGCCGGCATATAAGTTTGTGGAGAAACATCTTCCCACGGGCTTACAATTTCTTATTGAGCGCTATTCGGAGCAAAGTTCCGATACAAGCGAGACAAAGAAATTATGGCGCACAATCCTCACGCGCTATTTCACACGCATTCTGCTATACAGCGCCATACTGATAGCGGTGATAATGGTGAGCCGAATATGGTTCTTCCCATTCATGGAGACTATATTCAAATCATGGGGGAAAATCATAGCCACGATAATAACATTGGTGGTCATGTCCCCCTTCTTAGGAGCGTTGTTCCGTTCATCCTCAAAGTCCGAGATGATCCGTTTGCACTCCACCGCGGCATTCTATGATGTGCCGTTGATGGCGATGACAATAGTGAGATACTTGGTGGTGTTCCTCTTCATCTTCAACTTCATTTCATTGACGTATGGAGCCTCCACGGGATGGATTGTGGGCGCGGCGATATTCATACTTCTCACCATAGCCGCCTCCACGCGACTTCGCAAGGTCTATAAGCACTTCGAGGAGAGGTTCATGGACAACCTAAATGTGAGGGAGAACACCCGTCTGGGAGTCAAGAACAACATCGTGTCGGATCTTCACCTCGCATATATAGAATTAGGAGCCAACTCGCCATTTGTCGGCGACCGACTGAGAGACTCCGGATTCCGTTCCAAGTACGGCATCAGCGTGTCGAGCATACAGCGTGGGATGCAGCTCTTAGCCCTCCCCGACAAGGATACGCGCATATTCCCCGGAGACGTGTTGGGGGTGATAGGCACCGACGATCAGATTAAACGTCTCAACGACGATATCGAAGCATGTGAGCGCAACGCTCAAAAAAAGGATATCGAGGAAAAACGTATCGAGCTGTTGAGTGTTAAACTTACAAAGGGTTCCCCGATATTGAATCGGAAGTTATCGGAATGTGACATTCCCGGTCAATACCAAGCCATGCTGATAAAGATCATGCGTGGCGACGACAGCTACATCCATCCCTCGCCGGAGACAGTGTTTGAGGTGGGTGATGTGTTGTGGTTGGTGGGCGACCCCGTAGAAATCGGCAAGATAAAGTAGAGAGTAGAGAGTAGAGAGTAGAGAGTAGAATAAACAATATAGATAACAAATATAGATAACAATGCAGCAAAAAATCATTATCCTTGACTTCGGCTCGCAGTACACACAGCTGATAGCGCGAAGGGTTAGGGAATTGAACACTTACTGTGAGATTCATCCTTATAACAAGTTCCCCGCCGACACGGAGGGCGTTATAGGAGTCATACTTTCGGGGAGTCCCTATTCAGTGAACGACCCGCAGGCGCTTCATGTGGATCTTACGGGCATCCGCAAACATTTCCCGCTGTTGGGTATATGCTACGGGGCTCAATACCTCGCATACAGCAACGGAGGAGTGATTGAGTCCACCGACACCCGAGAATATGGCAAAGCTGAGTTAGTGCGCCACGATGAGGGGAATCCCCTCATGAAGGGTGTGAGAAACGGCTCTGTGGTATGGATGAGCCATGGTGATTCCATAGTGAAGACCCCCGACAATTTCATCAACGTGGGAAGCACCGCCGATGTGGCAAACGCTGCATTCCATATTGAAGGGGAGGATACGTGGGGCGTTCAGTTCCATCCGGAGGTCTACCACAGCGAAGACGGCATGGTCATTCTCGGCAACTTCGTCACCGGAGTCTGCGGCTCGAAGCAGGATTGGACACCCGATTCATTCATTGAATCCACGGTAAAGGAACTTCAAGCCAAGTTAGGCGACGACAAAGTTGTGTTGGCACTCTCCGGAGGTGTTGACTCCACCGTAGCCGCGGTGTTGCTCAACAAAGCCATCGGCAAGAATCTCACCTGTATCTTCGTGGACAACGGACTGCTCCGTCTCAACGAGTTTGAATCGGTGCTCGCCAACTACTCCGACATGGGCTTGAACGTCATAGGCGTGGATGCCAAAGAGGAGTTCTACGCCGCACTCGCCGGAGTGACGGAGCCGGAGAAGAAACGCAAGATAATCGGCAAAGGATTCATCGACGTGTTCGACCGTGAGGCGCACAAGCTTCAAGGAATCAAATGGCTCGCGCAAGGCACCATCTATCCCGACGTGATTGAATCATTGTCTATCACCGGCATGGTGATTAAGAGCCACCACAATGTGGGCGGACTCCCGGAGAAGATGAACTTGAAACTCGTGGAGCCGCTACGCTTGCTCTTTAAGGATGAAGTTCGCCGTGTGGGAAGGGCGTTGGGCATCTCCCCCACTCTCATAGGCAGACATCCTTTCCCCGGTCCCGGTTTGGGCGTGCGCATCCTCGGCGATGTCACCGCGGAGAAAGCGCGCATACTCCAAGAGGCTGACCACATCTTCATCCAGGGTCTCCGCGACCATGGTTTGTATGATAAGGTATGGCAAGCCGGCACCATCCTACTCCCGATCAGAAGCGTGGGTGTGATGGGCGATGAGCGCACATACGAGAATGTGGTGGCTTTGCGCGCGGTAAATTCCACCGATGGAATGACCGCCACATGGACACCGCTGCCCCACGATTTCTTAGCTGAGGTGAGCAACGCCATTATCCGCAAAGTGCGTGGAGTGAACCGCGTAGTCTACGACATCTCCTCAAAACCGCCATCGACAATCGAATGGGAATAATTCGGTTTTCAGCCAATTATTCCGTATTCACTTAGCAATTTATCAGCGACATCGTCGTTATAGATAGGTAATCATTAATTTAATAGTAATAATGAAGAAGATTTTTTTATCATTGGCAATTATCGCCACAATGGGTTTAGCTTCATGTGGCAATAAGTCCGCTGAAGCCGCTTCAGAAGAGGAAACCACTGAAGTACAGTCCACCGATGAAGTTTCCGCGGAGTCATGCGTGGAGAAAATTAAAGCGTGCAAAAGTGCTGAAGATGCACAAGCAGTATTAGCCGAAGCACAGGCGTATGCGCAAAGACTTGTGGAAGAGGGCAAGGTGGAAGAGGCTAAAGAATATATGTCCACCATCGCACCTGTGGTCAAAGAGACATTCCCCACATTGAGCGAAACAGTTGACAAAGTAGTTGAGTTGGTCAGCAACGTTCCCGGAACCGCCACAAGTGCCGCTGACGCCGCTGCCAGCGCTGTTGAGGGTGCCGCAGGTCAAGCTGTAAGCGATGCTAAAGATGCCGCCAAGCAAGCTGTCGACAACGCTAAAGCAACCGCTGACAAAGCTGCCGCTGACGCTAAAAACGCCGCTTCCAAAGCCGCTCAAGATGCTAAAGACAAAGCGGACAAAGCTGCTCAGGATGCCAAAGACAAAGCGAACCAATCAGTGGAGAACGCTGTCAACAATGCGGCAAACAATGTGAAAAATAAACTTAAACTTTAATTTGAAAGTTTTTCAATCACCTATTATTAGGTCACTCAGATATCAGGGAACCGTTTAAATGACGGTTCCCTTTTTTATACCGCTCCCCTACTGTACCACCACCCACTTTAGCACCGTTTTGGAGCATACATCCGGACACAAAAAAAAATCGTGAATATAATTCACGATCTACGCAGAATGCATCCGTAGATGCTTAAAAAAGAACTTTTAAATCATACACCTACTTATCAGTGTAGATGATTGCAGCGGTCTCAAAATACCATTTTGCTGCTTTTCTCAAAAAATTAACCATAACAAAAAAATAACCTAATTAAAACAATTTTTATATGAAACGAAACTTATACGTGCATTTGTTTCTCGTTTGCGAGTGCAAAGTTAGTAAAAAATTTTTAGAAAATATGTTTTACAACATAATTTTCTGACATATTTTTCTCAAAAACTCCATTTTGCCCCTATTTTCACCCTACTTTAACCCCCTTCCATCATTTTCTCTCACCCACTTGACCCCATTTTCCCGCACCGCTTTTGATCGTCATATTCTCTCACAAATTCTGACCATCGTTCTACACCCTTTTGATCATATCTAAAAAAGCCGCTGTGGTTTCCTCCACAGCGGCTTTATCCAATTTTCTAATATCCTATTAACTAATATCTATTATCTGCGATCTAATATCTATTATCTACGATCTAATATCTACCATCTAACATCACCTTTTTGGTCTGACCATCCACATAGCGGATGATATATGTGCCATTAGGAAGTTCATTGATAGAGTTGACATTGAGAGCCACACCGGCGATAGAATAAACACCGGCGATAGCCACATTCTCACTTGCAAGAGTGTCAACACCCGAATTATGGCTTACAGCAAAACTGATTGAAGGGATAACACCCCAATATTGTTCTGTAAGCGCGGCACCGAGATTAGCGTCCAAACCTACGCTTCTATCAATCCATCTGTGTTCGCCGCCGAGAGACCCGAAACCAGCCACACGGATAGAGCCATTGGTCAATGTGTAAGTATCTTCGGCATAATCAGCGTCAATGGCGAATTTAATAGTCTGCGCCTCCTCGCTTCCTGCGAAAGTGTATTGACCGGAGCCAAGATAGAGAGGACCATCGTTGCCTACCTGATCAAAATCAAGGTTAGCCGATTGATTGTAGACACCGGCAAGTTTCAATGTGGGATGATAGAGACCGTGGCAAATAACCGTCACCTCGTCCCCGGGCAACACCTTGGAGTCCTCACGGGAGTTGTTCTCCACCACATACCCCATAGGTTTCGCACTAATCACCTGATAAGCTTCGGAGCCGTCGGCGGCGATGGTGCGGATGATGTTACGTCCATAAGTAAGGAGCAACGAATAAGAGCCGTCGCTGTTGGGGGCTACCTCGCTGAAACCATTGTAGCTCACAGTGTTCTTCTCTGTATCCACAGAGGGGTTCGCCACCTCCACCTTCACCGCACCGGTAGGGACATAATTGTAAACGTAGCCGTTTTCACCTTCCAAGTAGTACAACACGTCATGCTCAGCGTCAAGAGTTTTGTCCTCACGGTTTACACTACCTTTGTCTATATTGAAATTAGGGGCAAATGACTCACTGTCGACATTCTCTCCGGAGCCTACAGACACCACGAATACACCTGTGTTCTCAGCCCATAGTTTACTCCATTTGTTACCGCCTTCAAACTCTTGTTTCTCGCCGTCATTGTATTTACAAGTGTAGCATGCATCATAATCGACAAGCACTATGGCTGTACCTTCGCCGACAGCTGTCAAATTATCATCGGCATCCACAGTCACCACATCATTCGATGGTTGGAAATTATCGTTATAGACGGAGAAATGGTAGTCCGGCTCCACAAAGTAGTTTCCCACAGTGTTGTTGGTAAGCTGCCATATACGTTGAGCGACCAACGCCTTGGTATCACCCTTTTTCAAGCACAAGTGGTTACGCTCGTTGATATTAAGATAGATATCAGCGATGTTCATGCAACCATTTTCAGCGAGCGAATGGTTGAAGTAATCCGGAGTGCCATGCTCCAGCATCTCAGCCTCCGAGACGTTGATTGAAGAGAGATTATCGTCGCGCACGATAAGTCCGGTGTAAGTCATCACGTCCGGCATAGACACTCTATAGTACAAGTTAGTGAGAGTGTTGGGCATCACGTATGAATATGTCGTAGTGTTGTCGCCATTCTCCACAGTTTTCACCGGAGTAAGTTCCTCAAAGGGCATATAATGTTTAATCTTCTTACCTAAAAAGAAAGAAGCGCTCGCCGGAGTGGTGATATCCAAAGTCTTTGCCTTTGCAATTTCAAGGTTCTCCGGCGTAGTTGAGGTGGCTACAATATCCAGAGATTTAGTCGTGGTGATAAGCTCCGGATGCAAATCAGTGGGAGTAAGAGTAAACGTACAAGTTGCTTGATAAATCGGGAATGCATAATAATCACGCGAGTTTTCTCTCCATGAACTTACAATAAATTCCTGCGTTTCACCTTTCTTATTTCGGATATCGAAATCAATAGTGTAGTCCTTATCCTTTTCAAAATAAGTGCCGTCCTCGTTCTTATTGTTCACACGGCAATAAACCGAAGCCATAGCCCACCAATAAGGGTTGCTTTCAGTGTATGTGTCTGATGCCTCCGGCACTCCCACATACACACCTCCGCGATAGGAGTCATCCCACACATCGTAGCACTCAAGCAAGTATTCACCCGGGGCTAAGTCAAGATTGTAAGGACCGGTAGTTCCGAACTCTTGTGTTTGTTCATGTACAATTTCCAAGCTGTTTCTCTCCTTGATAGTGAATCTCCCGACGCTATAGTCTTCCATTTGGATTCTGACGGGCGTTGCCGTTGCCGGGATGGAGAAGGCGAGGATGGTGGCTCCAACGCCAATTGATTTTAGTAACAATCTATATCTCATGTAAGAAATTTTATGCGGGGACGCATAAAACGGCACAACGACGTATTATCGCAGTGTTGTTTCACCCGTAATCCCGCAGGTTAATACTCTCTGTGGACGTATCGGCAGGGCAGAGAATCCCATAACCCCCACGAGCCAAATACGACGCAAAGTTAGTGATTATATACAAAAAAAAAAAAATCGCATACTTTTTTTAATAGAGCAGATAACGCTTCTCCTTATTTTTCCATCCAGCGCGGTATTCCTTATCTGTGAAATAGACCTTTAAATCAGAGTCATACGCACTGTCGACAAAAAGGATTTTTTTGTCGGCGCGATACTCACTCTCGGTGAAGTACCAGATGCCCTTATTATCACTTGCCTTGGCGCGATACTCTTTATTCGTCTTATACACCACAAGATCCGCCTTATATTCGGAGTCCACCACATAAACTTTCAAATCCGCCTGATAGCGATAGTTCACAGAATAAATCTTCTGACCATGCGCACCGCACACCGTCAGGAGAGAGAGCATTGCCGCAAAAAATAATTTTACCATGGCTAAATTCCTTACTTGTTATGTTATTATCTATGTTCTTATTTATGTACTACAACGTAAGTATTACGTTATGTATTCTATATTCCTCTCAATGTCTTCGGCGGTTAGTCGCCACCGGATTATAAACAATCTTGACAAACGGTGCTCCATGAACAGTAGAGCCACAAGCATAATCCGGCTTAACCTCATTAGGGCGATACCATGACTCATGCGCCTCACTCTTATAGTGATTCTTCATGAAATAATCAGAAAGAGAAACGACTTTATTAAGTCCATGGGCATCCTCCAAATGCCTTCTAAACTTAGCAATGGACACTGAAGCACCGCATATCGCACACGCTTTTTCCGGATTACTCCTATGAAATCTCCCGGAAGCCACGTGATGCCTATACAATTTGCTAAAGGCTTTATGCTTTCTACGTTTCATGGTTCAGTGAAGTTTGAGGTTAAAACACCACACAGCGGCAAATATAATAAAATTCAGAATAAGAACAAAGAAAATAAACAAAGAAAACGGGCAAAGAAAACATATAATTTCATGAAAGGTTTAAATAAAAAAGAGGATTGACGAACAATGTCCATCAATCCTCCCGATTATAGTTAATTATAACTTTCAGAAATTAAGATACTCAGCAAGCTCTTCAGCCTTGAAGTTAGCGATAAACTCGGCGTGTTTAGCCACCTCCGCTTTACCGAAACGAACATAATTGCGAAGAGAACGTGCGAAGTCGCTGTTGCGGTTGGCATCATCCATAAGCAGATAACCCATCACGATGTGACCGGCCATCTCCACAAGACGACGAGCCATGAAGTCCAAATACTTGGTGTCTTCAACGGCGGTGACAGCTTTCACAGCCTCCTCATATTGTTGAGTCATAGCCACCAAGGTAGCTTTTGCGTTCTCATATTCGGGAGCCACGGCTTTAGCCTCCTGCTCACGGATATAGTTGAGATAAGTGCCGGTGGTGACGTGGCGGATTGCAGCCACAACCTGCAATTGAGTGGTACCCTCGTAGATTGAAGTGATACGCGCGTCGCGGTAAACACGCTCGCAGGCATAATCCTTCATAAAGCCGGAACCGCCATGTATTTGGATCGCGTCGTAAGCATTCTGATTACAGAACTCCGAAGTCATACCTTTAGCCAAGGGAGTGAACGCGTCGGCGAGACGGCTATAAGTCTTCATCTCAGCTTTCTGCTCCTTAGTGAGGCTTGTTTCACGGGAGATGTCGTCGTAAATCTTATACATATCCACGAAACGTGAGCAAGCGTAAAGGAGGGTGCGTGAAGCGTCCAATTTAGCTTTCATCACAGAAAGAATCTCCGAAACGGCGGGGAAGTCGATGATTGCCTTGCCGAACTGCTTGCGGTCTTTAGCGTAAGCCAAAGCCTCGCGGTAAGCGATTTCGCTGATACCTACAGATTGAGCGGCGATACCAAGACGGGCGCCGTTCATGAGCGCCATCACATACTTGATAAGACCAAGACGGCGGCTGCCCACCAACTCAGCGGGAGCATCCTTGTAGACAAGCTCGCATGTGGGTGAGCCTTTGATACCCATCTTATTCTCGATACGGCGAACATTCACACCGCCATTGCGTTTGTCGTAGATGAACATAGACAAGCCACGGCCGTCGTGAGTGCCCTCCTCGGAGCGTGCCAAAACCAAATGTATATCGGCGTCACCGTTGGTGATGAATCGTTTCACGCCATTAAGCACCCATGAGCCATCCTCTTTTTGGGAAGCCTTGAGCATTACGGATTGGAGGTCGGAACCGGCATCCGGCTCGGTGAGGTCCATAGACATAGTCTCGCCCTCGCACACACGGGGGATGAAACGCGCTTTCTGATCCTCGGAAGCGAACTCATAGATAGTCTCGGCGCAGTCTTGGAGACCCCAGAGGTTCTCAAAACCGGCGTCGGCGCGGCTGGCGATATCGGCAGCCATGATATATGGGGTGATGGGGAAGTTCAGACCACCGAAACGGCGAGGCATAGCCATACCCATAAGACCAGCTTTGCGGCATGCCTCAAGGTTTGCTTTGGTGCCATCGGCGTATACCACACGATTGTTCTCTACATGAGGACCTTGATGATCCACATCCTCCGCATTTTCAGCTACGATGTTACCGCATACATCGCCCACGATTTCCAACACTTTCTCATACGAATCCATAGCATCCTCGAAGTTGTGGGGTGCATAGTCATATTTGTCGGCATCGGCATAGTTGCGCTCTTTAAGCTCCACTATCTTCTCCATCATAGGATGGGTAAGATGATGCTTCAAGTCGGTATTATCAGTGAAGAAATTTGCCATTATTTCGAATTCTTTTTGTAGTATTTAATTAATTTGGGAACGACATCCTCTATTCTACCGGTGATGACGTAGTCAGCGACAGTGTTGATAGGCGCGTCGGGATCGGTGTTGATAGAGATGATAAGAGAACTCTCTTGCATACCTGCCAAGTGCTGGATTTGACCGGAGATACCGCAAGCGATGTAGAGTTTCGGACGTACAGTGACACCTGTCTGACCGATTTGGCGGTCATGGTCGACCCATCCGGCATCCACAGCCGCACGGGTGGCTCCCACTTCCGCACCGAGGAGATCGGCGAGTTGGGTAAGCAACTCGAAATTCTCCTTGCCACCGACACCGTATCCACCGGCGACGATGATAGGACTACCCTTGAGGTTTACCTTTGATTTCTCTACATGGCGTTCCACAATTTCAATGATGAAGTCCTCGGGTTTGGTGTAATCCTCCACTTTGAGGTCCACCACTTTACCCTTGTAGGCGGCATCCTTGATTTCTTTTTTCATCACTCCCTCACGCACAGTTGCCATCTGCGGACGGCACTCGGGATTGACGATGGTGGCGACGATGTTACCGCCGAACGCGGGACGGATTTGATATAAGAGGTTGTTGTATTCCTTCTTAGTCTTAACGTCGGTGTAAGAACCGATTTCCAAGGATGTGCAGTCGGCGGTCAAACCACTGTGGAGAGCTGACGACACACGGGGACCGAGATCTCTACCGATGCTTGTGGCTCCCATGAATGCGATTTGGGGCTTAGTTTCCTTGAAAAGATTAATTAAGAGCGATGAATGAGGGAGTGAAGTGTAGGGGTACATACGTGCGTCCTCCACTTTGTAAAGCGTGTCGACACCATAAGGCATCACCTGCTCCTCGATACCCTTCAAATTATCGCCGGCAACCACAGCTTGGAGTTCCACGCCGAGTTGGTCTGCGAGGCTGCGGGCTTTGGTGAGCAACTCAAGGCTCACATCCGCTACGCGGCCATCTTCATATTCACAATATACTATGAGGTTGTTTTCTTGTGCCATTTCTCTTTCTTTTTTGAAAATCAATTAAATGCGATTAACCAATTGTGTGGTTAGCTATAAGTTGGCGCACGAGGTCTTCAATTTGCTCATCGTTATCCTCCAAGCGAAGGGCCTCTTTGGCACTGAACACTACACTCTCAATTTGTTTCACCTTAGTGGGGCTACCGGCGAGACCGCATTGCTCAAGGTCGGCATCCACGTATGCGGCGCTCCATTCTCCGATTTGGAGATACTCCTTAGTCTCCACCATAGATTTGGCGAGGTCGGAAGCATTTGCAAGCTCGGAGGGGGCTGCTGCATATTTATATTTTTGGATAGCTTTGGCGTTGCGGGGACGGCAGTCGGGGGCGGTTCCGTTGACGGTGATGAGCAACGGCAACGGGGCCTTCACTGTCTCCACGCCGCTTTCGATACGGCGCACGATAGTAGCTTTACCATCTTTAACCTCCACAATCTGCTCAGCGTAAGTCACCTGGGGCAAACCGAGTTTTTCAGCGATCTGGGGACCGACTTGCGCGGTGTCGCCGTCGATAGCCTGACGGCCGCCTATGATAAGGTCGAACTTACCTATTTTTCTCACCGCCGCGGAAAGGGCGTAGGAGGTAGCCAATGTATCTGAACCGGCAAAAGCTCTGTCGGAGAGTACGATACCGGCATCTGCGCCACGGTAAAGACCCTCACGGATGATTTCAGCCGCACGGCCGGGGCCCATTGTTAATAATGTCACCTTGGAGCCGGGATATAAATCTTTAAGCTCTAGTGCTTGCTCAAGCGCGTTGAGGTCTTCAGGATTGAAGATTGCCGGCAAAGCAGCACGATTCACGGTGCCGTCGGCTTTCATCGCATCCTTGCCGACATTGCGTGTGTCTGGCACCTGCTTCGCCAGTACAATAATATTAAAGCTCATAATAATTATTTAAATTTCCTTCTTAATTTCTCTATTTTCGTCCTTTTACAGACATTTCGCTATAAAAAGTACGTAATTCCTAATTTATGGGCAAAGATAATAATTTTTTTCTAATTAATAAATGCCACGTAGCATATTGATTAGAATCCAAGCCGTTGGCATTGCTAAAAGAATAGAGTCTATTCTGTCGAGCAATCCGCCGTGTCCCGGAATTATCGTGCCGGAATCCTTGATATGCAATGTGCGCTTCACCTGCGACTCAATCAAGTCGCCGAACGTGGCCATCACCACGATCAGCACGGCGAAGATGATCGTCATCTCCATCGTCATCTCCATGCGGAAGTACTCCGGAAGCAGGTCACCTAACAATATGACGCACGCCACCGCGAGCACCAGACCGCCGAAGAAGCCCTCCCATGATTTCTTGGGGGAGATACGTTCAAAGAGGCGATGCTTTCCTATGGCTGATCCCACAAGATACGCACCGGTGTCGTTAATCCATATCAACGCCAGAACCACCAACAGATAGTTAGGCACCATGGATATGGAGAGCATTGATCCCAATCCCACACCAAGATATACCTGCTTCAGCATGGAGAGAGAGAGCGACTTCACCGCATCGTCATGCTTGTAGTAGAGCTGCGCCACCATCCTCACAATTACGGGGAACATCCAATTGGATATATTCCATCCGCATCCCACCACCCCTATGAGCGAAAGGAGGCACACGAGATCCAAGAGGATTTTCACGAAATTGCCGCGGGAAAGTTCACCGGTGATTTTAGTAAATTCCAAATATCCCACAATAGCGAACAGGATGACCAAACAGGAGAACGCCGTCCCTCCGGCGAAATAGCATCCCAAAATCAGTCCTATATAAACGATTCCTGATATTAGCCTTACAAGCAGTTTATGCATATCTGTGTATTATTGTTTTTTTATTATCTAATCTCTACTCTCTATTATCTACTATCTAATATCTATTATTATCTACTATCTACCATCTACTCTCTCCTACTTAACCCTAAACCAATACCCCACCGTAGCCATCAACGACATGGAATTGGAGGCGGAAAATGGATCCTGTCTGCCGGATTTAAGCACATTGCCCAAGCCATAGTAGAAGCGCGCCTCCACCGACATGGAATGGTATGGAGTGGCGTTGAACTCCACGCCCATACCCGCGGAGATGCCGTAGTCGATTTTCTGACTCACTTTCATGGTCATCTCATCGGTATTGAGTTTAGAAATCGGCATATCCGGCAGAGTCGCGATGCTGTTAACATTGAAGTTAGTACTTGTGGACTCCCCTATCACAAAACCTATCTCCGGGCCGGCGTTGAAGAAGAAGTGCGCTCTGCTTCCGAAGTAAATATGCGCCAACACAGGTATTTGGATATAGTTGACCGTGCGCTTGTAATTGTAGGGGGCATCCTCGAAATTCTCTTTCCAGCCTCGTTGCTCAAAGTTAAGCTCCGCCACCAGTCCAAAATGCGATTCCTCCACATAGCGCACGGTGAGTCCGGCGACACCGCCGAGGGCGAAGCCCTGCTTCACCGAGGGGTTGAAAAACACACGTGATAGATCCACGCCGGCTTTTCCTCCCAGATAGACCCTTGAAGTGTAGTGCGTCTGCGCCACGGCTCTGCCACAACACATCATCACCACAAAGAGAATTAGATATTTGAATTTACTCATGTCCGCGACTTCAAATTTTAAAGGTTTACGAGAAATTCATCATTCCTCGTCCACAAGGAACGCGCGGGTGTCGCCGCTCTCCTTGAATTGGACCATATACACTGATGAATTATAGTCACCGCCACCATACACAGATTCTGTGTTGAAACGTATTTGGAGGGGTGTGTAGCTGTCATTGTTCAAGAGGAAGTTAGCCACATCGTAGCCCATGGCGGCATACACAGGATAAGATTTCACCGGAGTGCCGGAGAACAACGATTTATATTTAGCCACAAACCCTTTGGCGGCGTAGGAGTCGGAATCATAGTAGAAACGCGAGGGGATGAAGACCCCGGCTTCATGAAGCTCCGCGGACATCGTCTCCTCAAACACTATCCACGACGGACGGCCGATAACCTTCACGCTCTCATAAATATTGTCGCCGCGATATGTGGCGATAGCTTTCAAATCCGCCTTCACTGCGTCCTTCTTCGATGCCAAGCAATAGATTATCACATCCTTGCCGTATGCGGGGGTGGCATCCGTCAAATTCTCGACCACTTCAAACTGATCGATATGGAGCCTATTCATCAAGCCGAGTCCTATGGCATCGTCGGCGTTCAGGGGGTCACCCAAAAAGATGAATTTATCATTTCCATATCTCTCAAGGAGATAGTTGATTACGGACTCATTGAAAGTGTCGGAGGTTTGGAGCATATTCATCACTCCATCGGCAGTCTGATAAGTGACATCCTTCACGTCGAAGACATTGTAAATCTCCCTGCCACTCTTTCTGTAGGAGGCATATTTGGAGAAATCCTTGTCGCACGTGGTGATGATCACATCCGCGTTGGCGACATCACTGTTGCCTACGATGCTCGACGCGGCGTCGACGAAAGTAAGGTTGACATCATACTTGCGGTCCTTTATCATATCCATCGCAGTGAGGAAACCGCGGGTGAAGTCAACATCCCTCTTCGATTTATAGTTTGCGAGGAGCACCACCACGTTTTTCTCTTTCGGTGCACGCGCGGCGCATACCTCGTCATATATGCCGCAAACGCCGTCGAACGAAGACTCGCGGGGATCGCGGTTATACCCCATCACCGCCTCACGGTAATGGTTGATCACCGGTATGGCGATTTTAGTATTCTTTTTCACTTGTGTCACTCCGGGGTTCGCGTTCTTCACGAGGGAGGCGTCTAAACCATGGCTCGCCGCGATACCATCAAGAGAATCACCCTTCTTTGCGGTATAAGTCTTAAATTGCACCACCTTATCCTTCTCCACCATGATGGGTGTGTATGATGCCACGTTGGAGTTCTCCATAATCTTTATATTCTCGCCCGCTTTTAGAATCTCAGGAGTGAGAGTGGGGTTTTGGACGAAAATTTCAGCGATTGAAGTGTTGAACCTCGAGGCTAAGGAGTAGAGAGTGTCACCGAATTTCACGGTGTAGACAATCGTACGAATTTGCAAATCATCGTTGACAGCCGCGGTTGTCGCCTTGGGATAGAAAACGTATTGTCCCTTTGAAATATCGTTGTCGGAGGAGTTGTTCCACTTAATCAGCTCCTCGTAAGGGATTCCGTAGCGGCGAGAGATGGAATAGAGCGACTCATTCTCTGTGGAAACATAATAATAGAAATCATCGCCGAGCAACGTCATGGATGGAAGTGCCGGTTCAGCGTTGATTTTAAATGTTGCTATTGTCAACAAAAACAACATTATTGAACAAATTCGTGCGTAAGCTTGCACGGCTATCGTATTCTGTTTCACAGAATTATGCTTACTTACTGATTGACTCATGATTTGGCAATTCAAATTGGCTAATATAGCTATAATTGAGACAAAGTTAAAAAAAACTCCGCAAGTAAGCAAATTCTAATCATTTATCCACACCGCCGGAGTGCCGAAATCCCAGCATCCGCCCACAATCTTCTCCCAATTATAAAGGGCTATCCCCAAGTTAATTTGGTTAATTTCCGAATCCTTTTCGGTGAAAGCCTTCACCACCGGGGCACCCTCCACCTCCTGAATCTCCACCCTCACGGGATGGCGGTTCATCGCCGAAGGGGCGTAAGCCACACCCTTAAGGCCTTCGATAAATTTAGGATACTTCACGGCGACTTCATCAAAGGGTATCGCCGTGGGTGCCAACACATCCTTGGCGTCGAATTTCTTGGCTATCGACGACTTTATCAATCTCGCCATCATGGAGGGCTTCTCCTCGGAGGGGTTCCCCACCACGATTATGAAAGGCATATACCAATCGGGACGGAACTGAGCTTTGATTTTCGCCCTGTCGTAGGTGCCGCTCACGAAGCATGTCCCCAGCCCCAAGGATGTGGCGTAAAGCACTATCTGCTGCGCATAATACCCCGCTTTCTGCATAGCGTTGGGGAATGAGGTGTCTATCACACAGGCTATATAGTTCGACGCGTTCTTAAACACACCGTAGCTCGCCTTGAAACTTGAGAATGGTGAGGGGTCATTCTCTATCAATTGGAACTTTATGCACGCCTCAAGAGTGACTATTTGTGTTATCTCGGCGTGTAAATGATTACGTACCTCCACCCCCAATGGCTCGGGGGTGAAAGTACGTACAGATTTTCTTTCAAATATCTCGTTCATACTTATATGAACGAGATATTCACTATTTTAGTTTGCCGTTTGAAAGGAGAGTTATCTTGAAAAGATTTCGTCATCCTTAGAAACCAATGTCATCCTTAGAAAACGATGTCGTAGCTGTCGAGGAACGCCATTGTTTTGGCGATGTAATCAGCCATAACCACGTCATCATCCACAAAAGGCACCTCTTTGCGGTAGGCAGCGAGGAATGTCTCGATATACTCGGAGCTTTTCAACGGACGGCGGAACTCGATGCCTTGTGCGGCGTTCATAAGTTCTATCGCGGCGATATACTTCAAGTTGTCGATAATCTTATGGAGTTTGGTGGCGGCGTTGGCGCCCATTGAAACCAAATCCTCCTGACCATTCGACGACACGATTGAGTCGCACGACGCGGGCCAAGCGTACATCTTGTTTTGGCTGACCACCGACGCGGCGGCATACTGCGGAATCATGAATCCGGAGTTCAATCCCGGATGAGCCACAAGGAACTCGGGGAGGTTTCTCAATCCATAAATCAATTGAGCCACACGGCGCTCGGAGATATTGCCAAGCTCAGAGAGAGCCACGCCCATATAATCGAACACCAAAGCCAAAGGCTCGCCGTGGAAGTTACCACCGGAAACGACCATATCAAGGTCGGGGAAGACCGTGGGGTTGTCTGTCACGGAGTTAATCTCCGTGTGCAGCACTTCGGTGACATGGTACATCGCATCCCTAATGGCTCCATGTACCTGTGGAATACATCTGAAGGAGTAGGGATCCTGCACATGTTTCTTCGGTTGGGCGATAATCTCGCTTCCCTCCAGCAGTTTGCGCATAGTAGCGGCACTCTCCGCCTGACCCTTGTGGGGACGCACCTCTTGGATGCATGGCAAGAAGGGTTCTATTCTGCCATCGAACGCCTCCAAGGAGATCGCGGAGAAGAGATCGAAGCACTTCACGATATGCCAAGCGTCGATCAACGCCTTGATGCCGTTGGCGCTCATGAACTGAGTGCCGTTGAGCAGAGCCAAGCCCTCTTTTGATTTCAGAGTGATGGGGTTCCATCCGAAGATATTGAGCACCTCCTTGCCGGCGATTCTCTTATCCTTGAACACCACCTCTCCCTCGCCGATCAAGGGCAAGAAAAGGTTCGCCAAGGGGGCGAGGTCGCCGGAAGCGCCCAATGAACCTCTATCGTAGACTACGGGATAGATATCGTTGTTGTAAAAGTCGAGTATGCGCTGCACTGTCTCCACCTGAACGCCGCTATGTCCCATGGAGAGGGCGTGGGCTTTGAGAAGCATCATAAGCTTCACAATCACAGGCTTGATGGGTTCGCCGATGCTGCAAGAGTGGCTTTTGATGAGATTCTCCTGCAATTGCGACAAATCATCTTGTGAGATGCTGCGGTTGCACAATGAACCGAAACCGGTGGTCACGCCGTAGATAGGCTTATCGGAGGACTCGGCTTTCTTATCGAGATAATCTCTGCACTTTTGGATTTTCTCAATTGCCGTTTCCGACAACTCCAATTTGGCGTTTGTTTTCAAGAGTTCCTCAATCTTGGCATAATCAAGCAGTGAAGAACCTATTTTGTAAATAGGACGTTGTTTCATAATGATTTCAGGTTATAATTTCACAGAAGATAAGAGGGCAGACTCACGCTCCACCGCTTCGGCTTGCAGTTTGTCGCACTCGGCGGCGAGTTCGTTCGCCTTGTCGGTGTCGGTGAGTGAAGTGATGTTTATTCTCACGTTGAGGATAGCGCCGAGAGCGGCTGTGCGCGCGCACATCATAGCCACGCAGCAGTCTGTGATGGCGTTCTTGTTACCCTTTTGCGCGATGGTCTCGATAGCGGGCATAATCTCCACCGCCTTACGCGCCACCGACAGGGGCACCATGGCAGCCACCAAAGTCGACTCTTGAATCTTAACCTCTCTGAGGGCTTTCTCCTCCTCCGTCTCTTTGGGGAGTTTGAAAGCGTTGAAGACGATGTTGTATGCCTCGGCATCCTCGTCTATGGCGTTCAAAAAGAACTCACGCGCGGATGCCATCTCGGGAGCCAATTTCTCCATCTCCTCTTGCACATCCACGTATTTCTTTCTTCCGATGGTGAGACCCGTGACCATCTCGGCGAGAGCCGACGCCAGGGATCCGCACAATGCGGAGATGCTGCCACCGCCGGGGACGGGGTCTTTTCCCGCAGTCACCTCCAGGAAGGATAATATTGTATTCTCTTTTAATTTCATGGTCGAGAAAATTTATATGGTTTAAAACTTTATACGATTTAAAACTTTATTCGGTTGAATAAATTTATAGTTTCACTTGATTGGCATTCAGGAAAGTGGCTTTGACACTGTTCATGCCGACGTAGTAAGGAAGGAAATTATAGTCCGGGGCGCACAGCAGCACCATATCGGCGCATTTTCCAACCTCCAGGGAGCCTATTGAGCCGGCTCTGTCCACGGCGGCGGCACCATTGAGGGTGAGCGCTGTGATCACCTCCTCAATCGACATATCCATGTAGATACACGCAAGGGCTATGGTCAAAGGTATCGAGCCGGAGAAGCATGACCCGGGGTTCAGGTCGGTGGCAAGAGCCACGGCACCCCCGGCGTCGATGATTTTCCTCGCCGGAGCGAAGGGTTCCTTAAGTGCGAACGCCGTCAGCGGAAGCAGCGTAGCCACCACATCGGCATCCACCATATCATGGATTCCCTTGTCGCTTATATGCAATAGATGGTCGGCGGAAACGGCCCCCACGGCGGCGGCGACTTCAGCCCCGCCCAAAGTGACTATCTCGTCGGCATGGAGTTTGAGCTTATACCCCATCTCCTTCGCCGCCAGAAGCAAACGTTTGGAATCCTCCAGTTCGAAGACATTCTTCTCGCAAAACACATCGCAGAACTCAGCCTTGCCGCGGAAGAGCGGGAGCATCTCCTCGATGATATGATCCACGTATTCGGCGGTTCTCCCCTTGTACTCCGTGGGAATCGCGTGCGCTCCGAGAAATGTGGAGACCACATTCACTTTGCGCTCCGAATCATTCGCCAAATCCATGATGACTTCGAGCATTTTACCCTCGGTGGGTGTGTCCAAGCCATAGCCGCTCTTCGCCTCCACAGTGGTCACTCCCATGCGGCTCATCACGTCAATGTAGTGCGCCGCTTTCCTACGCAATTCCTCTTGTGAAGCGGCGCGGGTGGAGTTGACGGTGGATTGGATGCCACCGCCGCGCGACATAATCTCCATGTAGGTGTCACCCTTCAGCCGCCAGCTGAATTCCTCCTCACGATACCCTCCGAAGATGAGGTGGGTATGTGAATCCACAAATCCGGGAAGGAGCATACATCCCTCCGCGTCGAAGATCTCCGGATTATAATCCGATAATAGATTCTCTTTTTTCCATGAGTCGTATTCCGACATGGCTCCGATATGGATAATAATCCCGTCGTGCGCGGCGAGGAAAGCGTCGGAATACTTCAGCAGACGCTTCATCGCGTCACCCTTCAAAGCTTTGTTGCCTTGAGGGGTGGCGATGTTCGCGTTTATAATGATTAAATCACCATTCATATCGGGTGTGGTTATTCCTCCATGATTCTGGATTCGAGCACCTGAGCCATAGAGAAGTCCTCAAGACCGAGATAGTATTGGGCGGTGTCGACAAGGGCAGCCATAGGCACGAGACCGATGATTTCGCTGCCGGCGATGGTCACGCCCCAGCGTTGCGCCTCGAATTTCACAGTCTCAAACACACGGTAGAGGGCTGTGCGCGTGAAGTCGGTCATATTGATGGAGACTTGCACGATTCCGCGGTCAGCCAAATCCACGCCCATAGCCTTCACGAAGCGGAAGCCTCCGGAGATGTGGCGTATTTTCTTGGAGATGTCGGTGGCGATATCCAAGCGGTTGGTGTTGAGGTTGATATTGAAAGCCACCAGCGGCATACGCGCGCCCACAGCCACGGTTCCGGCGGTCGGGTGGCGTTCAGCTTTGCCATAATCGGGGGCCCATTCAGGTTCTTTGATTTTCTCAGCCATACCCTCGAACTCACCCTTGCGGATGGCGGCGAGATTCTGTCTGTGGGGTGCGGTGGCGGATTTCTCATACAAGAACACCGGCACCTCGTAGCGTGAGCTTATCTCCGCGCCCACCTCTTTAGAGAGTTCGATGCAATCCTCCATGGAGGAGTTGCGGATGGGGATGAACGGAATCACGTCCACAGCGCCCATACGGGGGTGTTGACCCTCATGTTTTGTGAGGTCGATAAGCTCCACGGCGGTGCCTACGGCGGCGAGAACGGCGTTTTTCAACGGCTCACGTTCGCCAACCACGGTGACCACCAATCGGTTGTGGTTCTCATCGTTGGAATAATCAAGTAATTTAACGCCTTGTTTACCACGGAAATTATCAACGATTTTCTCGATCTTAGCGTGGTCGCGTCCCTCACTGAAGTTGGGTACGCATTCAATAATTGTGTTCATGGTTTTATATTTAAACTTATTTGTTGAGTAAGTTTTTTATTTAAGTTTTGCTTGCCGAGCAAGTTCTTACTTACTAAGCAAGTTTTTAAGCATCTCGTCATCGGCGATGTAAGGCTCGGTGATATGGAAGCCATCCTTACCTTTGGTTTCGTTCCATTCCGCCACGGTGGAGAGCGCGTTTTCGTTGCGGGCCCAAGCGCGGCGCGCCACACCGCCCATCACGTCCCAGAGCATGGCGCTCTTGAGGATATTGTCCACTCTCTCGGAGCCGTCGAGAACCATGCCGAATCCGCCGTTAATGGCTTTGCCGATACCGACGCCGCCGCCGTTGTGGAGAGCCACAAGGCTCATGCCGCGCGCGCAGTTTCCGGCGAAGCATTGCACCGCCATGTCAGCCATCACGTTGGAACCATCCTTGATGTTGGAGGTCTCGCGGAACGGTGAGTCGGTGCCGCTGACATCGTGGTGGTCGCGTCCCAACATAATGGGGCCCACCTCCCCTTTTCTCACCATATCGTTGAACTTGAGCGCGATGTTCAAGCGACCCATCGCGTCTTGATAGAGGATACGCGCCTGAGTTCCTACCACGAGGGCGTTCTTCTCGGCGTCGCGGATCCAATTATAGTTGTCGCGGTCCTGACCGCGTCTGTTCACGTCGATGCACCCCATGGCTGCATGGTCGGTCTTGATGAGATCCTCATGCTTTCCGCTGAGGCATACCCAACGGAAGGGGCCGTAGCCGTAGTCGAACAGCATCGGGCCCATGATATCCTCCACGTAGGAGGGCCAGATGAAGCCATCCTTCTCATCCACGCCGTTGCGTGAGATCTCTTTGACACCCGCGTCGTAGACGGACTTCATGAAGGCGTTGCCGTAGTCGAAGAAGTAAGTGCCGCGCGCCACAAGGGCTTTGATCGCCAGGAAGTGGCGGTGGAGCGACTCATCCACCCTCTTACGGAACTCCTCATGGTTAGAGTGGAGCAACTCCGTACGCTGCTCGAAAGTGAGTCCCACGGGGCAGTAGCCACCGTCGTAGACGGCGTGGCATGAGGTCTGGTCGGAGAGGAGTTCGATTTTCTCCCCGTTCTTCACGGCATACTCAAGCAGGTCGACGATATTGCCGTGGTAAGCGATGGAGATAGGCTCCCTCTTCGCCATGGCGTCGTGCGCCAAAGCGAACGCCTCGGGGATGGAGTCGGTCACTTTCTGCACCCATCCCTGGTTCAGGCGTGTGTTGATGCGGGAGAGGTCAACCTCCGCGATGATCGCGGCGGCACCGGCGATTTCGGCGGCTTTAGGCTGCGCGCCGCTCATTCCTCCCAGACCGGAAGATATAAACAGATGTCCGCGGAGGTCACCATCGGCGGGGATACCCAATTTCATGCGTCCGGCGTTCAGCAGGGTGTTGAAAGTGCCGTGTACGATGCCCTGAGGACCGATGTACATCCATCCGCCGGCGGTCATCTGCCCGTAGTTAGCCACACCCATCTGCATCGCCTCGTGCCAATCGGCTTGGTTGTCGAACATACCAACCATCATGGCGTTGGTGATGATGACCCTCGGAGCGTCGGGGCGCGATGGGAACAAGCCCAACGGGTGTCCCGACTCGATCACCAAAGTCTGATCCGACTCCAGCTCCTCCAGATACTTCTTGATGAGACGGTATTGGAGCCAGTTTTGGCACACCTGCCCTGTCTCGCCATAGGTCACCAATTCGTAGGGATATAGGGCGATGTCGAAACAGAGGTTGTTGTCGATCATCACTTGGAAGGCCTTGCCTTCGATGCATTTACCCTTATATTCATCTATGGATTTAGCTTTGAGATCACCCTGTGGGCGGTATCTGTAGGCGTATATGCGGCCGCGCGTCCTAAGTTCCTCCAAAAATTCGGGGGCTAATTCGGCGTGTAGAGATTCCGGCACGTATCGCAGAGCATTTTTAAGTGCCACAAGAGTTTTTGCGGGGTTGAGGGTGTATCCCCTATCGGGAGCGCGTCTGATATCCTTAACGAACTCGGGATATGCGGGAAGCACCGCGTCCAACGTGATTTTTTTTGTTTTATCTTCCATGATATGATATCAAATATTTTCTTTCTTTGAGCTTGGCTCGGTGCAAAGTTAATAATAATTTTGCTATCTTTGCACCTGTCAATATATATGTAGCAAAAAAAATGACTACCCCCTTTACTCACCTTCATGTCCACTCCCAATATTCGCTGTTGGACGGACAGGCATCAATAAGCGGATTAGTTGACCGGGCGATATCGTTAGGAATGAAAGGCATAGCCTTGACCGACCACGGCGATATGTTCGGCATAAAGGAGTTTTACAACTACGTCAACAAGGTGAACCAAGGTAAACCCGACGACGAAAAGTTCAAACCGATATTAGGATGCGAGATGTACGTCGTGCCGGATATGCACGATGTTTCCAATAAGAATGAGAAAAGAAATCACCTTATAGTACTTGCCAAAAACCTCCAAGGATATAAGAATCTGATCAAGCTCGTGAGCAAGGCATGGACGGAGGGCTACTACTACCGTCCGCGCACGGATCATGAGGAGCTGAAGAAGCACAGCGAGGGCTTGATAGTATGCTCCGCGTGCATCGCCGGCGAGATACCCTCGTTGGTACTCAACGGCAACATGGAGAAGGCCTCGGAACGGGTCCAATGGTTCAAAGAGGTGTTTGGCGACGACTATTACCTTGAACTTCAACGTCATAAAACATTCAAAAACAACGCCAACACGGAGACCTTCGAATTGCAGCAGAAAGCCAACGCCGGACTCCTGGAGCTGGCGAAGAAGCATAACGTCAAAGTGGTGGTGACCAACGATGTCCACTTCACCACGGAGGATGACGCCGATGCCCACGACTGCCTTATATGCGTCTCCACGCAGAAGGACTACAATGATCCGCAGCGTATGCACTACACCAAGCAGGAGTGGCTCAAATCCCCGGAGGAGATGCTCGAGGCGTTCCCCGACATTCCGGAGGGACTCGCCAACACCCAGGAGGTGCTGGATAAGGTGGAGTTCTACAGCATCGACCACGGTCCCATCATGCCCAACTTCGAGATTCCAGAGGAGTTCGGAACGGAGGCGGAGTACCGCACGCGCATAAGCGAGAAAGAGCTTTACGATGAGTTCACCCGGGACGAGAACGGCAATGTGGTGCTCTCCGAGGAGGAGGGGCTGAAGAAGATAAAGCGTCTCGGGGGCTACGACAAGCTCTACCGCATCAAATTCGAGGCGGACTATCTAAAGAAATTGACGATGGAGGGGGCGGTGAAGCGTTATCCCACTCCCCTATCCGACGAAATAACGGAGCGCCTGAACTTCGAACTATATATAATGAAGACCATGGGTTTCCCCGGCTACTTCCTTATAGTGCAGGACTTCATCAACACCGCGCGCAACAAGCTCGGGGTGAGCGTGGGCCCGGGACGTGGATCCGCCGCGGGAAGCGTGGTGGCGTACTGCTTGGGAATCACGGATGTGGATCCCATCAAATACGACCTTCTGTTTGAACGTTTCCTTAACCCCGACCGTATCTCCCTCCCCGATATCGATGTGGACTTCGATGACGACGGACGCTACACGGTGCTCAACTACGTGACGGATAAATACGGCGCGGATAAAGTGGCGCATATCATCACCTACACCACCATGGCTACCAAGTCCGTGATACGCGACGTGGCGCGGGTGATGCAGCTACCCTTGCAGGAGTCCATCCATCTGACCAAGCTGGTGCCCGACAGGCTCCCGGAGGTGGACGGCAAAGCCCCGAAAATCAACCTCGCCAACTGCATCAAATATTGTCCGGAATTTAAGGAGGAGATGAACGCGAACCCCTTGGTGGAGACGGTGATGGACTTCGCCACACGCCTGGAGGGTAACGTGAGGAACACCGGCATCCACGCGTGCGGCGTGATCATCGGCAGGGACCCCATCACCGATTGGGTGCCCGTCTCCACGGCGAAGGATGTGGACGGCAACAACGTGATCGTGACGCAATACGAGGGAAGCGTGATCGAGGACACGGGACTCATCAAGATGGACTTCCTCGGACTCAAGACTCTCTCCATAATCAAGGAGGCGTTGGCGAACATCAAATTCACCCGCGGCATCGACCTCGACATAGACCATATCTCGCTCACCGACGAGAAGACCTTTGAGCTATATTGCAAGGGAGCCACCACAGCCACCTTCCAATTCGAGTCGCCGGGCATGCAAGCCAACCTTCGCGAGCTACAGCCGACGAAGTTCGAGGACTTGATCGCGATGAACGCCCTCTACCGTCCGGGGCCTATGGCGTACATACCCCAATTCATCGCCCGTAAGCATGGCAAGGAGCCTATCAAATACGACATACCGATCATGGAGAAGCACCTCGCCGAAACCTACGGCATCACCGTCTACCAGGAGCAAGTGATGCTTCTGTCGCGCCTGTTGGCGGGGTTCACCCGCGGCGAGAGCGATATGCTGCGCAAGGCGATGGGAAAGAAGAAGCTCGACATGATGGCGAAGCTTAAAGTGAAGTTCATGGCTCAGGGCGCCGAGAAAGGGCATGACCCGGCGGTGCTCGACAAGATCTGGGGCGACTGGACGGAGTTCGCGAAATATGCGTTCAACAAGAGCCATGCCACTTGCTATAGCTGGGTGGCGTATCAGACGGCGTACCTCAAAGCCAACTATCCGGCGGAGTATATGGCGGGCGTTCTCAGCCGCAACCTCGGAGTGCCGGATAAGCTGTCGAAATATATGGATGAGTGCCGCGCCATGAAGCTCACGGTGAAGGGACCCGACGTGAATGAGTCGCTGGAGAAATTCGCCGTGGCGAAGAACGGAGACATACGCTTCGGACTCGGAGCGATAAAGGGCCTCGGCGGAAGCGCCGTCGCCGCCATAATCAGCGAAAGGGATGCCAACGGTCCCTTCGCCGACATCTACGACTTGGTGGAGCGCGTGAACCTCACGGCGTGCAACAGATCGGCGTTGGAATGTCTCGCCCTCGCCGGGGCGTTGGATTGCTTCGGACACCCGCGCGAGATGTATGTGTGCGACACCGGCGGCGCGCCCTTCTCCGACATATTGGTGAAGTATGGCCAACGCTTCCAAGCCGACAAATGCTCCATGCAGGCATCCCTCTTCTCGGAGCTTGAACCTATAGAGACCAACAAACCCCCGTTCCCCTCGAACTGCGAGAAATGGAGCGCGCTGAAAATCCTCGAGGAGGAGAAGCGCATGGTGACGATGTATCTCTCGGCGCATCCGCTGGACGCGTACTATATGGAACTCACCTACGGATGCAACACCCCCTGTGCGGAGGTGAACGACAAAACCACCGAGGGGGAGAATGTGACGTTCGGAGGATTGGTCACCGACTTCATAGTCAAGACCACCTCCAAGGGAACACCCTACGGAGTGCTGAAGATGGAGGATTTCTCCGGCAACATGGAGCTGCGCCTCTTCGGAAAGAACTTCCAGACATTCCAGCCCTACGGCATAAAGGGCACAGCCGTGAGGGTCACGGGAGTGGTGGAGGAGCAACGTTTCCGCGCCGGATCATACGATATTCGCATTGGATCCGTTGATTATTTAGACTCCTTGAAGTCGCAAGTGGCTAACGCCATAGAGATTTCAATCTCCGACAGCCATTTGGTGGGGGATTTGGGCCCGCTCTTCAAGGAACGCTCCCCGGAGAATCCACGACTTGGGACACTCTTCGTGAAGTTCACCGACACGGAACTGAGCCAGACGGTGACATTCAAATCGAAGGTCAAAGTCGACATTTCGCGCCAGCTGCTGAGGAATTTGTCGGAGTTGGGCGTTGATTATAGAGTGTTTGACGCCTAAACGGCAAGAACATCAACAAGAACAACATCATCAACAACAAGAACAACAATAATAACCATATAAAAAATAACAAATAATAAAATGGCAACACAGTTTACAGATCAAACAGCGCAAGAGGCTGTAGAGAGTGGAAAGATTGTAGTTATCGACTTCTGGGCCACATGGTGCGGACCCTGCATCAAATTAGGTCCCGTGGTGGAGGAGTTGGCAGAGAAATACGGCGACAAGATCGTGGTAGGCAAACTCAACATCGAGGACAACGAGGATATGGCTGCTGAATACCGCGTGCGCAACATCCCCACCATCCTCTTCTTCAAAGACGGAGAACTCAAAAACAAGAGCGTGGGTTTGGTGAAACTCGCCGACTTGGAGGCCATCGTCGACACTCTTTTATAATCAGCGCTTAATTTAAGTGCCAACTTATAATCAG